>CAZYTQ010000037.1:0-11845 GCA_964650135.1 uncultured Anaerolineaceae bacterium | reverse complement strand
AGCTCCAGCACGGGGACCACGACCGCATCCTCGCCCGGCGTCCGCACGGGGGTCACGACTGGGTCCCCGCGAGCCGTCCGCCCGGGGCGGCCCCGGTTCGTGACCCGGCGGACCCGGTCGTACCGGCAGCGGCCGTGCGCATCTCGCTGATGGCCCCGGGCACGCCTGGCACGTCGCCCGTGGCGCGCGCGTGGCGGGCACGCCGAGCCGGGACATCCCCGTCACGCGCCAGATCCACCAGCTCCCGGGTGTAGGGATGGCTGGGAGCCGTGAAGATGGCACGCACATCCGCCTGCTCCACGATCTCCCCCTGGAGCATCACCGCGACCCGGTCGCAGTACTGGGCGACGATGCCCAGGTCGTGCGTGACGAACAGGACCGCGGAGCCGGTGTCCTGGACGCGCCGTTGGAGCGTGTCCAGGAACTGCGCCTGGACGGTCACGTCGAGACCGGTGGTGGGCTCGTCGGCGATCAGCAGCACCGGGTCGTGGACCGTGGCGATCGCGATGAGCACGCGCTGCGCCATCCCGCCGCTCAGCTCATGAGGGTAGGCGCGCGCGCGACGCTCCGGATCGGGGATGCCCACCTGGCGCAGCGCGTCGATGGCGCGACGCCGTGCGGTGGCGCGATCCACGTTGGCGTGCGCCCGGACGACGTTGGCCACCTGGTCGCCGATCCGGACGAGGGGGTTGAGCGCGGCGCGGGCATCCTGCGTGATGAGGCCGATCTCGCGGCCGCGGACCGATCGCAGGTCGGCGTCGGCGCGACCCAGCAGGTCGCGGCCCCGCAGCTGGACACGACCCGCCACGACACGGCCCGGTGCGCGCACGAGCCCCATGAGCGCGAGCGCGGCCGTCGACTTGCCGGAACCGCTCTCGCCCACCAGCCCCACGAACTCGCGGGCACGGATGACCATGTCGAACGCGCGGACCGCCTGGATGGGCGCGGGCTCGCCCGGGTACTCCACCTGGAGACCCGCGACCTCCAGCAGGACCTCACCCGGGGGCTGCGGGACGTGGGGCGCCGCGGACGGTGTGCCGATCCCTGCCGGCGTGGCGGCATCGGCCGGCGTGGCGGCATCGTCAGACACGGAAGCGCGCCTCCAGCCGGTCACCCACGATGGCGAAACCCAGCACCGTGATGGAGATGGCGATACCCGGGAACACCGAGGGCCACCACTGGCCGAGGATGAGCAGGTTGGCGCCGCTCGCGATCATGCCACCCCACTCGGCGGTGGGCGGACGGACGCCGGCCCCCAGGAACGTGAGACCCGCGGTGAACAGGATGGCCCAGCCGACGGTCACGGACGCCTGGACCAGGGCCGGTGTCATCGCGTTCGGAAGCACGTGGCGGAAGGCGGTCACCAGCTCCCGGTTGCCGATTGCCCGTGAGGCCTCCACATGGCGACGTGCGGCCTGGGCCGCCACCTCGCTGCTGGTGAGACGCAGATAGATGGGCGTGTAGAGGACGGCGAGCGTGAGGATGATGGCGCCCGTGCTGCGGCCCGTGAACACCACCACGATCATGGCCAGCACGAAGATGGGGATGGACTGGAACACGTCCGATGCCCGCGCGATGATCCCTGCGCTGCGGCCTCTGAAGTATCCGGCGAGCAGACCGAGGAACGTCCCCAGGATGAGCGCGAGCGCCGTCGCGGCGACACCGATGAGCACATCCACCTGGGGCGCCGCGAGCACCCGCGAGAAGATGTCCAGCCCCGTCTGGTCGGTGCCGAACCAGTGGACCGGCCGCTCGAGGGAGCCACCCAGGGTCTGCGCGATGAGTGACGGCACGTCGCCCAGCGATGGCGGTGGCACCAGCACATCGGGTGTCGGCTCGATGGGATCGTAGGGCGCGATGACCGGGCCGACGACCGCGAGGGCGACCGCCACGATCACGATGGCGCTGCCCAGGATGAGCATCGGGGAGCGCGTGGTCCGGGCGGCGATACGCCAGCGACCCGGCGCCGGGGGTGCGATGGGTGCCACCTGTCCGGTCATCGGGCGACCCGCGGGTCGATGCGCGCATGCAGCAGGTCCACGAGCAGCAGCGTGATGAGCGTCCCGACCGTGATCACCAGGACGATGCCCTGGATGGCCGGGAAGTCGAACGAGAGCACGGAGCTGACCGCCCACTGGCCGAGGCCGCCCAGCGAGAACACCTGCTCCACCAGCACGGCGCCACCCAGCATGTACCCGAACAGGATGGCGATGAGCGTGATGGAGGGCGCGAGGCTGTTGCGGAACGTGTAGGACGCGATCTGGCGTGTGGGCAGACCGCAGCCACGCGCGTACAGCACGTACTCCGAGGACATCGCCTTGGCCACGTTCTGGCGGACCATCTTGATGATGGGTCCGGTGAGCACGAAGGCGAGCGTCAGGACCGGGAGCACGAGGTGTGCCAGCGCATCCTTGAAGGCCGCGATGTCACCCGCCAGGAGACTGTCGATGGTGAGCATGCCCGTCACGCGCGGCGGCGGCGTGGTCAGGAAGTCCAGCCGGCCGATGGGCGCCGGCGCGATGTGCCACGTGACATAGAACAGGAAGATGAAGGCGAGGCCCCACCAGAACTCGGGTTGGGCACCCGCGAACAGACCGTATGTCCGGATGGCACCATCCAGCTTGCCCGAGCCACGCACGGCGGCGATCACCCCCAGGGGCACCGCCACCAGCAGCGCCACGGCGAATGACAGCAGGAGCAGCTCGAGCGTCACGGGCAGGTACTGGACGATCTGGTCGAGGACCGGGGCACCCGTGTTCCAGGACCTGCCGAGACTACCCTGGAGCAGACCCGGACCCTGCGAGCCCTCGCGCAGACCCAGATAGATGAGCAGCTGGTCAGGCAGCGATTCGTCGAGGTCCAGCTTGTCGCGGGTGAGCGCGATGGTCTCGGGTGACGCCGTGAAGCCCACCAGCCGGCCCACCGGATCGGCGGGCAGGAAGCGCATCAGCAGGAACACCAGGATGCTGATGGCGATGACCTGGATGACGCCCACACCCAGCCGCCGGAGCGCGGTCATGGGCGTGCCACCCGGCGCTCCCGGTCGCCGGTCGGACGAGGCCCCATCAGGCCCGGAACAGGTCGTTGGGCAGGAATGCGGACACGACCCAGTTCGGCGCGTCCACCACCTCGCTGATGCGCAGGTCCACGGCGACCGAGCACAGTGCGTACGCCTCCTGGCGATCGACGTCCCGGTGCGCAACGAGGTACTCGATCATGCGTGCCACGCTGTCACGTGCCGCGCGACGCAGATCGGGTCCGATACCCGTCGTCACGTGATAGCCGGCCGCTGCGGCCGAGGCTCGTTCGAGGGGACCGGGCACGTCCAGCTCCGGTCCGTCGATGGACAGGTCACGACGGATGGTCACCCGGACCGTGCAGTCGATGGCACCCTCGATGGCGCTGCCGCACACCTCGCCGTCACCCTGCGCCCAGTGCGGGTCGCCGATGGACATGAGGGCGCCCTCCACCTCGACGGGCAGGTAGATGGACGACCCAGCGACGAGCTGCTTGAGGTCGAGGTTGCCGCCCACCCGGATGGGCACATGCGTGGCGGGGTGCGGCGGATCCACCGCAGCGGCGGTGCACAGCACACCCGGGAAGGGCTGGAGGGGGACCCGGATGTCGTCCCGGAACCAGCCCTCGCCATCCTCGATGTGCCAGATGTGGATCCAGGGATCGGGGTAGAGGTCCGGCAGGATGCCGTTGCCCGGGAACTGGACCGTGTAGGCCCAGGTCTGCGGACGTGCCTCGAGGATGTCCACCTGGAGGACATCACCGGGTCGAGCGCCCTGGACCAGGATCGGCCCGAGGGTGGGGTTGGCCCGGCTGATGTCCAGGCCGGGGACATCGGCGACGGTCGAGCCCGGGTGCAACTGTCCCCCCGACGAGTCCACCAGGTCGAGCTCGAGCACGTCGCCGCTGTCGATGGTCGCGATGGGGGGCAGCTCGCGGCCGTGCCCGTTGTAGGTCCGGTCCCGGTCGATGTGGATCGTCCGGCCGAGGCTACCCACCATGTCGTTCTCCGTGCCGGCGATCACCGGCGATGTGATGGGCCCCGGTCGGGAGGAGGCTCGACCGGGGCCCTGGGGAGGTGGACTACTGCTCCACCTTGATGTCGTGCCAGCGGAGCTGGAGGTCAGGGTGCCACGTGATGCCGCTCACGCCGTCCCGGACGCCCCACTGCGTGGCGTACTCCGCGATGGGCAGCCAGTTGGGGGTGGCCATGAGGATCTCCTGGATCTCGGCCAGCAGCTCGTTCTGCCGGTCGGGATCGGTCTCCTCGTAGACCGCCGGGAAGTAGGCGTCCACCTCGGGGTTGGAGTACAGGGTGTAGTTGCCGGGTCCGCCCGTGGTCATGAACGGGCCCAGGGCGTACTCCGCCGTGGGCAGGTCGGGCTTGTCCTGGTCGTCGAGGAACATGCCCACGTCGTGCTTCGAGAACACCCGGTCCGCGAACTGCGCCTGCGGCAACGGGTCCAGCTCCAGCTCCACCCCGATCTCGCGGAACGAGGACTGGATGAGCGTGGCGATGGGACCCAGGGTGGCCTCGCGCTCGGCCACGTAGGCCAGCCGAAGCACGCCCGGGAACTGGTCCAGACCCGCGCCACCGGGGAAGCCGGCCTCCTCGAGGAGCTGGGCCGCCTTCTCCAGGTCCGTCGTGTACTGGGCGTCCGTCCTGTGGAAGCCGACATAGGTCGAGGGGACGGTGCCCTCCCACTTGGTCGCCTGACCGACATAGCCCGTGGACAGGATCTGGTCATAGGGGATGGCATACGCGAATGCCTGGCGCAGCAGCTCGTTCTCGAAGGGCGGGATGTTCCAGGACAGACCCAGGAACAGGAACTGGTTGCCCACGATGCTGTCCACGCCCACGCCGTTGCCGGCCTGGCGCAGGAACTCGTAGTCCCGCGGCGTCAGGTTCTGGATGATGTGCGCCTGACCGGCCTGGAGCGCGGCGATGCGGTTGGCGGTCTCGGGCACCTTGCGGAAGACGACCCGATCGATCTCGGCGGGGCCGCGGTAGTAGCTCGGGTTGGCGACGGCCGTGAACTCGGAGCCCTTGGTCCACGACTCCAGACAGTAGGCGCCGAAGCTGGGCGCATTCGTGTTCGTGGCGTACTCGTGGGACCAGGGATCCGCCTCGGTCGCGTGGGCCTGCATCTCCGTGCTGTCCCAGATGAAGGTGAAGAAGTCGGTCAGGACCGGCAGGAACAGGCGTCGCTCGCTGGACACCTTGATGTCCACGGTGTGGTCGTCGATCTTGGTGACCTCGTCACCCAGGCTGCGATCCGCGTCGGGCGCCAGCACGTCCGGTGTGAAGCCCGCGACACCGCCCGTGTTGAACATGAACCAGCCGAGCGGGCCAAGGGTCCCCGACGCGGACTTGGCACGCGCGAACGTGTACACGACGTCGTCCGCGGTGAACTCGTTGCCGCTGCAGCCGATGACGCCGGGTCGCAGGTGGAACCGGTAGGTCATCGTGTCCGGGTCGTACTCCCATGACTCCGCGAGCCGGCCTTCGAACGTGTTGAAGTCGAGCTGTTCGACACCGCCCTCGCTCTGCGTGCCCGCGGGCGCGAACTCGACGAGCGGCTCCATGAGGTTGACCAGGGCAGCCATGCTCTCGAGCACGAGCGTGCCCGGCGCCTCCGTGTCCAGGGCCGCCACCGCGTCCGGTGACAGGATCACCAGCTGGGTCTGGTCCTGGGCGGTGGTCGCGACGGGTGCGATGATCGATGCCGCGACGGTCGCGGTCAGCAGGATCGATGTGCCCTTGCGCATGTGTCCCTCTCTGGCGGCAGGGTGGGCGGAGCGGATCGTGTGAGAGTAGTCCAGCATCCGGGCTCGAACCATCGGTCTGTATCAGCAGGAACGACCGCGGATCTGTGACATCCTCACGATCCGTGGCGCACATCGGTTGCGGGATCGTTGCGGCCGAGAGAGGACAGCGGCAGCAGCTTGAGCGCGAGCTGCACCCGGAAGCAGAACTCGCCGTCGAGGAGCGACCCGCCCAGCAGCTCCTCGATGCGCTTGGTGCGATAGGTGAGCGTGTTCGCGTGGACGTGCAGCCGCTGTGCCGCGAGCTTGCGGTTGAGGGCATCCGCGAAGAGGGCCTCGAGCGTCCGCGCATGCTCGGTGTGCCGCTCCCGGTCACGTCGGATGAGCTTGCCCAGGACCTCGTTCACGAAGGCATCGATCGATTCGCCCGTTCGGAACAGGTCGAACAGTCGCAGCTCGTCATAGCGCGACACCAGCGACGTCGGCTGGAGGATGGAGCCCAGCGCCTGGGCCCGCTGTGCCTCCACATAGCTCGCCACGATCCCCGTGGGTCCGGCCCGCGGCGTCCCGAACGCGATGCTCAGCTGGTCATCGCGGGTGTGCCCCGCGAGCGCCATCAGGACCGCCGGCCCGACCTCATCCACCGTGTCACCGGGGACCGCCGCCACGAGGCCGATGCGCATCACCACGGCCGCGGCCTGGGGCAGGTAGCGCTGCAGCTGGGCGCGGCCGCGTTCGAGGCCCAGGTCCTGGGCGACGGTCAGGGGGCGCGTCCGGTCGCGATGCGAGACGAGCGCCACGACGTGTGTCGATCCCAGGTCGAACCCGAACGAGCGGCCCTCGCGGGTCACGGCGTCCTCGTCCACGAGCTCGCCAGACAACAGGCGGGCCAGGAACAGCCGCCAGGCGCCCTCGTGTGACTCGGCCTGGCGGGCGCGCTCCTGGATGTACCCATCGGATGCCGCCGCGCTCACCATGTCCGCGAACCGGAACGTGAGATCGCCCAGCCGAGCCATGTCGGCGTCGCGCTCGGCCACCTCCGTGAGGCACGACCAGAGGACCCGGGCGCCGATGCGATAGGCATGCAGGATCGACTCCAGGGGCACCCCCTGGCGGAGCCGACGCCGACCCGCGTCGGCCAGCTCGGCCAGCTCCTCGGGGGTGGGCACCCGGTCCTCGCCGAGAGCCTGGAAGTAGAGCACGACATGACGGGCGTTCATGGCGCTCACATCCTGGTCGAGCACCGGATCGGCTGATGCGCCGTAGGTCGCGACCTCGGTCCGGACCGCGGCGTTGAGCCGGTGCGCGAACTCCTCGACCTGGTGGGCCGTCAGCGGGATCGGCGTGCGGGACCGGGAGTGCATCACCATGGCTCGTGCAACGCTCGTGAGGACTCACCAGTACCCGGTGACCCGGGCGGGTGAGACTATCACAAGCCATGCGCGTGGCGGGCGCTGGTTCCCACGGCACACAGGAGACACACATGCGGTTCGGCGTCGCCATCCCCACCTGCACCGAGGGCATGATCCACCCCATCCCGTTCGCGGGACCGGACGACATCGTGGCGCTCGCGGTGGAGGCCGAGCAGCTGGGCTACGACGCGGTCATGGGCAACGACCACCTGACCACGCAACGCTATGTGCGGGCGCGCTGGCCGGAGCCACCCGACTACTACGAGCCGCTCATCGCGCTGACCGCGTGTGCCGCCGCGACCACCACCATCCGGCTCATGACGGGCGTCATCGTGCTGCCGATGCGGGACCCGGTCCTGCTCGCGAAGCAGGCCGCGACGCTCGACCGCTTCAGTCACGGCCGGCTGACCCTGGGCGTGGGTGTGGGCGCCTATCGCGAGGAGATGGAGGCCACATATCCCGACCGACGCGAGGCGCCCCGGTCGGAGTGGATGGACGAGTCCATCCAGGCACTCCGGCTGCTGTCCACCGAGCGACGGCCGGACTTCGAGGGGCGCTGGATCCGGTTCCGGGATGTGGAGATGTACCCCAAGCCGGCACAGGACCCGCTGCCGCTGTACTCCGCGGGCAACGCGGACGGCTCCATCCGTCGGGCCGCGGCCTGGTGCCAGGGCTGGCTGCCGGCGGCCATCGGACCGGCGCGTGTCGCGGAGGGTCGGGCGCGACTGCGGGCATACGCGCAGGAGGCCGGGCGGGACCCGGACACCATCGAGATCGCGCCCCAGCTGGTGGCCTGCATCGGCCGCACGACCGAAGAGGCTGAGGCGGCCTTCCGGGCGTCGCAGGTGTACGAGCACCTGGTCTCGCTGCAGGCGTCGACCCTCAAGGGCTTCGACGTCTCGAGCTATGTCTCGATGAACCTCATCGGGACCGTAGACGAGGTCGTGGAGCGGGTGGAGCGGTACCAGGAGGCCGGTGCGGGCCACCTGTCCGGGCTGCTGTTCGTGGGCGACACGCTCGCGGCGCTGCGGGAGCAGATCGGCCTGTTCGCGACCGACGTCATGCCCCGCTTCCGCGACTGACCGCCGCGGGGGTCGGCTGCCAGGTCAGGCGCCAGGTCCGGTGCCAGGTCAGGCGCCGCCAGTGTCGGCGATGAAGCGGGTGATCTCCGCGGCGTATCGCTCGGGGACCCGCGATGGCATCTGGCCCGCGATGCCCTCGACATGCACCACGCGGGCATCCGGGAGCATCTCCGCCACCCGCTGGTCGAGGTATGCCAACGGGTCGTCCGCGGCGTTGAGCAACAGCACCGGGCAGCGCAGGCTCGTGACCGCGGGGATGGGGTCGTAGGCCCACACCGCGCGATACCCCCAGTTGTACCGCGGGCCGGCCAGGAGCAGCTGCATCACCGCCATGTGGACCAGCTCGATGGGTGAATCGGGCGGCCAGTCCTTGCGACCCCGCGCCGCGGTGCGGTCCCACGCCCACTGCATGTGGGCACCGTCGCGGGTCAGCTCGATGTCCGGCGCGAACACCTCCTTGGCGCTCGCACCGGTGGCCGCGACCCCCGCCCCCAGCACGCGCTGGGCGAGCCACGGCTCCCACTCATCGGGTCTGAACAGGGGGACGCCCGAAAGGACCACGTGCGTGACCCGCTCCGGGCCCGCCTGTCGGGCGAGCTCGAGGCCGATACCAGCACCCGTGTGGCAGCCGGTCATCACGAACCGGTCGATGCCCAGGTCCGCCATGGCCTCCAGCAGGATCGCCGCGTACTCCGGGACGCTCGGCGGCGCGGGCGGCGCATCGGACTGGCCATAGCCCGGCGTGTCGAAGGCGTAGGCGCGCATCGAGCGGCCGAGGAACGGCAGTGCCGGCTCGAAGATCGCCGACGAGAGCGGCGATTCGTGGAACAGCACGATGGCGGGGCCCGAATCCCCCTCGTGCCGGTAGTGGACCTGGCCGATGCTCGTCGTTGCATATCCCCGCATGGCGCGCAGGATAGCGACGGCGCCGACGATCGGTCAGGCTGCGGCCAGCACCTCGCGGAGCTTCGCGGCGAACGCGTCCGGGTCGCCGGTCTGGCCGTACTCGCCACCCAGGAAGCCGCCGTGGTCGCTGGGGAATTCGACGGCTGGCTGCCCCAGCAGGGCCGCGACCGCTTCACCGCCGCGACGCGCCAGCGCGGCGCCACTCTCCGCGCCGACGGCGATGACGATCCTCGTGGGCGCCGCGCGGAGCGCCTCGATGTCCGGCCGGTAGGCCGTCGAGGTGACCATGTTCTGGTGGAGCAGCGCGTCCGTGCGTGAGCCGTCGTCCTCGGCGGGCATCCCGAACATCTGCGGGTCGGGACCCGGCTGGGCGGCGATCTCGTCCGTGAACGGTCCCTGGTGCATCACCACCGAGATGAAATGCGCCATGCCCGCGCCGAAGCCGCGCTGCTGGTACGTCTGGGCGACCGCGCGGCACACAGCGAGCGCCGCCTGGCTGTCGGGCACGAGTGCCGCAAGGGGTGGCTCGTGGGCGACCAGGAGCCGCACGTCATCGGGGTGCGCCGCGACGAGCGCGAGCGCGTTGATGGCGCCTCCGCTGCTCGCGAACAGGTCGACCTGGCCCAGACCGGCCGCCCGGATGACCCGGTGGACGTCATCCGCGTGCTGGTCGGGCGTGGACTGGCTGGTCGGTTCGTCCTTGATGCTCCGCTCGACACCGCGTGGGTCGTACGTGAGGACGGTGCGGTCGGTGAAGTGGCTCGAGAGCGTGACGAAGCCACCGGCGCCCATGGGCGAGCCGATGAGCATCAGCGGTGGATGGGACGAGCCATCGACCGTGCGCACGTCGTAGGTGAGCGTGGCACCGGATGCTCGGAGCGTGCTGGTCGTGGGTGCGACGGCGGTGGTCATGATGGTCCTCCCGGAGCGTGGTGTTCGGTGGCGTTGGTATCTGGACCGGCCGGCCGGCCGGATCTCATCGGCGGCGCGTCAGGTCGTCGCCGCTGTGCGTCTCGTGGCCGGCGCCCATGGTTGGGGGAGTGGCGTGCCGTCGGCGTGGCGTGGGGTCGGCCCGGCGTGCCGTCGGCGTGGCGTGGGGTCGGCCCGGCGTGCCGTCGGCTGGCCGAGCGATCCACCAGGTGGACGGATCTTGCACCACGTGGATGACTGCGGCCATCGCGACGGGCGACCGCGGGTCGCAGGTCCGTCGACCTGCCGACCGTTCCTGATCGAGGGCCGGTCGATGGCTCTCGCCACCCCTCCCAGGCGTTCCGTCGATGCTCGGGCGGCATATTCGCGGGGGAGCGGGACGTCCAGGCGGCTCGGACAGCCTCGACACGGCGCGAACGCCCACCATGAACCGGGGCGTCGCACCGACTCATCCTCCTGGCGCAATGTCGTTCCACCACCGGGAACGCGACCGACGACGCAGAACCGTACAGATCCGGCCATCCCGCCCGTGGTCAGACAACGGGCGGGCCGAGTCCACGGCCGGGATCGGTGGCGTCCCCGGGGTCCCGTCGATCCGGCCGGCCGGACCGTGTCGTCTCGATGGTCACGCTGGATCCTCGGCGAGGATCCCATCGACCTGTCCGAGCGCCAGGGTCATGCCCTCCTCCATGCCCATGTCGAGCACCTGCTGGAGCGCCTCGGTGCTGGCATATCGACTCGTGATGGCCATCCGGGTGCCCGTGGGGATGGGCTCGAAGGTCACCCGGACATCCGTCACCGGCAGGTCGTCGTTGGCCGAGCCATCGGGCTTCGCGAAGCCGTCCTGGAAGGTCAGCAGCCGCGGGGGGTCGACCTCGCCGATCCGCCACCAGCCGCCCGGTCGCTCACCACCCGGGCCGGTCATGTGATACCGGACCATGCTGCCCGGCGACAGGTCGTGGGTCGTGAAGGTGGCGGGCCACTGTGGCGGGCCCCACCAGCGCTGGAGCTGGTCGCGCTCCGACCACAGTCGCCAGATGCGCTCCGGGGGCGCCGCGAACTCCGCGGTGACGACCAGCGTCCTGGCGTCGAGGTCCTTCTGGACGGCGATGACGGTCATGATCCCATGTCCTCCGTGGCGTCGGTCCCAGGTTCGTCGAGGAGCGCGCTCATCCGGTCGATGCGGTCGCGCCAGAGCTGCTCGTATCGATCGAGCACCCGCTGGGCCATGCGGATCGTCTCGACATCGGTGCGCACGACCTTCCGTCGGCCGACACGCGCCTTCGTCACGAGACCCGCCCGCTCCAGGACGGCGATGTGCTTCTGCACGGCCGCGAAGCTCATGGGGTAGTGCGCGGACAGCTCCACGATCCCCTGCTCCCCGTCCATCGCCCGCCGCACGATGTCCCGCCGCGTCCCGTCCGCGAGGGCGGCAAAGACACGGTCGGCATCGAACGTGGTGGCGGTGAACGTCATGGCCCGCATGTATACAACCATATGGTTGTATCCATGCCCTGTCAAGGGCTCGGTGGGCCGGGTCGCCCGCCGCCGTGCCGGCCTCCGGCGTGCCGGCCGCCTCCGCCGTGCGGGCCGCCGCCGCCGTGCGGGCCTCCCGCCATGCGGCCCCTCGCCGTGCCTGCCGCCGCCGCCGCCGTGCCGGCCTCCGCCGTGCCGGCCTCCCGCCCTGGGGCCTCCGCCCTTGGGACCTCCGCCCTTGGGACCTCCGCCGTGCCG
>CAZYTQ010000036.1:24972-27690 GCA_964650135.1 uncultured Anaerolineaceae bacterium | reverse complement strand
GTCCCGGTTGCCCTCGAAGATGAGCCCGAACATGTCCCATGCCTCGCGCTCGCCCCATTCGGCGCCGTTCCACAGGAACGTGACCGAGGGCAATCGTGGGTCCTCGCGCGGCAGACCATCGCAGATCACCCGCAGCCAGTCGGGCGAGAGCGGCGACCAGAGGTGGTACACCACCTGGAGCACACCCCCCGTGTCGACCCCCGCGAGGTCCGCGAGCAGCTCGAAGCGAAGATCGGGATCATCGTGGAGCCTGGTCATGACGCTCGTCAGCTGGCCCGGCCCGACCCAGATCTCGGTGGTGTCGTGGCGTGCCCCGACCGGGGCAAGCAGCTGGTCTCCCAGCCGCTCCTGGAGGCGTCGCGCGAGCGCGGTGTCCGTCATCGTCTCGTTCCCGGATGTGCTGTGGTCAGACGCCGGGCGGGACGCTGGGGCCCACGCGGCGCTCGTTCCACTGACCCCGTCGCTCGAGGATCAGCTGCTGGAGCTTCATCATGCCGTAGATGAGACCCTCGGGGCGCGGGGGACAGCCCGGCACGTACACGTCCACGGGCATCACCCGGTCGATGCCCTGGACGGTGGCGTAGGAGCGCTTGTAGCGACCGCCAGAGCAGGTGCAGTCGCCCATGGCGACACACCACTTGGGCTCCGGCATCTGTTCCCACAGCCGGATGAGCGGCCCGGCCATCTTGGTCGTGAGGGTGCCCGCGACGATGAGCACATCCGCCTGCCGGGGGCTGGCCCGGAACGGGAACATGTTGAAGCGGTCCATGTCATTGACGCTCGTGGCCGCGGACATCATCTCCATGGCGCAGCAGGCGAGGCCCGACAGCAGTGGCCAGAGGCTGTTCATGCGCAGGTAGTCGAGCAGGTGGTCGGCGGTCGTGGGGATGACATCCAGGGCCCCCCATCGACCGTTGTCACCCTTGTCCTCGAGCTCCAGCTCCGCGAGATGCGTGATGGTGGGTGGCCGTCCGCCGCCATAGGCGCTCGGGTCCGCCGCCAGCCACTGGGTGTTGGGCACCACGATCGGCGACACCGCGGTCGCCTCGGATGCCGCCACGACGGCCGTGGCAGGACCCTCGCCCCGCGGTGGTCCGGTGCCGCTCATTTCCACGTCAGGACCCCCTTGCGCCATGCATAGCCGAGGCCCAGCAGGAGGATCCCCACGAACAGCAGCATGCTCAGGAAGCCGCCCAGCAGCAGGTCCTGGAACACGAGTGCCCAGAGGGTGATGAACACGACCTCGATGTCGAAGGCCACGAACAGCAGCGCATAGATGTAGAACGAGAGCCCGAAGCGGCCCCACGTGTCGCCCATGGTGTCGATGCCCGACTCGTAGGGCAGACCCTTGTGGCGGTCGCCCTTGTGCCGATGGGTGATGAGCCAGGACATCCCGATCGTCATGAACACGAACGTGAAGCCGGCGAACGCGAAGCCGAGCACGTACCAGAGCGGGCTGGACAACCTGGGTCCTCAGAGCGTGACGTCATGCGGCGGCCGGGCAGGTGTCGGCGCCTGCGCTCCGTCCGTTCACGGTCATTCTAGCGCGCGACGCGGTGTCCTCGGGCCCATCGAGGACGATCCCTCGGCGCTGCCAGGAGCGGCAGGCCGGGACCCACGAGGGTGTGGGCGCCGAGCAGGATCGGGATGGGTGCGGCCGCGGCGCTCCGGGTCAGCGCGGCGAGCCACGGGTCCCGGACCTGGTCGGCGAGCAGCAGGTCGGACGCGAAGCGATCCTCGGCAGACGGCCAGGAGCGCTCATCACGACCGAGATGCGCCGCGAGCAGCACGCGCGTGTCGATCACGGCGCCGTCGGCGAAGCGCTCGACGACCGCTCCGAGGGACTCTGGCCCCTCATGCTCCAGCAGGGCGGCCAGGATGGATGCCGGTGGACGTGGCGTCCGGCCGTGGGGACCGGGTCGCTCGGTCGCCGATGCGGCGCGCATGCCGCGCTCCTCGATCCAGGCACGCACCCGGCACCGCGTGTGACGCTCCATCCAGCGCAGCGTCCCCGCGCTCGTGCGGCCGACCACGAGCAGCTCCGCGGAGCGGTCGGTGAGGATCGCCCGCAGCTCCGCGAGACGCGGCAGGTCCAGCGCCGCGTCGTCCGCCCAGTCCTGGAGCGGCCCCGGGAGCACGGCCAGATGGCGCATCAGGGCAAGGTCCAGGGGCGTGTCCAGGTCGATGCCCAGGCGCCGGCGTGCCCCCAGCTCGCGCACCCGCACCCCTCGGTGTGCCTCCAGCCAGCGGGGCACACCATTGTCGGCGGCCAGTGGTGGCAGGTGGCGGAGGACCCCCACATCGCCGACGGCGCACACGTCGGACGAGAAGCGGTTGTTGGTCAGCACGACCGGGGCGCCGGAGCGAGCGACGCGGACGAGGCGGCGGGCATCGCGGCGTCGGAGGAGCGGGAGCGCGCCGTGCGAGAGCAGGACGACGCCGTCGCCCGCCTGCCAGTCTCGAGCGAGCTCGGCGACCGATGACCCGAACGTGCCGTCCACATCGACGCCGACCATCGCGAGGTCCGCGCCGGCCCGACGGAACGTGTGCGCATGGACGCCGGCGAGGGCGAGTCGCGCCCCGTCCAGGTGGCGCGTCAGCCGTCCCGCGTCCGGCGGCGTGGGCGGGTGGAGGATGATGACCCGGGGTCGCGTGGTGTGGCGGGACATGGAGCGCGCAGTCTAGACAGGGGGCGCGCAGGAGCAGGAGGCGCGGGTG
>CAZYTQ010000036.1:0-24872 GCA_964650135.1 uncultured Anaerolineaceae bacterium | reverse complement strand
GGACATGGAGCGCGCAGTCTAGACAGGGGGCGCGCAGGAGCAGGAGGCGCGGGTGAGCAGGGTTCGCGCGTATCTCGGCCTCGGTGCCAACCAGGGTGACGTCGCTGACACCCTCGCCGCCGCGGTCCATGACCTGGATGCCTTGCCCGGCATCCGCGTCCAGGGCGTCTCCCGGCTGTACCGGACACGGCCCGTGGGTGTCGTGGACCAGGCCGATTTCCGGAACGCGGTCGTGGCCCTGGACGTGCACGTGCACGTGTGCGACGGCGCGGCGACCGCGGCGCTGCGTCTGCTCGGCGAGCTCAAGCGGCTGGAGTCGACTGCAGGACGACGGACCGGGATGCGCTGGGGCCCTCGCCCGCTCGATCTGGACCTGTTGGTGTTCGGTCGTCATCGGCTGCACATCGAACGGCCGTCCCAGGCGCGCAGCGCCGATCCCTCGCGGCCCTCGGTCCAGTGGCTGGACGTGCCCCACGCGTCAGCGTCCGATCGCGCGTTCGTGCTGGCGCCGCTCGCAGACCTGGCGCCGTGTCTCGTGCCGCCGGGATGGACACGCACCGTGCAGGCCGTGCTGCGAGCACGTCTGATGGAGGAGGGGCCCGATGCGGTGACGCCCATCGGGACCTGGGATGCGACCGACGGTCGCTGGTGGGACGATGACCCCCGAGGGAGGTGATCGGATGGACGAGCAGCGCTGGGCGGATGTCGACGCCGTCATCGACGAGCTGGTGCTGGGCCACGACCCGGTCCTGGAGCAGGTGATGGCGGACGCCCAGGATCTGGGCCTGCCGCCCATCGCGGTGCCGGCGGCGCATGGCCGACTGCTCCAGCTGCTGGCCCGGAGCATCGGCGCCCGACGCATCCTCGAGGTGGGCACGCTCGCAGGCTACAGCGCCATCTGCCTCGCCCGCGCCCTCCCCGCCGACGGCCGGCTCGTCACCATGGAGCTGGAGCCCGCCCGGGCGACCGTCGCTCGGCGCAACCTCGAGCGTGCAGGGGTGGCCGACCGCGTGGAGGTCCAGGTGGGTCCGGCTCGCGATTCGCTGGCCAGGCTCATCGGGGAGCGCCCGGTGCCCTTCGACCTGGCGTTCATCGATGCCGACAAGCGCTCCAACCCGGCCTATCTGCGAGCGGCCCTCGAGCTGGTGCGCGTGGGTGGCCTCATCGTGCTCGACAACGTGGTCAGGGACGGTCACGTGGCGGATGCGTCATCCGACGCCCCGGATGTGCGCGGCACCCGCGAGGCGCTCGCCTTCCTGGGCTCCGAGCCGCGGCTCCTGTCGACCGCCATCCAGACCGTGGGCGCCAAGGGCTGGGACGGCTTCGCGGTGGGACTCGTGCTGCGGGAGGGGGTCGGCGCCTGATCGTCGTCAGGCCACAGCGGTCAGATCGAACACGCGTCGCACCGGCGGCTCCCAGCCGACCGGCTCGACCCGGCCCGACCGCGGAGCCACCGCGTATCGCAGCCCCAGGTCCCGGCGAGCGATCGCAGCGAGGCCGTCCAATGCTCGATCGACGTCGTCCTCCCGGCTGGCCGCCGAGAGGCTGAGACGAACGGCTCCCGGGACGCCACAGCCCGGGTCGACGGGGGTCACCACGTCGCCACCGCGGGTCGACCCGAGCAACGAATCGAGGTAGGGGTGAGCGCAGAAGGCCCCATCGCGCGCACCGACGGCCCACTCGGCGCCAAGGGCGCTGGTCACCGCGTCCGGTGCCAGTCCTTCGACGACGAGGCTGACGACGCCACCAAGGTCATCGGCTGGCTCGGCTGACGGCCCCAGGAGGCGCGCGCCCTCGATGCCCTCGATGCCGGCGCGCAATCGATGGGCGAGCCGCGCCTCGTGGTCGTGGATCACCGTCCACCCGATACCCTGGAGCCCGCGCGCAGCGACCGCGATGGCCACCGCACCCACGAGGTTGGGTGAGCCTGCCTCGTGACGCGCCGGGCCCTCCACGAGCGCGGCGCTTGTGCGTGTGACGCGCCGCACGGCCCCACCGCCGATGAGATGCGGCGCGGCCCGGTCGAGCAGGCCCGTCGGGGCGACCAGCACCCCGGCGCCGTACGGCGCGTGCATCTTGTGACCCGAGAACGACACGAAGTCGAGCCGATCGGCCGCGGTCGGGGCACCCATCCACAGGGGCCGGTGGGCCACCAGCTGCGCCGCGTCCACGCTGATGAGCGCACCGTGGGCGTGGGCCAGCTCGGCCGCCGCATGGATGGGTGTGATGACACCGGTGACGTTGGACGCCGCGGACAGGGCCACGACCCTGACCCGACCGGCGTGTCGTCGGAGGACCTCCCCGAGGTGGTCCAGACGCACCCGGCCCGTGTCATCGACCTCGATCCAGGCGATCCGGCAGCGGCGCTGCCAGGGCAGCAGGTTCGCGTGATGCTCCAGCACGGACACCGCGACCACGTCATCAGGCCCCGGATCGACCACGCCGGCCACGATGTTGAGGCTCTCGGTCGCCGACCGGGTGAACACCACGGTCCGGGCGTCGTCGTCAGCACCCACGAACCCAGCCACGATGCGCCGGGCGTCCTCGTAGGCCTCGGTGGAGAGACGTGACTTGAAGCCGGTCCCCCGATGCGCGCTGCCGGCCCACTCCAGGAACCGGTCAGCCGTGCTCCGCACCGAGCGGAAGGCCGGGGTCGTCGCGGCCTGGTCGAGGTCGGCATATCGCCTCCATCGGCCATCGGCGACCGGGACCCGGAGGTCGGTGCCGATGAAGGCGTCGGTCGCGATCGTGGGTACGGCAGGGGGCCCCGGCGTTCGGGGCGGAGCAGGTGCGGTCACGGTCATGGCCGGCACGCTAGGTTCGCGGGAGGTCATTGTCAAGTTATCTGGTGGGAGATAAAGAGAATCACACCGGATGCCTCCGGTCGATCGCGGCACGGAGCGCGACGTCAGCCAGGGCGACGCCAAAGGCTACAGTCGGACGGCCGGCGGCTTCGTCCGGTCGAACATGTGGACCGTGTCCAGGAAGCGGACCTCCTTCGAGCGATATGCCATGACCAGCGAATGGGTCCGGGCACCGCCGCCGAAGAATCGGACGCCATCGAGCAGGTCGCCCCGCGTCACGCCCGTCGCGGCGAACACGAGGTCCTCCCCGGGTGCCAGGTCCTCGGTCGAGAACACGTGGTCCTCGTCCGTGGGCACGCCCATGCGCGCAGCACGCTCACGCTCGGCATCGCTCCGGAATCGGAAGCGCGCCTGGATCTCCCCGCCGAGGCACTTGAGGGCTGCGGCGGTGATGACGCCCTCGGGGGCGCCGCCGATACCCATGACACCGTGGACGCCGGTGCCCGACACGGCGCAGCTGATGGCCGCCGAGAGGTCGCCGTCGGTGATGAGCTTGATGCGCGCGCCCGCCGACCGCACCTCCGCGATGAGTGCCTCGTGGCGAGGCCGCTCGAGGATGACGATGGTGATGTCACGCACGTCGCGGCGCAGCGCGGCCGCGATGGCCCGGACGTTGTCCGTGGGGGTCTGACGGATGTCCACATGTCCGGCCACCGGGGGCCCGACACACAGCTTGTCGAGGTAGGTGTCCGGCGCATGGAGCAGGCCGCCCTGCTCCGATGCCGCGAGGACGGTGATGGCGTTGGCCTGCCCGTGCGCCACGAGATTGGTGCCCTCGAGCGGGTCGACCGCGATGTCGATGACCACGTCCTCGGCGCGGCCGGTGCCCACGGGCTCGCCGATCCAGAGCATCGGTGCCTCGTCGCGCTCTCCTTCGCCGATGACGATGGTGCCGCGCATCTCCACCTCGTCCATCGTCTGGCGCATCGCCTCCGTGGCCGCCTGGTCGGCCTCGTCCTTCTGGCCCCGCCCCATGTGGCGGGCCGAGGCCAGCGCGGCGGCTTCCGTGACACGCACCATGTCCAGTGCGAGCAGCTTCTCCATGGACCCGACCCCCCGATCGAGACCCGGCAGGACCACCCGGGTCAGTGGCGGAACTGACGTCGTCCCGTGAACACCATGGCGAGGTGATGCCGATCGGCGACCTCGATGGCCATCTCGTCCCGGACCGAACCGCCGGGTTGGATGATCGCCGTCACTCCTCGTTCCGCGGCCAGCGCGATGGCGTCCGCGAACGGGAAGTAGGCATCGGATGCGAGGACCGCGCCACCTGCCCGGTCCGTCGCACGGTGGATGGCGATCTCCACGGCGGTCAGCCGGCTCGCCTGGCCAGCGCCCACGCCCACGAGCGCACCATGCCGCGCGAGCACCACCGCGTTGCTCGTGACGTGACGCACGGCGCGCCACGCGAACAACAGGTCCGTGAGCTCCTCGAGCGTGGGCCGACGACGCGTGACCACGTTCAGCTGGCTGCGGTCGAGCGCGGCGCGGTCAGGCGTCTGGATGAGCACGCCGCCGTCGATGCGGCGCAGGTCGAGATGGTCCTGGGGCGTCTCCCGCGTGCCGTCGCCCAGCTCCAGGAGGCTGATGGCCGGGCGTGCGGCGAGCACCCGCAGGGCCTCGTCAGAGTAGCCCGGGGCCACGATGGCCTCGTACGCGCTGAGCGCGATCTCCTCGGCGGTCGCGGCGTCCAGCACCCGGTTCACGCCCAGGACCGCGCCGTATGCGGCCACCGGGTCGGTGTCGAGCGCGTGGCGATAGGCCTCCAGCAGCGCGTCATGCGAGGCGAGGCCGACCGGGTTGAGCTGCTTCGCGATACAGGTCGTGGGCGCCGTGAAGTCGCACACGGTTCGCCAGGCCGCGTCGAGGTCCAGCAGGTCGTTGTAGGTGGGATCGGGGCCCTGGAGCTGTCGCGCCTCGGCGAGCGACCCGGCTCGTCCGCCCGCGTCCCGATAGATCGCGGCTCGCTGGTGGGGGTTGGCGCCGTATGCCAGGTCGCGTGTCTTGCGCAGCACGACCGTCAGCTCCGACGGGAACCGCTCCCCACCGATGTGATGGAGGTAGCCCGCGACATCCGCGTGATACGCCGCCACCGCCGCGAAGGCCTGGGCCGCGAGTCGGAGACGTGTCTCGGGCGACACGTGGCCCTGTCGCTCGATCTCCTCGATGAGCAGCGGGTACTGCGAGGGATGGCTGGCGACCGCGACCGAGGCGTAGTTGCGCGCCGCGGCAGCGAGGAGCGCGACCCCCGCCACGTCGATCATCGCGAGCGCCTCGTCGAGCGGCACCAGCCGCTCCGCGGCGTGGGGCATGAACGGCGGCACGTTGACGATGACCAGGTCCAGCGCACCGTACCCGTGGAGGGCCAGCTCCGCGAGGTCGTCGGCCGCATCGCGGCGCGCGAGGATGCCGGCATAGATCTCGGGATGGAACGCGCGGCTGGGCGCGGGCACCCGGGGCTCCAGGCCGATGGCGGCCACGTCGATGCCGTCGAGCGCGAGCGCATCACGTGTCGCGTCCGTCGCCGCGACCTCGATGCCCTGGTCGAGCAGCAGACGGACGAGCCGCTCGATGCCGGTGCGGTCGGCGACCGAGAGCAGGGCACGCACGCCGTGGACCTCCCTCGGTTCCAGCAGGACTCCCGCCAGGTGGGCCGCGGGATCGACGCGAGTATACCGACCCCACCCGTCCGGCCCGTGGGCCGGGCCCTCGTGGTCGGCCGAAGGGGTCTGCTATCCTCCGCGCCGTGATCGAACGTTGGCTGCGCGCACTCCTGCCCACACCCGACAACCAGTTCGCCGCGCACACGTTCCAGGACCTGTTCTACCCCATCACCTTCGCCGCGCTGGCGTTCCTGATCGGGGCGGTCATCCTGTACAACGTGCAGGTCCGGCGATACCACCGCCATCCGCCCCTGCTCGCGCTCCAGGAGTGGCTACTGTGGACCGCGGTCATCGTGTACGGCCTGGTGCTCGTGGAGGCCATCTTCCACTTCTGGTTCGTCACCGTGGTCGCGACGCTCGTCATCGGCCTGGGCACGTTCGCGTGGATCCGGTTCGTGCACTTCCCGCCCCAGATCGAGGCATACGAGCGGCAGCTGCACCGGGCGCGCACCATCAGCCAGCAGCGCACCGTCGCGAAGGCCGCCGACCCGTCGGCCACCATCCGCAGCCGGAAGCAGCGCCGACGGCGCGCCTGACGTCACCCCCGTTCGGCTGACGACACCAGGCACCGTCCGTGGACATCCGACGCTTTGGTCCGGGCAATCGACGGCCTGAGGGGCCCCCGGGCACCGCGGGTCTTGCCGGTCAGGTCATCTGGTCCGGGACCAACGGTCATGTCTCCGAGCTGGCGTTCTCCCGCCAGGCGTACATCGCGCCGCACTCGAACCCGGGCACGACCCTGTTCGTGGTCGTGAGCGGAGGAGGCTGGGTGCAGGTGGCCGATGAACGCTCTCGCATCATCCATGGTGAGGCCGTCGTCTGGCCCGCGGGCGTCACCCATGCCGCGTGGACCGACGGCGCGGAGATGCGTGCCATCGTGGTGGAGCTGCCGGATCCGCCGACCAGCGTCGTGGAAGGGTCGGCGGTCGTCACCTCCCCGACCAGCGATGTCGACCCGGCGCGCGGGTCGCTCGCGGAGCGATTGCCTGACCCTGGGCACCGTGACGAGTCCACGGGCGAGCCCTGGTAGGTCGTGGCGACGGCACCGCCGAGGCGAAGCCGCCCGCGACCGCGCGCGACGGCCCGGAGGGCGGTGGTCCGGTCAGCCGGCGCCGGATCGGAGGACGGTGATCCGGTCAGCCGGCGCCGATGCCCACGACCCTGAGCACGCTCGTCCGCTTGCTGGCGGACTGCTCGAGGTCGAGCGTCGTGGGCACGTCATGGACCGCCACGACCTCCAGGCCGTCGGGCGGCAGGTGGTGGCGCTCCGGGTCACCGATGCGTACCTCGATCTCGCGCGAGGCCGCTGACCGCAGCCAGCGTGCCCCCCGGGTCGCAAGGTTCCACTCGTAGCCGATGTCGCCCGCGAGGATGACCTCCACATCGGGGACCTCGTCGTCCAGGACGTCGCGGCAGGTGGCCGCCATGTGGACCTCGTTGAGAGGCGCGTTCAGGCCCACGGCCGTGATGGCGAGCGGGTCGATGTCCACACCCCGCACCTCGATGGCACCGGCGAGCGCGGCCGCGATGCCACACAGCCCACCGCCGGTCGCGAGATCCAGCACGCGCCGACCCCGCACCAGCTCCGGGTGATCGAGCACGTATCGTGCGAGCGCCTGACCGCCCGCCCACGCGAACGCCCAGTAGGGAGGGGGGAGCTCCGGATCGGCGGCGTCCCGCGCGGTCGCCTCCCAGAGCGGCATCAGGGCGTCAGCGAGATGGAGACGGACCTCCGGGACGAGCGGTGGCCGGCCGATACGGGTCCAGTGGCGGATGAACGAGCGCTGGCGGGCGCTCACGCGCGCTCCCCAGCGAGGAGCGCGCCCAGCTGGGCCAGGACCCGTGCCGTCGCGCCCCAGATGTGGCGGTCCTGCCAGGGATAGCCGCCGTACCGCACGCGCACCCCCTCCCGCTCCAGCTCGCCCGGCGTGACGAGCGAGCCGGGCAGGAAGATGTCCACGGGGGGCAGCAGGATCGCCGCCACCTCGCCCGGGTCGCGTCGCAGCAGTGGCTCGCGCTGGGCGAGCGCCACGACGGGCGTCAGCAGGAACCCCGTGACGCGCACGTCCACGACATCGAGGGTGCCGACCAGCCGCACGCCAGCCTGTCGCGCATCGAGACCGACCTCTTCCCGGGCCTCCCGCAGCGCGGTGCCACGGGGGAACTCGTCACCGGGGTCCTCACGGCCGCCCGGCAGGCTCACCTGCCCGGCATGACGCAGGCCCAGGGGACGTTCCGTGAGCACGGTCCGGGTCTCGCCCTGACCGTCGGGATAGAGCAGCACGAGACCCGCTGCACGACGCATCGGCTGTGGCTCGTCGCGCATCCAGGCCGGCAGGCCATCCGCCGCGCCGCCGACCACGGGATCGATGGCCCGGGTGCCCCGCGGGAGGCGGTCGGGCCATGGCTCGAGGCGTCGGGCCGCATCGTCGAACCGCATCTCAGGCGGACGTCCCGGCACCCGTGGGCTCGCTCCTGGGCCCCGCCGCTCGGTCGCTCGGGTCGATCCCATGTCCGTACGCCACGACCGTGAACCCGCCCAGGTGACGCGGATCGAGGAGCCGCACGACCGAGGCGCGTGCGTCGAGATAGGCCTGCGCCGGCGTGTCCGGTCGACGACCCAGGTCCGAGAGCATCTCCCCGAGCCCGAGGTCCGCGAGGAACATCGCCTGGGTGGTCCGGCCCAGCGGCACGAGACCCACCGTCCGGGCCGCACGACCGAGCTCGGTCAGGTCGACATGCGCCGTGATGTCCTGTCGGCCGACCCAGTGGAGCGGGTCGTCACCCGCCATGTGGTCGCGATAGGTGACGAGCGAGCCCGCCATGCGGCGTGGACCGTACAGCCCGGCCGCGTCATGACCGTAGTCGATGATGAGCACGATGCCCCGGCGGAGCGCCCGGGTGACATCCTCCAGCCACGTGGCCACGCTGGGCCGTACCTCGGCCAGCTGTCCTTCCGCGAGGACGACCCCAGCGCGCCGAAGCGGTGCGTCGAGGTCCGGTCCGGATGGCTCCGCCTCGACCCAGCGGAACCCGTCCTGCCAGGTGACGTGGCACTCCCGGATGCGACCGCCGCGCATCACGAGCCGATGGACCGGCAGCGCGTCGAGGTACTCGTTGGCGAGCACGACCCCATCGAACGACCCCATGGTGGGATCCGGATGCCGGCCGGGCACGTCCACCGGCTGCCAGCGCACCAGCCGGGCGAGCGCTGGGTCATCGGCAGCGAGGCCAGCGATGGTCGAGGCAGCGAGCGTGCCCCGACCGGCGCCGTACTCACGGACCGTGAACGGGTCCGGGCGACCCAGGTCCGGCCACACCCGCGTCAGCCAGCGACCGAGGCACCGACCGAACAGCGGGTGGAGCTCCGGGGCGGTCAGGAAGTCGCCTTCGCGCGAGGGTCGCGATGCGGAGGTCGCGTAGTAGCCCAGGCCGGGCTCCGTGAGCGCCCGCTCCATGAAGCGCGCGAAGGTGATGCGTCGATCCGGGGCGGCCTCGATCTCGGCACGCAGCAGGGCCGCGAGACGCGCGTCGTCGCCGTCCGTGTCGGACGGCGACGGATCGGCCGGCGACACGCCTGGGGACGCCGCGATGGTGGTGGTCTGCCCGGCTAGTTGAGGCGCTCGCCGCTGTCGCCGCCGCTGCCCATGCCGGGCAGGTCGAGGACGCCTCGGGCGCCGACGCCAGCCGGCTCGGGACGCGACCGAGCATCCCGACGGGCCGCGTCGGCGACCACGGATGCGCCGTCCGCGCCAGTGAACACGAGCGTGCCGGTGACCGGGTCCGCGTCCAGTCGGATGCTCGATCCGGGCGGGAAGTGACCTTCCAGCAACGCCCGCGCGAGCGGGTTCTCGACGAGCCGCTGGAGCGATCGCTTGAGTGGCCGTGCCCCGAACTGGGGATCGTGGCCCTCCCGGGCGATCACCGCCCGCGCCGCGGGGGTCAGGTCGAGCGCGAGGTCCCGGTCCGCGAGACGCGCCTGGAGGTCCGCCAGCAGCAGGTCCACGATCCGCTCGAGGTCGGCATCGGTGAGCGAATGGAACACGATGACCTCGTCGATGCGGTTGAGGAACTCGGGTCGGAACGAGCCGCGCAGCGCCTCGGTCACCTGGTCCTTCATGCGCTCGTACCCCGCCTCGTCGGACGTCTGACCGGCGAGTGGCGCCACGAACTGCGAGCCCACGTTGCTGGTCATGATGATGACCGTGTCCTTGAAGCTCACGGTCCGCCCCTGACCATCCGTCAGACGCCCATCGTCGAGCACCTGGAGCAGCACGTTGAACACGTCCGGGTGCGCCTTCTCGATCTCGTCCAGCAGGACCACCTGATAGGGGCGACGGCGCACGGCCTCGGTCAGCTGGCCGCCCTCCTCGTAGCCCACATAGCCGGGAGGCGCGCCGATGAGCCGCGACACCGCGAACTTCTCCATGTACTCGCTCATGTCGATGCGCGTCATCGCCTGGTCGTCATCGAACAGGAAACCCGCGAGGGCGCGCGCCAGCTCCGTCTTGCCCACGCCCGTGGGGCCCAGGAAGATGAACGAGCCGATGGGTCGCCGCTGGTCGCGCAACCCCGCGCGGGCGCGCCGGACGGCGTCGCTGACCGCCTGGATGGCCTCGTCCTGGCCGATGACCCGCTCATGGAGCCGGTCCTCCATGTGCACCAGCTTCTGCTGCTCACCCTCCATGAGACGGGTGACCGGGATGCCGGTCCAGGCGGCCACGATCCGGGCGATGTCGTCCGAGTCCACCTCCTCCTTGAGCAGCCGGTCGGCGTCCGTGTCCTTGTGGGCGAGCGCCTCCTCCTGCTCCCGGAGCCGGTCCTGGAGCTCGCGCTGGCGGCCATAGCGCAGCTCGGCCACCCGCGCGTAGTCCGCGGCTCGCTCGGCGGTCTCGATCTCGACCTGGAGCGCCTCGAGCTCCGACTTGGTGGTCCGAAGCCCCGCGATGGCCTCCTTCTCCTGCTCCCAACGGCTCTTGAGCGCGTTGGCGCGCTCGGCCACGTCGGCGAGCTCCCGCTCGAGCGTCTCGAGCCGGGCCCGGGAGGCGTCATCCTTCTCCTTGCGCAGGGCCTCGCGCTCGATCTCCAGCTGGATGCGTCGCCGCTCCAGCTCATCGAGCTCGACGGGCATGGAGTCCATCTCCATGCGCATCCGGCTGGCGGCTTCGTCCACGAGGTCGATGGCCTTGTCGGGCAGGAACCGGTCGGCGATGTAGCGATGCGACAGCACGGCCGCGGCGACGAGCGCCGAGTCGGTGATCCGCACGCCGTGATGGACCTCGTAGCGCTCGCGCAGGCCGCGCAGGATGGAGATGGTCTCCTCCACGCTGGGCTGGTCCACGAACACCGGCTGGAACCGGCGCTCGAGCGCGGCGTCCTTCTCGATGTGCTTCCGGTACTCGTCGAGCGTGGTCGCGCCGATGGTGTGCAGCTCACCCCGGGCGAGCATCGGCTTGAGCAGGTTGGAGGCGTCCATGGCGCCCTCCGCCGCACCCGCGCCGACCACCGTGTGGAGCTCGTCGATGAACAGGATGACCTGGCCATCCGAGTCCTTGATCTCCTTGAGCCCGGCCTTGAGGCGCTCCTCGAACTCACCGCGGTCCTTGGCGCCCGCGATGAGGGCGCCCAGGTCGAGCGCCACGACCCGCCGGTCCTTGAGCGATTCCGGCACGTCGCCACGCACGACCCGCTGGGCGAGCCCCTCCGCGATGGCCGTCTTGCCCACGCCCGGCTCGCCGATGAGCACGGGGTTGTTCTTGGTGCGTCGCGAGAGCACCTGGATGACCCGGCGGATCTCCTCATCGCGTCCGATGACCGGGTCGAGCTTGCCGGCCTTGGCGTCAGCGGTCAGGTCACGGCCGTAGCGCTCCAGGGCCTGGTATGTGGATTCGGGGTTCTGGGAGGTGACCCGCTGCCCGCCCCGGACCTTCTGGAGGGCACCCAGGATGCGCTCCCGGTCGGCACCGGCGGCCGCGAGGATGCGTCCTGCCTCCCCGCCGGATTCTGCGGTCGCGAGCAGCAGGTGCTCGGTGGAGACGTAGTCGTCGGACAGGCGTCGAGCCTCCTCCTCGGCACGCTCGATGACCTGTCGGGCGCGTGGGTCGAGCCCCAGCTGACCACCCGCGATGCGGGCGCGCCGGGACAGCGCCGCGGCCAGCTCGAGGCCGATCGCGGCCGGGTCGGCACCCACGGCACGCAGGGTCACGGCGGGGATGCCCTCGGGATCCTGGAGCAGGGCAGCGAGCAGGTGCTCCGCGTCGAGCACCGGGCTCTGGGCGTCGCTGGCCATACGCTGGGCGGTCAGGATGGCCTCCTGCGCCTTCTCGGTGAATCGGTCGAGCTTCATGGTGTCTGATCTCCTCGGACGCCGTGCATCGCCGGCGTGTGATGGTCGGTCGGTGTATCGCGGGCCGCCGCCCGTGGGGCGGTCGGGGTCGTCTCGTCCGTCTCGGACGACGGCGGGTCGATGTGGTCGAGGAACGCCGCGGCCAGCTCCCGGCCGCGCTCGTCGAGATGGCCCGGGATGCTGACCCGGACACGCACCAGCAGGTCGCCATGGCCGTCGGCCTTGAAGCGCGGCAGGCCCTTGCCGGTGAGTCGCACCAGGCGACCCGGCTGGGTGCCCGCGGGGATCCGCAGGAGCAACCGCTTGCCCTCCAATGTCTCCACGGGCACCTCGGCACCCATGAGTGCCTGACGCAGGCTGATCACCAGCTCGCGCGTCAGGTCCGCGCCCTCGCGCTGGAAGGCCGGATCGCGCCGGACCCGAACGATGAGCGTCGCATCGGAGGTGTGCGACGTGCTCGTCCGCGGCAGCCGGATGCGCTGGCCGTCCATGACCCCCGCGGGGATACGCACCTCGAGGCGACGTTCCCCCACCTGGACCACGCGCTGGGTGCCCGTGGCGACCTCCCGCAGGTCGATCTCGGCATTCGCCTCGAGGCTGGGCAGCGGCGCTGCTGGCGAGAGGTCCTCGGGATACTCGATGCGGAGACCCGCGAACGGGTCGTCGGTGCGTCGTGCGCCGCCGTCGCGGGTGCTGCTGCGGGACCGGTGGCCGCCATCATCGCTCGCTGGCCGTCGCCCAGTCCGGCCCAGGTCACCCAGCAGGTCGTCGAGGTCGATGCCGACGCCACCCGCGCCCTGACCGCTGGTGCCGCCCCGGCTGCGCGCCCGTGTCCCGCCGGATGTGGCCGCGCCGCTCGTGCCGCCTGCGAAGAAGGTGCGGAAGAAGTCGGAAAAGCCCGACAGGTCCTCCGCGTCACCGTGGTACTCGAACCGGACGCCCCCGGGCGAGCCGCCGCGGTACGCCGCGAAGGGGTCGCCACCGCCCGCGCCACCGCCCCGCTGGTACTGCTCCCAGTCCGAGCCAAGCTGATCGAACAGCTCGCGCTTCTTGGGGTCGGACAGCACGTCGTACGCCTCGTTGACCTCCTTGAAGCGTCGCTCCGCCTCCGCGTCCCCCTTGTTGACGTCGGGGTGGTGCTTGCGGGCGAGCTTCCGGAACGCCTTCTTGAGGTCGGCCGGGCTGGCGTCCCGGCCGACCCCCAGGGTGGCGTAGTAGTCGCGGTACTCCATGGCTGGCTCCGGCAGGGTGGACAGGGCCGACGGTGCTCACCGCCGGCCCCTCACCTCATCGGGGGTCGTTCCCCATGACCACGACCGTGGGCGGCTGCTCGGCGCCCGGGAAGCGGCGACCCACCCGGGCCGCTGCCGGCTGCTCCTTCGAGCCACCACCACCGGAGCCGGACCGGATCGTCTCCTGGATCGGCCGGGGCCGTCGCCGGAGCGCGGCCTCGAGGACCTGGTCCATGGACTCCACGGGGATGAGCCGCATCTGCTTGCGGATCTCCTCGGGGATGTCCCGGAGGTCCTTCTCGTTCTTCTGGGGCAGGATCACCACCCGCGCGCCGGCGAGGTGCGCGGCGAGGATCTTGCTCTTGAGACCGCCGATGGGCAGCACGCGACCACGCAACGTGATCTCGCCCGTCATCGCGACGTCCTTGCGCACCGGGATACCCGTGAGGGCGCTCACCATCGCCGTGGCGAGGGTGATGCCGGCCGACGGGCCGTCCTTGGGGATGGCACCCGCGGGCACGTGGATGTGGAGCGTGTTCTTCTCGAACATCTCGGGTGGGATGCCCAGCTCCCGGGCGTGTGCCCGGATCCACGAGAGCGCGGCACGCGCCGACTCGCGCATCACGTCGCCCAGCTGGCCGGTGAGGATGAACTCCTCCTTGCCCTCCATCCGGGTGACCTCGACGGCGACCACGTCACCGCCGACCTCCGTGACCACGAGCCCGGTGGCGGCACCCGTCTGGTCCTCGGCCTCCAGCTCGCCGTACTCGTAGCGCGGCGGGCCGAGGTACTCCACCAGCTTCTTCGGGTCCACGACCGTCCGGCGCCGCCGACCCTCGGCGACCTGCCGGGCGACCTTGCGCATGACGTTGGCGACCTCGCGCTCGAGGTTACGAACGCCAGCCTCACGGGTGTACGACTGGACGAGCGCGACCATCGCCTCCTCGGTGAGCTCCACGTGCTTGGGCTTGAGGCCGTGCAGCTCCATCTGCTTGGGGACCAGGAACCGCTTCCCGATCTCGATCTTCTCCTGCATCGTGTAGCCCGGCAGCTGGATGATCTCCATCCGGTCGCGGAGGGGCGCCGGGATCGGGTCGATGAGGTTGCCGGTCGCGATGAACAGCACCTTGGACAGGTCGAACGCCACCTCCAGGTAGTTGTCCTGGAACGTGTCGTTCTGCTCCGGGTCGAGCACCTCCAGCAGCGCCGAGCTGGGGTCGCCCCGGAAGTCCATGCCGATCTTGTCGACCTCGTCGAGCATGAACACCGGGTTGGCCGTGCCCGCCGTCTTGATGTTCTGGATGATGCGGCCCGGCAGGGCCCCGATGTAGGTCCGGCGGTGGCCCCGGATCTCGGCCTCATCGTGGATGCCGCCCAGGCTCATGCGCACGAACTTGCGGCCCATCGCCTTGGCCACGCTCCTGCCCAGCGAGGTCTTGCCCACGCCGGGAGGACCCACGAGCGCGAGGATGGGACTCCGGATGGTGTCCGCCAGCGAGCGCACCGCGAGGTACTCGAGGATGCGCTCCTTGACCTTCTCGAGACCGTAGTGGTCCTCATCGAGGATGCGCGCGGCCTCCTTGATGTCCAGCTGGTCCTCGGTGGTGACGTTCCAGGGGAGGCCCACCAGCCAGTCCACGTAGGTCCGGATGACACCCACCTCGGGCGAGGCGGACGGGATGCGGCTCATGCGGTCGATCTCCTTGATCGCTCGCGCCTTCACCTCGTCGGGCATGCCCGAGGCATCGACCTTCTCGCGCAGCTCGTTGATCTCAGCCTGCTGCGGGTCGTCCTCGCCGAGCTCCCGCTGGATGGCCTTCAGCTGCTCGCGCAGGATGTACTCGCGCTGGGTCTTGTCCATCTCGGACTTGACCTCGGACTGGATCTTGCCCTTGAGCTCCAGGATCTCGATCTGGTGGGCGAGGAACGATGAGACGAGCTTCAGACGAGCCACGACATCGATCGTCTCGAGCATCTGCTGACGCTGTTCGGTGGACATGTCGGGGCTGTAGGCCACCATGTCCGCGAGCAGACCCGGCTCGGTGATGTTGCGGGCCGCGACCGCCGCCTCGGGAGGGACCGGCGCGCCCGACTGGACGTACTGCTCGATCTGTGCCTGGACGCTCCGCACGAGCGCCTGCACCTCGACACCCTGGGGGGCATCGTCCGCGAGCACCTCGACACGGGCCATGAGCGAGGGCTCGACCGACTCGAAGCCCAGCAGGCGCAGTCGCTGCTGACCCTGGACGATGGCTCGAACCGTGCCGTCCTGGAGCTGCGCGACCTGCGCGATCTTGGCGAGGGTACCCACCTCGTACAGCTCCGCGGGATCGCTGATGTCCTCGCGATCCGCCTGACGCTGGGTCACCAGCGCGATGGGTGACCCGTCGGCGACCGCCTGGTTGAGGGCGTGCACCGACTTCTCGCGGCCGACCTGCAGCGGCACGATCATCTCGGGGAAGATCACGGTCTCGCGGAGCGCCACGAGCGGCAGCACGCGCACCCCGCTCATCTGGCCGGTGGGGGTCTCGGTGTCGGTCGTGTCCGCGGCGGGCTTCGTGGCCTTGGTGGACTTGGATCGTGGGGCCATCAGGTTCTCCTGGGTCGGATCTCAGCGGCTCGACGGCAGGTCGGCCGATGTCGGGGTAGCGGGTGCCGGGGCCTCCGGCGGCTCGGTATCGGGGGGTCGCGGGATATCGGTGGTGTCGAGAGCGGCGTTGTCGTGGCTGGCATGCCGTTCGGCGTACAGCTGCTCCAGGATGCGCATCCCCAGGCGCTCCTCGAGCTCGAACAGGATCCGGACGCCGGCCAGGTTGACACCCAGATTCTGGGTCAGATGGCGGATCCAGGTGACCCGCCGGATGTCATTCTCGGAGTACAGCCGGATGTTGCTGGGTGTACGAGCCGGACACACCAGCCCTTCCCCTTCGTAGATGCGGAGGGTGCGGGGATGGACCCGCACCAGCTCCGCCGCCACGCTGATCACGTAGACCGGACGAGCGGGGTCCCGAAACGGTCGGGATGCGTCCGTCCTGCGTGTGTCCATGGTCGTGCGAGGCCCTGGGCCTCAGACGCCCGGGACGTCCGTCGCCGGCGTCTCCGGGGTGACCGCGACGGTCTCCCCTGCCGCATCCACGGCCTGCGAGGCGCTCGCCTCCACCTGCCCCTGGACGGGCACGGTCACCGGGATGCGCATCCGCTCGAGCGGCTGGGACTTGGGGATCGCCAGTCGCAGGAGACCGTTCTCGAAGGTGGCGCTCGCGCGATCGGCATCCACGCCCTGGGGCAGGGTCACGGAACGACTGACCCGGCCACGCCGGATCTCGCGCACCCGCACGCCCTCGTGCTCCGAGGTGTCGTCCGCGTCGCTGCCCGCGCTCACGGTCAGCACGTCGCCCAGCAGCGAGACATCCACGTCCTCGGGGCGCACGCCCGGCAGCGCCGCCTCCAGCACGAGTGCGTCGCCCGTCTCGATGACGTCGAGGGCGAGCCGGCGCGGCGCGCGCTGGGCCGCAGCGGGACGGATGGATGGGTCGTCGAACAGGTGCTCGACCGCGCGACGGAGCGCGACGAGCTCGCCGAAGGTGGTCGTGGGGCGGACCATCATGATGTGCCTCCTGGATCGGAGCGGTGGCCGCCTGGGCCACCGCGGGAAGTGGGATCGGGACCGCGTCGTCGGACGACAGCGGTGATGCCTGCAAGACTAGAACCTTGACAATGACGTTGTCAAGACCTCGGTCTGCGTGATCGCACAGAGTGTTGCCACCGAGCAGCACTGCGATGCGCGCCCGGCGTGCCGGATGGAGTCCAACAGGTGGTTGCGGCGCATCTGGTCGAGGCGTCACGCGGCGGCACGCCCGGGTCCGGCTCGGCACGCCCGGGTCCGGCTCGGCGCGTGCGACCCGTGGCGGCGCGACCTGCCCTGGCCGGAGGGCTAGGCGTCCGAGCCGGACCCGATGAGCTGCCGGTGCAGGTCCATCTCGCACTCCGCCCGGGTGATGGCGAGCACCTTGTCACCTGCCCGGAACACCGTGTCCGGGCGGATGGCCTGTGCCTGGTCATCGCGGATGAGCACGAACAAGCTGCAGCCATCCGGCAGGTGGATGTCCGCGGGCGCGCGACCGACGGCCGGCGAGTCGTCGCCGATCTGCGCCTCGAGGAGCTCCAGCTCACCACCTTCGAGCTGCGCCAGGTGGAGCAGCTCGTGGACGGGGATGTCCTGCTCGATGGCTGCGAGCGCCATGCGCGTGGGGCTGATGATCTCGTCCACGCCCAGGTGCCGGAAGAGTGCCTCGTTGCGGGGGTTGTTGACGCGGGCGATGGTGCGCGGTACGTCGAAGTGGTGCTTGGCCATCTGGCAGACCACGAGGTTGTCCTCGTCATCCCCTGTGACCGCGGCCACGATCGCGGCACGGTTCGCGCCAGCCTCCGCGAGATGCTGGCCCTCGCAGCCGTCCCGCGCCAGCACGATGGAGCCGACCTCGTCCGCGATCTGCCGGGCGCGTGCCCGGTCCTTCTCCAGCAGCACCAGCTCATGGCCGGCGGCGAGCAGCTCCTTGGTGAGGTAGTAGCCGACCTTGCCGCCACCGACGACGATGACGTACATCAGGCGTCTCCCTGTGGGTGGGCGGCGTGGTCGTGGTGACCCGTGGGCGCCATGACCTGCATCGTGCCCAGCTCCGCATCGAGACCCGTGAAGGCGGCGAGCGACTCGACCAGCATGTCCGTGCGACACACGGTGGCGATACCCAGCGCGGCATAGGCACGTGCCCGGACCGGGTCGTTGACCTTGGCCACGACCACCGGCACGGAGAAGGTCTCCGCAGCGAGCTGTGCCGCGAGGATGTTCCGGTTGTCCCCCTCGGTGAGCGCGAAGAACCGGTCGGCCCCCTCGACACCGATGCGCCGCAGGACGTCCTCGTCGGTCCCGTCCGCGCGGACCGCGTTGCCGCCGAACCCCTCGGGGAGTCGGTCGAAGGCATCCGTGCGGATGTCGAGGACGGTCACCTCGTCACCTGCGGTCGCGAGTCGGCCTGCGAGCCCGGCTCCGACCCGGCCGCATCCGATGATGATGGTGCGCATCACAGTCCTTCCTGGGCGCGACCCGCGCGAGTGGCTTCCTCGACCGACTGGCGGACCACGATGACCCTGCAGGGTGCGTTCTGGAACACGTAGGGGATGGTGCGTCCGATGGCGAAGTCCCCGCCCAGGCGCACGCGGTACGGCAGGCCCAGGAGCATCACGTCGGCGTCGAGCGCGATGGCCTCGTCGACGAGCGCGGCACCCACATCGCGTGCCTGGAGCAGCTCCGTGCGCACCCGCAGCCGAGCGCGCTCGGCTGCCGCCTCGGCGCTGTCCAGCACCGCGGAGGCCAGCTCCCGGCTGCCCGGGATCTCCTCGTCGAGGTCGTGGCGCCAGTCGACCTCCACGACGTGGAGCGCGATGAGCTCGGTACCGTCCTTGCGGCCGAGCTCGATGGCCAGCTGGACGACCAGCGGGTCGGCGCTGCTGCCGTTGAGGCCCAGCACGGCACGCTGATAGCTGGGTGAGGATGGGTCGGGCACGGGACGCAAGGGTACCCGGCTAGAGCCCGTACGACAAACGCTCGATGAGTCGTGGCGGCAGGCCCTGGCGGCGCATCCGTTGCTGGATGCGCTCGATGGGATACGCGACCCTGTGCCACTCCACGACCCCCGTCGCGGTGTCCAGGGTCATCGCACAGGCGCGTGGGTCGCCATCACGTGGCTGGCCCACACCGCCGGGGTTCAGCAGACAGCGTCGCTCGTCGATGGTGAGCGTGGAGCCGTCGCCGGGCGCGATGGTCTCGATACGCCCGTCGCCCTCCCGGAAGACCAGCGGCACGTGCGTGTGGCCCACGATGCCATGGGGTGTCTCGAGGTGCGCGAAGTTCCGACGTGCGAGGGGCACCGACACGAGGTACTCCCACAGCGGATCGCGAGGGCTGCCATGGGCGAGCGTGAAGTCGCCCTCGACGCGCGTCTCGGGCAGGCCCTCCAGCCAGTGGCGGGCGGTGGTGCCGATGCGCCCCGCGGTCCAGTCCACCGCCAGCCGGGCGTCCTCGTTGAACACGCTCGTGTCCAGGTCGCCCAGGACCGCCGCATCATGGTTGCCGCGGACCGCCACCGCGCGTTCCCGGCGCAGCCGGGCGACGACCTCATCGGGGTATGGCCCGTAGCCCACGATGTCGCCCATGACCCACAGGGCATCGAACGGGGCGAGCGCATCCAGCACCGCTTCCAGCGCGGGCAGGTTGGCGTGGATATCCGTGACGACCGCGACGCGCATGGCGGCCCAGACTAGCAGGGCACCCCGGGGCCGCGTCGCCGCCGCTAGCAGGGCACCCCGGGGCCGCGTCGCCGCAGCGTCGGAGGGCGGGGGTACCGGTCCGGCGTCCGTGTCCGCTTGGTCACGACCACGAGCCGATGGCTCGAGAGTGTCGCCAGGGGGACGGGCACGACCTCGGGCTCGGTCCCACCCAGCCGTGCGATGAGGGGCAGTGCCTGGTGGAGCTCCTCGTCGAGACCCTGAGGCGTGTCGTTGGCAGCAGGTTCGCGCGGTCCGTCGCCTCCGTTCGGATCGTGCATGAAGCCGCCCGCCGCTCGCTCGCGTTTCCAGCACACCATGCGACCACCCACGCGCACGAGGGGCAGAGCCAGCTCCGCGATCTCGGACATCGTGCCGACCGCGCGGACCGTCACCACATCCCAGGAGCCACGGGCGGGTGGCACGGCCAGCGCTTCGGCACGTTCGGCACGCACCACGACGCGGATGGTCTGTTCGTCGAGACGTTCGGCCAGCCGCGCGGCGGCCTCGAGGAACCGTGCCTTGCGGCTCACCGACTCCACGAGCGTGACCACCCCGACGCCCAGGGCCACGCCGAGCGGCAGGCCGGGGTAGCCGCCACCGCTGCCGATGTCGGCGAGCGTGCCCGGGGATCCGAGGTGCGCCCGGACCAGGGTGACCGCGCTCAGCGCATCCAGCACATGCAGCCGCATCGCCTCGACCGGATCGCGGATCGCCGTCAGGTTCACGTGGGCATTCCAGGCGAGGAGCAGTCGAAGGTGGCCCTCGATGACCCGTCGGGATCGGCCGGACAGCTCGATGGACAGATCCCGGAGCCCCGTGTCCAGTGCCTCGAGCGCCGCCTCCGGCAGCGCGGGCACGCCATCGAGATCGACGGGCAGGGGCACCCGGGGGACGGTCATCGGGGCAAGAGTACGCGCCGGGGCCGTCGGGTCACGCCACGTGTGGTCCGCGTGACCGCCCGTCCGCCACCGGCGCGTGGTCGAAGCATCGCACCACGTCCCGGCCGTTCGGTCTTGGGCAGGGCCATCGGTCATGACGACCGGTCTCCCGGCGTCCCTCCGACCCGACCGTACCCATACAGGGCCGGCGCCACGGACCTCACGCCCGCGGTGGTGCAGATGACGCAGCCTGTGAGCGAGGCATCCGGATGTCCAGCGGATCCATCCACGATCTGGGGGTATCGCGCCGATCCGTGGATAACGAGTGACCTGGGAGCTCGTTCGCCATCCGGACCGGGGTGGACGTTCGGCTCGGTCAGGTCGCCGATGATCCGGTCAGGTCTCCGATGAACGGCTGGAGCGCACGGGTCGGCCCATGCTCCGGCGCACGACCTCCATGACCTCCTCCGTGTAGGCGTCAGCGTCGCCGGTCTTCACGGCCGTCGCCAGACAGCCCGCCACGTGGTCCTCCATGAGCAGCAGGCTCACCGCGTCCACCGCGGCCCGCAGCGCCGCGGTCTGCTGCAGGATGTCGATGCAGTAGTCATCGCGCTCGACCATGCGCGCGATGCCCCGCACCTGGCCCTCCATCCGCGCCAGGCGCCGCAGCACCTGGGCCCGGTCCTTGGCGTACCCGCGGGGAGTGCCGGGTCCGCGCTGCGTGGCGTCTGAGTGGTCGTGCTGGTGCGCCATGTGCCTCGGGGCTGCCGCGTCGGCCGGTGGACCGGTGTCCGGTGCCGCGCCGCCACAGCATAGACCGCGTCGGGCGCAGGCCGGCTAGACTGACGGTCCATGGATGGTGCCGACTGGCTTCGCACCCAGTTGACCTCGTTCGGCTGTGCCGCCTGCGGCGAGCCGTACGAGCCGGGACGCATCCGCCTCCTCGCGGAACGGGACGGGTTGTTCTTCGTGGACCTGGCATGCACCGCCTGTTCCTCCCGCGCCGTGGCCATCGTCACCGTGGAGACCGACGAGGACGACGGACCCCAGGCCCACGCTGGCGAGCTTGCCGAGATCGCTGCCACGCGGACGGATCCGATGCCGCCCACCGAGCCGGCCATCACGGTCGACGATGTGCTGGACGTGCACCGGGTGCTGGAGGACTTCCAGGGCGGCACCCTGGAGCTGCTGGCGCGCCTCGAGGGACGACCCGCCCGGTGACCGCGTCCCTGCTCATCGGGCCGTCCGAGCCGACCACGGCACCCCAGCCGACCGCGGCCGCGGGTCCTGTCGCCAGCCCACGTCGGCGCCGCGCGCTGGCCGTCGTGGGCGAGCCACGGTTCGCTCACGCCAGCGAGGCCGAGCTCGCGCGCATCCTCGACTTCTACATGGTGCGCTGGGAGTACGAGCCCCGGACGTTCCCGATCCTCTGGAACCTCGAGGGACGGATCGTCGAGAGCTTCGCGCCCGACTTCTATCTGCCCGACCTGGACCTCTGGCTGGAGCTCACCACCCTTCGCCAGACGCTCGTGCGCAAGAAGAACCGGAAGCTGCGGCGTCTGCGCGAGCTGTATCCGATGTTGCGCGTCAAGCTGCTGTATGCCCGCGACTTCCGGGCGCTCATGCTCAAGTACGGTCGCCTCGACGTCGCGGCGTCGCTCATCGGCACGGACGGTCAGATCATGGCGGGGGCAGCGGTGATCGCTCCGGACGGCCCGGCCCCGAACGTGGCACGATCTCCGGACGACGCGAACGAGCTTGACGTCAGCACGACCTGACCCGTCCACCAGGAGTCCCATCATGCGCACCCCCGACCTGGTCGACGACATCGCCGAGGTGCTCATCGCCGAGGACGCCATCCGGGCCAAGGTGCAGGAGCTGGGCGCCCAGCTGTCGCGCGACTACGCCGGACGACCCCTCACCCTGGTGAGCGTGCTCAAGGGCTCGTTGCCGTTCATGGCCGACCTGATGCGCGCCATCTCGATCCCGGTGACCATCGACCTCATGGAGGTGTCGTCGTACGGAGGGGCCGTGACCGAGACGTCCGGCCTCGTGCGCATCCTCAAGGACCTGTCGGCGTCCATCGAGGGTCGCGACGTGCTCATCGTCGAGGACATCATCGACACCGGCCTGACGCTCAACTACCTGCTCCGGTACCTGCGGGGCAAGGACCCGCGCAGCCTGCGCATCTGCGCGCTGCTGGACAAGCCCGCGCGACGGCTGGTGGACATCGACATCGACTATCGGGGCTTCTCCATCCCCGACCGCTTCGTCATCGGCTACGGGCTGGACTACGCCGAGCACTATCGCAACCTGCCCTTCATCGGGGTGCTCAAGCCCGAGGTCTACAGCGCCCCATGAGGCGTGGTCTGGGCCGCGGCAGACTCCTCGTCGGACTGGGCGCCGTCGTCGCCATCGTCGGCTGCTTCCTGCCATGGACCTATGTCCGGGGTGATCCGGGGCTGCCTGCAAGCACCGAGAACGCGTTCGCGGGCGCCGGTGTGATCACCTTCATCGCCGCGGTGGGCCTGCTCGCCCTGCTCCTCCTGCCATACGCCAGCGCCACCGGCCGCTCCAGCCTCGATCGGTGGCCCAGCTATGTCCTGGTGGGTGGGCTGATGGTCGTGGGCACGGTCGTGCAGGTGCTCCAGCTGGTGCCTGGCGGCGCCCTCAAGCTGACACCGCCGCTCGACGTCCTGGGGCTGTATCTGGGCATCATCGGCACCGCGCTCGTGGCGTGGGGCGTGGCCGAGATCGTGAGCGAGAGCGGCGCGGAGCGACGTGCCGATGGCCCTCGCCACATGACGACGTTCAAGCCACGCGGCCGCAGATGAGGCACCGGCCGTACCCGCACGGGAGGCGTGGTTGAGCGTGGCCTCGCTCCGGTTCCTGGGCGCCGCGGGGACCGTGACCGGCAGCAAGCATCTGCTGGAGACGGACGCCGGGCGAGTGATGGTGGACTGCGGCATGTTCCAGGGCCTGCGGGAGCTGCGTGACCGCAATCGGCTGCCGCTGCCCATCGCCGCGCCGGACGTGGACAGCGTCGTGCTGACACACGGCCACCTGGACCACTGCGGCTATCTGCCCCGGCTCGTCGCGGACGGCTTCGATGGGCCCGTGCTGAGCACCGCGGACACAGCCGCCCTGGTCTCCATCGTGCTCCCGGATTCCGCCCACCTCCAGGAAGAGGAGGCCGCGCACGCCAACCGGCATGGCTACAGCAAGCACGACCCGGCGCTGCCGCTGTACGACACAGCGGACGTCGAACGCACGCTGCCGCTGCTGGATACCGTCGCGTACGGCGAGCGACGCGAGGCGGCCCCGGGCATCACCGTCACGCTCCAGACGGCGGGCCACATCCTCGGTTCGGCCACCGTGCGCGCGCAGCTCGGCGACACGAGCATCGTGTTCAGCGGCGACCTGGGTCGACCAGACCATCCGCTGCTCCTCCCGCCGGCTCCCGTCGGTGATGCTGACTGGATCGTGGTCGAGAGCACCTACGGCGATCGCCGTCACGACGAGGTCTCGGATGCGGACGGGCTGCGCGACACCATCGTGCGCACCGTCACGCGGGGTGGCACGGTGGTCATCCCGGCCTTCGCGGTCGACCGGACGGAGATCCTGCTCCATCACCTGGACCGGATGGCCGAGCAGGGTGAGCTACCGGATGTGCCCATCCACGTCGACAGCCCGATGGCCCTCGCCGCGCTGCGGGTCTACCGCGCCGCCGTGCGAGCGCGTTCGCCGGAGATCCGTGCGGGTGTCGCGGACGATCCGACGCCGTTCCTCGAGGGCCGTCTCCACGAGGTCCGGAGCGTCGAGGAGTCCAAGGCGCTGACGGCCTCCGATGCCCCCAAGATCATCATCGCCGCGAGTGGCATGGCGACCGGCGGCCGGGTCGTCCATCACCTCGCGCGGTTCCTGCCGGACCCACGCAGCTCGGTGGTCCTCGTGGGCTACCAGGCGGCCGGCACTCGCGGCCAGCAGCTGCTCCAGGGTGCTCGCGAGCTCAAGATGCTCGGCCAGTACGTGCTGGTGCGTGCCCAGGTCGTGAACCTGCCCGCGTTCAGCGTCCATGCGGATGCCGACGAGATCATCGGCTGGTTGCGGACGGCCTCCAGGCGGCCCAGGGGTGTCTTCCTGGTCCACGGCGAGCCAGGGCCCGCGCGGGTGCTCGCCGACCGCATCGAGGATGAGCTCGACTGGACCGCCGCGGTGGCACGCATGGATGAAGTGGTCCGCCTCTAACGATGTCACGGTCGTGATCGGTGCCACGGCCGTCGTCCCGTGACCGTGATGCATCCGGCCCGGAGTTGCCGCGATCGCCCGGGCGTGGTAGAACCCACCCTGCGGGCGCCCTGCACGGGAGGGTCGTCGGTGCGCACCGATCCGAATTGATGAGGAGGACTCGATGATCCACCGGAGCCGATTGGTGCTCCTCTGCGCGGTGCTCGCCGTGGTCGCGTTGGTGATCGCCGCGTGCGCGAGCCCCAGGGCGACGCCCACGCCCGTGCCCGCCACACCGCCCCCGGCCGCATCGCCGACGGTTGCGGCCACCGCGG
>CAZYTQ010000035.1:17656-27928 GCA_964650135.1 uncultured Anaerolineaceae bacterium | reverse complement strand
GGGCGAGCGGCTCGTGGTCGACCGGTCGGACCGATCGGCAGGGTATCGCCGCCATGGGGACCGCCGAACCGGCGGAGGGCCGGCACGGCGTTGGCCCGCGTGGCGGGAGCCAGCCACGGCGAGAGGCCGCGGGGCGGAGGCCGGCACGGCGGTGGACGAGCAGCGGTCGCGCCGGCACCGACGTCTGGATGCGCACGCGGGTGCTCCGGGGGGTTGCCGGGACGCACCAGGTCAGGCACCATGGGACCACCAGCCCCTGACCATCAGGATATGGATAAGGTCCCTTCACACCCGCGAGCCTGTGTGGAGTGACAGGTGCGTCCCTCCGGGCGTGCCCCAGCGAAAACCGGAGAGACTCCATGCAGCTCGCCCATGCTGCGCCGCGACGTGCCCCGCGGCGATCGGCAGCCGTGGCCGCGTTGGCGGCCCTGTTCCTCGCGTCCGGCGTCATGGTGACGCGTGTGCAGGCCGCCGCCGAGCCACCCGCACCGCCTGTTCAGGGCAGCACCTCCGAGGCGACGGACGGCTCTGGTTCCAACTGCACGGGTCAGCCCGCCTACAAGGCGGTCATCGTGGTCGGGCCGGTGGGCAGCATGACCACCAAGTTCAAGACCTGGGCCGACCAGATCGCGGCCTCCGCCACGGCGGCCGGTATGAATGTGTGCAAGGTGTACACCCCGAATGCCGACAAGGCGACCGTCAAGAAGGCGGCCAAGGGCGCGGACCTGTTCGTCACACTCATGCACGGCAACGGCTATCCCAAGCCCAACCGGACGAAGCAGGATGGTACCGGCACCTCGGCCGCCGAGACTGCCAGCGCGCACGGCCTGGGCCTCAACGCATCGAAGGGGTCGGCGACCAACACGTACTACGGCGCCGACTGGGTCCGCCAGAACATCCAGCTCGCCCCGGACGCGGTGGTGATCCTCAGCCACATGTGCTTCACCTCCGGCAACTCGGAGGACTACGACAAGATCCCGACCTACCAGCTGGCCATCGACCATGTCGACAACTTCGCCCAGGGCTTCCTCGCGTCGAGCTCGGTGGGCGGCGGCCATCCGAGCGTGGTCATGGCGCTCCAGAGCCAGAGCTTCGACAACACGAAGAAGAACAAGAACCTCATCAGCACGCTCATGAACGCGAACATCACCATGGACGCGGCGTTCATGAAGATCTACGACCGCAACACTGGCGCCCAGTGGAAGGACTCGTACCTGCCGAACTTCGGAGCCATCGGCACGCACGATTTCTATGTCACCAGCCGGTCGGATGGTTCGAGCCTGCGCAGCCCGGGCCGGATCCACATGGACCCGGACCTCTTTGCCCCTGGCTACACCCCTGCGGCCCCTTCGAGCTGGGACCCGAACGAACCAAACATCACGTGGCTCAACAAGTTCGCGGGCAAGGACAAGAACATCGCCAACAAGGCCGTGTCCAATGCTGCCGGCCAGGTCCGGTTCGGCTATGTCCGTGCCATCACGGGTGACCTCGGCTTCACGACCGCTGAGTGGCGCGCGAGCGCTGGCGATGGAGCTCCTCCGCCGACACCGACCCCCACGCCGAGCGATCCGCCGTCGTCCCCGGCGCCCGCGGGCACCGTGGCCATCCCCAAGATCAAGGGCATGTCGGCGGCCCAGGCCAAGACCGCCATCGAGGCGGCCGGCCTGAAGGTGAAGTCGCCCGACGCCAAGGTCGCCCACGCCACGGTGGCCAAGGGCAAGGCTGTCAACACCTCGCCGTCCTACCAGAACTCCGACGGGACGCCGCGCAAGCTCGCGAAGGGCACCGCGGTCCAGATCAAGCTCTCGACCGGTCCGGCATCGACGACGTCCACCCCGTCCCCGTCCCCGTCCAGCACGCCGGCGCCGGCCTCCACCGTGGCCATCCCCAAGATCAAGGGCATGTCGGCGGCCCAGGCCAAGACCGCCATCGAGGCGGCCGGCCTGAAGGTGAAGTCGCCCGACGCCAAGGTCGCCCACGCCACGGTGGCCAAGGGCAAGGCTGTCAACACCTCGCCGTCCTACCAGAACTCCGACGGGACGCCGCGCAAGCTCGCGAAGGGCACCGCGGTCCAGATCAAGCTCTCGACCGGTCCGGAGCCCTCTGGCTCGACCTCTTCCACCACCATCGCCACGGTCGCGATCCCCAAGATCAAGGGCATGAGCAGGTCCCAGGCGAAGGCGGCCATCGAGGCGGTGGGCCTGACGGTCAAGACACCTGACCGCCAGGTCGCCAACGCGACCGTGGCCTCGGGCAAGGCCGTGAACACGGCGCCGTCCTGGCAGCTGGACGGCAAGCCACGCAAGGTCGCCAAGGGCACCGCCATCCAGATCAAGCTTTCCACGGGACCCTGACACCCACACCCGGCACGCCCCCGACAGAGCCCGGTCGGATGATCGCCCGGGCTCTGTCGTTGCACCGATAGACTGCGGGGATATGCACGAGCCTGCCTACGCCGATACCTGGGTGGTCCTGCCCACCTACGACGAGATCGACAACCTCGAGGGGATCGCGCACGCCATCCTCGAGCGGTTGCCGGGCGCGACCCTGCTCGTGGTGGACGACTCCTCGCCCGATGGCACCGGTGAGCTCGCGGACCGGTTGGCCGGCGAGGAGCCGCGCATCCGGGTCCTCCACCGGGCAGGCAAGGAGGGCCTGGGCAAGGCCTATGTCGATGGGTTCCGGGTGGCGCTCGATGCGGGCGCCCGGCGCATCGTCCAGATGGACGCGGACTGGTCGCACTCCCCGGACTACCTGCCGGCGCTCGTCGATGCGCTCCACGGCGGTCTCGACGCGCCGCGACCGGATGGCGCGGACCTGGCCATCGGCTCCCGGTATGTCAGGGGCGGCGGCGTCGTGGACTGGGGCATCGGCCGGCGGATCATCTCGCGCGGTGGGTCGACGTTCGCGCGACTCGTGCTCTGGTTGTCGCCGCACGACCTCACGGGTGGCTTCAAGGCGTGGCGCCGCGAGGCGCTGGAGATCATCGATCGCGACCGGCTCCACTCGGGTGGCTACGTGTTCCAGATCGAGATGACCTACCTCGCCAGCCGGGCGGGAGCGCGCATCGTCGAGGTGCCCATCGTGTTCACGGATCGCCGGGTGGGTCAGAGCAAGATGTCGCGGCGGATCTTCGGGGAGGCCCTCACGGTCGTGCTCCGGCTGCGCTGGGATGAGCTGCGCGGCCGCGGGCCGACCGCGCGTCTGGAGCGCCCGCCCGCGTCCGGCGGCTGATGACCGGGGACCGCCCTGGCGAGCTGCCCGGCTCCGACGCACGCGGACCCCGGACGACCCGGCTGCGGAGCCTGGTCGGCGAGGATCGTGCGGGCCGCGTGCAGCCCACCCGGGTGATGCTCGACCTGCGGCCGCTCCAGGAGCCGTCACGAGCACCCATCACGGCGACCTACCTGCGGTCGCTGCTGGGCGCGATGGGCCGCGAACCGCTGGCGGGCGAGGATGTCGTGCCGGTGCTCCGGCTGGGTCGCCCCGACCCCACGCTCGAGACGCTCTCGGCGTCCGGGATCGGCTCGCCCATCACTCGACGTCGCTGGCTGCCGCCGACGTCGCGCGTGCTGCGCTCGCTGGGTGTGCCACTCGACGGGATCCTGCTGCGTGGCGCCCAGGTGGGGGTGCGCGGGTCGTCCGAGGATGCCCGTCCCGCCGGGTCGCCGGGTGGTGACCAGCACGGCGCGCTCGCGGATGGCTGGAGCCTCGGCGCCGTGTTCCACACCGCGGGCGGTGGCGCGCCGTCGCGGTCACGGATGCCCACGGTCTCGGTGCTGCTCGACCTTGCGCCCTGGGAGCTGCCGGAGCGATATGCCGCCAGTGCCGCGGCTCGCCTGGCGCGCCGCTCCCGGGAACGAGCCCTGCGGCACGCGACGCGGATCATCGTCGCGTCCCGCGCCACCGCCGACGCCCTGGGGCACATCGCCCCGCTCGGTGTCCTGCCGGTGCGTGTCGTCCCCCTCGCTGCGGATGACGCGTTCGCCCCCATGGCCGTGGACGACGAACGCATCGCCCGTCTGCGCCAGGCCCACGCGTTGCCACCACGCTATCTCGTGGTGGGCGGCCGGTACGATGCGCGATCGGACCTCGCGACCCTGCTGGGTGCGTTGCGGGTGCTGCGCGACCGGGATCCCGCGGATCCGCCGCGGGTGGTGCTGGCGGGTGCCGCCACGGGTGACACTGCCGCCCCCGGGCGGGTGCATGCGCTCGCTGTCCACCACCGGGTCGCGGACCTGGTCCACGCCCTGCCGGTCCTGCTCCCCTCGGACAGCGCTGCCCTGGCGGCGGGTGCGGTGGCGCATGTCCAGCCCGCGTTGTCGGATGCCCATGGGCTGCCCGCGCTGGAGGCGCTCGCCGTGGGCACCCCGGTCATCGCCTCACGCACCGGCTCGCTGCCCGAGATCGTGGGGCCCTCGGGCATCATCGTGGAGCCGCGGGACGTCGCACGGCTGGCGGCGGCCGTGCGTGTCCTGTGGTCGGGTGGTGCGGTCGCCGACCAGGTGACGGCAGCCGCCCGGGTACGTGCCGCAGCTCCCCGTCGTCGGTGGTCGGACGTCTGCCACGACACCCGGGCCGTCTGGGCCGAGGTGGCGGATCGTGGCCGTGCGGCGGAGGCGGTAGGCTAGGCGGCTCATGCGGGAGGGATGGACCAGGTGAGCACGACCGGACCCGACGACGCCGAGGCGACGGCGGACGAGACGACCACGACCACGAGCACGCGCACGACCAGCACGAAGCGCCCGGCGGGCACGCGCGCACCGAAACCCGCCACGAAGCCCACCGGGACCCGACGCGGGGCCGCGACGCCCGAGGGATTCGTGGACGGTGCCCCCGAGACCGGGGAGACGACACCCTCGCCGGCATCGGGCACCTCGTCGCGCGCTGGGCGGTCGCGCTCGACCCCGATCCCGGTCGGCGACGTGACCACCGATGGCCCCCCGGACGCAGGAGCCACCGAGGCATCCCCCGCCACCGCGACGGGACCGACCACCGGCGATGTCGTCCAGCTCCAGCAGTCGAGCGCAGACCAGGTCCGCGCCAGCCGCGTGGATGCCAGCCAGTCCGCGGTCGCCCGTCTCACCGCTCGTGACGTCCACCTGTCGGAAGGCGCCGCAGCCCTCGTGCGTGGGAGCCACGTGCGCGTCGAGGAGGGCGCGGTCGGTGCGGTGGCCGCTGACCAGGTCGAGCTCGACGGCGGGTTCGCGTTCCTGGTCCTGGGTCGGCGCATCAGTGGCGATGCCACCGTGCTGCTCGACTGGCGGGCGCTCGTGGCGGCCCTGGGGGTGCTCCTGGTCCTGGGTCGGCTGCTTCGTGGTCGACGCTGATCCGGGGCTTGTCGGGGGCCCATCGCGCGCCCCCGACGTGGGCAGGCCCGCCGGAGCCACATCCGAGGGGGATCCGAGAGCGCCCACGGGAGGGCAGGCGCAGGCCCGACGCTCCCTGCACGTCACCCTCGTCGTCGCCAACACCTTCCAGTTCGACTCACGTCAGCTGCGCACAGCGGGCACGCTGGCCGCGGATGGCCACCAGGTGCGCATCCTCGCGTGGTCGGGAGCCGACCTGCCCGTCGAGGAGGAGCTGGCGGGCGGCCTGCGGCTGACGCGTATCACCCTCGACCGGCGTATCTCGAGCGCCCTCCGGCCACTGCCGAGCGGGGCGCGGCGGATCGTCTGCCGTGTCCTGGGTCTCGATCCGGAGGCGACGCTGCTGTCCCCGGAGCCATCACGTGGCCTGGACCGGTTGCGCCACCCGCTGCGCCGGCTGCTCGAGGTGGCCGCGAACGCGCGTCGCGTGGGGCCGTGGGCGGACGCGGTGACCGCCGCGGCCCCCGAGACCGAGGTGTTCCACGCGAAGGCACTCGTCGTCCTGCCCGTGGTCCGCGAGGCGGCGAAGCGTCTGGGCGGCACGTTCGTGTATGACGTCGCTGACTACCACACGGAGGCGGCCCGCCTGGCGCGGATGCCGGGCATGGTCCGGGAGCTGGTCCGACGTCGTGAGCGGGAGTGGGCGCGTGACGCGGCCGGCACGCTCGCCGTGAGCGAGCCCATCGCGCGGCTGGTCCAGCAGCGCTGGGGGATCGCACCACCGGTCATCCTCATGAACTGCCCGCCCGTGTGGCACCCGGACACGCCCGGCCTCGTGGCGTCCGATCTCGTGCGCCGGACCGCGGGGATCGACGACGACCGGCCGGTGATCCTCTACCAGGGCGGCTACAGCGTGGACCGCGGCATCGAGGAGCTGGTCGCGGCGCTCGACGAGCCGCTGCTGCGGGACCTGCGGGCGGTCGCGGTGTTCATGGGCTTCGGGCGTCTGGAGGCGGTCCTCCGGGAGCGCGCCGCGGCGACCCCCGACCGTCTCGTGGTGCTGCCGCCGGTGCCCCCGGACGAGCTGCTGCCGTGGACCGCGAGCGCGGACGTGACGTTCGTGGGCCAGCCGCCGCGGACCCTCAACCAGCGCTACAACCTGCCCAACAAGCTGTTCGAGAGCCTCATGGCGGGCGTGCCCGTGGTGGTCTCCGCGGACAACGAGCAGTGCCGTCTCACGAGCGCGGAGCAGGTCGGCGTGTGCGTCGATGTCGATTCGCCGGCGGCGATCGCCGAGGGGCTCGCCCGGATCCTGGGCGCACCGCGCGAGGATCAGGAGGCGCTGCGCCAGCGCTGTCGAACGGCAGCGCTCGAGCGGTACGGCTGGGAGCGCAACGTGGCCGGGCTCACGGGGCTGTACCGGGACATCGCCGTGGCGCGGTCCGCGGGGCGACCCGCCATGCTGCCGGGCCCCGCTCGGCGGTGAGTCGGCGTCCCGCGTCGCGCGCCGTGGTGCGCACCACGGCGCTGCTCGTCAACAACCCGTTCCAGACCGATTCCCGGGTCTGGAAGATGGCCCACACGCTGACGGACGCGGGGTACGCGGTCACGGTCGTCGCCCGGACCGGCGCAGGCCTGCCGGCGTACGAGCAGGTGGATGGCTTCCGACTGCTGCGCGTGGCACAGCCCCGACCCATGGCCTGGCTGCCGTCGCCGCGGTTGCCCGCCGGCGAGGCGGAGGCGGCCGGCACGACCCAGGGCACCGGTGCCATCGCCACGGCACGCCGGATGACCGCGGCGACCGTGGGCCGAGGCGTCCAGGCGCTGCGCTACCTGCGTCTGTCGCGAGCCTGGGCCGATGCCATCGGTCAGGCCATCGACCATGCCCCGGCGCTGCCCGGCCGTGATCCGGCCGAACCCATCGACCTGTGGCAGGCGGAGGGTCTCGTGGCGCTGCCGGTCGCCGTACGCCTGAGAGCCCAGCGGGGTGGCTTGGGTGTGTACGACGCACGTGACCTGGCGACGCAGAGCGCCCGGTTCGCGCGGCTGCCCGGTCCGTGGCGGACGCTGCTCCAGCGACGCGAGCGCGTCTGGGCCCGGTCCATGGATGGGCTGCTGACCGTGAGCACGCCGTACGCCGATGTCCTGGCGCAGGACTGGGGACGCCGGCCGCGGATCGCTTGGAACGGCCCCGACCACGAGCCGGTCGCTGACGCGCGACCCGTCTGGCACGAGCGCCTGGGCCTGCTGCCGGGCACCCGGGTGGTGCTGTATCTGGGGCTGGTCCTGGACGGCCGGGGCATCGGGCAGCTGTGTGACGCCATCGGGATGGTGGACGACGCGGCGCTCGTGGTGGCGGGCCTGGGCGCCGACTACGAGCGCTTCCGCGAGCGAGCCGCGACCCTGCCGCATGCCGACCGGATCCACTTCCCGGGACCCGTGGCGCCCGCCGACATCCCGGCCGCCATCGCCGCCGCGGACGTCTCCGCGATGCCGGTCGAGGGCGACACCCTCAATCATCGGCTGAACACGCCCACCAAGCTGTTCGACGCCATGGGCGCCGGCGTGCCCGTGGTCGCGAGCGACCTGCCGGGCATGGCGCCCATCGTCCGCGAGACGGGCTGTGGCGAGCTGTGTGACCCGACCGACCCCGCGGATGTGGCGCGGGCCATCCGGGCCATCCTCGATGCGTCGCCCGAGCGACGCGCTGCCTACCGCGAGGCGTGCCTGACCGGCGCCCGCGACGTGTACGCATGGGAGCACCAGGCGCCCGTGCTGCTCGACCTGTACCGCGACCTGGTACTTCGAGGGGACGCGCCGTGACCGACCGCTGGGCCACGTTCGACTGCTATGGCACGCTCATCGACTGGCATGGGGGCCTGCGGGCGGGCATCGCGTCGTTGTGGCCGGATGCCGATGTGGGCGCGCTCCACCGGCGCTATCTCGACATCGAGGCATCCCTCCAGGCGGGTGTCGGGATCCCGTATCGGCAGGTGCTCACCGACGGTCTCGTGCGGCTCGCCGCCGAGGAAGGGCTCGCGCTGCCGTCGGGCGGCGAGACCACGCTGGCCGACGCGCTGCCGTCATGGCCGGCGTTCCCCGAGGTGCCTGCGGCGTTCGCGGAGCTCCGGGCACGCGGCTGGAAGCTGGCCATCCTGTCCAACACCGACCCCGACTACCTGGAGGCGTCCCTGCGCCACATCGGCGTGCCCGTGGACCTGCGGGTGGTCGCGTCCGAGATCGGCTCGTACAAGCCGGCACCCGGCCACTGGGAGGCCTTCTTCCGAGAGACCGGTGTGCCACGGTCGCGCCATGTCCATGTCGCGGCCTCCCTGTTCCACGATGCGGAGCCATGTGCCCTGCTGGGTATCCCGTGCGTCTGGATCGACCGGGCGGCAGAGGTGGCGACCGTGCCCGTGGCCGCCCGGCTGACCGACCTCACGCTTCTGCCGGACACGCTCGACGCCATCGTCCCGGCCTGACTCGGATCGGACGACCGTCCCCCGGGCCTCGCCTGGCCCGCCCTCGCCCGGGCCTCGGGGTCGGTCACGACGACGCCCCGCGTCCCGCCAGCAGCCGGGCATAGACCTCGTCGAGCACCCGCATCTGCTCGTCCCAGTTGTAGGTGGCATGCGCGGCGGCACGACCCCGCTCACCGGTCTCGCGCAGACCGTCGGGTCCCCGGTCGAGCAGCTCCCGGATGCCCGCCGCGATGGCCGCGGGGTCGGTCGGGTCGACGAGCACGCCGCAGCCCACGCCGGGCACCACCGAGCGGAACCCCGGCAGGTCCGATGCGACCACGGGCACCCCGGCCGCCATCGCCTCCCACAGCTTCTGGGGCGTCACGTGGGCATGGTTCTCGCTGTTGGGCTGGTAGCACATGACCATCACGTCGGCCGACGCGGACCACCACAGCAGCCGGTCGGGGGAGACGGGGTCTGCGAGCAGCACCCGTCCGGCGTAGGGGCCGCTGCGGGCTCGCGCATGGAACACGCTCTCCTTGGCACGGCCGGTGTGATCCACGAAGCCCATCAGCACCAGCACCGTGTCCGGCACCTGGAGGATGGCGTCCATGCACTGCTCGATGCCCCGGTCGCTCAACAGCATCCCCTGATACAGGACCACGCGCGTGGTCGCGGGGATGCCCAGGGTCTCGCGAAGGAGGTCCGGTCGGGGCACCGGCGGGTCCCATCGGTCGGGCGTGTTGCGGACCACGGGGACGTCTCGCAACCCCAGGTCTCGGGCCGTCATCTCGGCATACGGCTCGGACACCTGGATGACGGCATCGGCACGGTGCGCCCAGCGGGACTCGAGACGGCTGAGCACCCAGCGCTGCCAGCGAGGCATGCCCTCGAACCCGCGCGAGCGGAGATAGACGTCGCGGGGGTCGTAGAGCGTGGCGCCACCGCGTCGTCGTCCGAGCCGGTCGATGGTCGGCAGCGATCCCGCCCACATGCCGTGCCAGATGTCGTGGGGCTCGACCTGGGCGTCGTACCAGCGGGCCCAGCCGACCGGCCGGATCGGGAACCGGTCGAAGCGGCGCCAGGTCTCGGTGCGGTCGAGGACCGGCTCCACGGCCGACCACGCACGACCCACGAGCCGACGGGCCAGGGCCGAGACACGGGCGGACGGGCTGTCGCGTCGCCCGGTCGACCGCGTCCGGCGTGCTCCCCCTGACGACCCCGTGGCACGGGCCCGGGCACGCAGGTCCGAGCGGTTGAGCGACACCCGCACGATCCGATAGCCGTCGAGGTGCTCCTCCCCGGGCAGGCCGTCCGCGTGGCGTGCATACACGGTCACCGTGTCACCGCGAGCGGCCAGCGATCGGGCGATGCGCCGGGTCCGCGAATCGAACTCGCTGGCACCCTGGCTGATGATGGCGATACGTGCGCTCGGCCTCGCCTGGCCCGCCCTCGCCCGGGCCTCGGGGTCGGCCGGCGACGCGGGACCGGTCATGCGTCGC
>CAZYTQ010000035.1:0-17556 GCA_964650135.1 uncultured Anaerolineaceae bacterium | reverse complement strand
CGGACCAGGCGAGGAGCTCCTGGGGTGGCACCGGGTCGAGCACGAACACGCGACCACGCCACGGCGCCTGCGTGACCTGGTCCCGATACCGCGCCTTGCGCCGTGAACCACCCCGATGGTCGTCGGGGCCCATGAGCACCAGCACCGCGTCCGGCACCTCGAGGATCGCCTGCATCGACTGCTCGATGCCCCGGTCACCGATGAGCAGGCCTTGGTACAGGACGATGCTGGTCGCGCCATCGATGCCCAGGGCGTCCCGGATCCGGTCAGGTCGAGGCACCGGCGGCTCCCATCGGTCGGGGGTGTTGCGCACGATGGGCAGTGCCCCCAGCCCCAGGTCACGCGCCGTCATCTCGGCATACGGCTCGGAGACCTGGATGACGGCATCGGCATGGCGTGCCCAGCGACGCTCGAAGCGGGTCATGACCCAGCGCTCCCAGCGCGGCATGCCCCCGAAGATGCGCGCGCGCAGATACACGTCGCGGGGGTCGTACAGGGTGACGCCGCCGTGTCGCGTCCGGACACGCTCGAGGGCCGGCAGCGACATCGCCCACATGCCGTGCCACACGTCATGCGGCTCGAGACGCACCGAGGACGCGAACCCGCGCGCCACGCGCAGCGGCTCGATCGGGAAGCGCTGGAAGCGACGCACGGTCGGCACCCGTTCCGCCAGGGTCCGGACACGCGTCGTGACGGCGGAAAGGGTGCGCCGGATGCCGCCGCCCGCCGGGGCGCTGGCCCCGGCGCCCGCCTGCTGGAGTCCCTCGCCGTCGAGCGGGATGCGCACGATGCGATAGCCATCGATGGCCTCCTCGGCCGGCAGTCCCGCCGCCAGCCGGGAGTAGACGGTCACCGTGTCGCCGCGCGCCGCGATGGTGCGCGCGATCCGCTGCGCTCGGGAATCGAACTCGCTGGTACCCGGTGAGAGGATGCCGACCCTCATGCGCCGTCCTGCGCCGGGCCGCTCGGTGCGGGTCCGCCGGTCGTCGGTGGTCCAGCCGCCGCCGATGCCACCCCCGGTCGTGCGTCCGTGCCCAGCAGGCGGGCATACACGGACTCCAGGACCTCTGCCTGGACCTCCCAGTTGTAGCGGTCGTGGGCTGCGGCGAGACCCGTGTCACCGACCGCCCGCAGCCCCTCCGCCCCGAGGTCGAACAGGTCGCGCATGCCCCGCGCGATGTCCGTGGGTGAGGTCGGGTCGACCAGCACGCCACAGCCCACCGAGCCGACGACGTTCCGGAAGCCGGGCATGTCCGCCGCGACCACCGGCACGCCAGCCGCGAGCGCCTCCCACAGCTTCTGGGGGGTCATGTAGCGGTGGTTCTCGGAGCGCGGCTGCACGGCCATGACCATCACGTCCGCCGACGCGCTCCACGGCAGCAACTCCGTGGGCGGCACCGGATCGACCACGAACACCTTGCCCTGCCAGGGCGTCTCGCGGGTCCTGGCGACGTACGGGTCGCGCGTCGACTGGTCGCCATTCTGGTTGCCGAAGCCCATGATCACCAGCACCGCCTGGGGCACCTCGAGGATGGCGTCCATCGCCTGCTCGATGCCCCGGTCACCCATCACTCGTCCCTGGTACAGCACGATGCGGGTGCTCGCGGGCAGCGCCAGCAGCTCCCGGAACCGGTCCGGGCGCGGCGATGGCGGGTCCCATCGCTCGGGGCAGTTGCGGACGACCTGGACCTGCTCCAGGCCGAGGTCACGCGCCGTCATCGCGGCGTACTCCTCCGAGACCTGGAGCACCGCGTCCGCGGAGCGCGCCCAGCGGCTCTCGTACCGGGTGAGGATGGCCCGCTGCCAGCGGGGCATGTCATCGAACATGCGCGAGCGCAGGAACACGTCCCGGGCGTCGTACACGGTGCGGCCCCCGTGCCGCGCGCGGACCTGCTCGAGCGCGGGCAGGGAGCCTGCCCACATGCCGTGCCAGATGTCGTGTGGCTCCACCTGGCGCGCGAACCAGTGCGCACGCTGGAGCGGTCGGATGGGGAACTGCCGGAACCGGTGACGCAGCAGCGTGCCCGTGGGCAGTGCGCTGATGATGCGTCGCGTGGTGCTCGGCCGGGTGGATGTGCCCTCCGTCGGCCCAGGGCCGGACCGGGTGGTGTCCGGGCTGGCCCCGGTCGGACCAGGAGGCTCGTCGGTCGTGGCCGCCACATGGGCCGTCTGCCGCTCCTGCCGGTCGGCGGCACGCTGGTCGTCGTCGCTCAGTGGCAGCCGGACGATGCGATAGCCATCCCGCAGCTCCTCGCGTGGCAGTCCGGTCAGGGACCGCGAGTAGAGCGTGACCGTGTCACCACGCGCCGCGCAGGTCCGGGCGATGCGCTGGGCACGCGAGTCGAACTCGCTGGTGCCGTGGGACAGGATCGCGATGCGTGCCGGCGGCCGACCGCCGGGCCGGCTCACGTTCGCTTCGCCAGCAGCCGGGTGTACACGGCGTCCAGGACCTCCAGCTGGGAGCCCCAATGATACCGGTCGTGGGCGGCCGCCAGCCCCTGGTCACCCATCCGGCGAGCGTGGGCCGGGTCGTCTCCGAGGACCCGTCGGAGCGCGTCCGCGATGGATGCCGGTGAGCTCGCGTCGCACAGCTCGCCGCAGCCGGTCTCACGCACCACGCCGGCCATGCCCGGCAGGTCCGATGCGACGACGGGTACGCCGGCGGCCATGGCCTCCCACAGCTTCTGGGGGGTCGTCAGCTCGTGGTTGCGGCTGGTGGGCTGGATGGCCATGACCATCACGTCGGCCGATGCGGTCCAGGTCAGCAGCTCGCGGGGTGGCACGGGGTCGATGACATGCACCCGTCCCGCGTAGGGCGCCTCGGCCGCGCGCGCGCGGTATCGCTCGGGGTGACCCATGCCCATCAGCACCAGCACCGCGTCAGGCACCTCGAGGACCGCGTCCATCGACTGCTCGATGCCCCGGTCGCTCATGAGCTGGCCCTGGTACAGCACGATGCGGATGCTCGAGGGGAGCCCCAGCAGGGTCCGGATGTGGTCCGGTCGGGGTGACGGCGGATCCCATCGCTCGGGACAGTTGCGCACGACCGGGATGTCCTCCAGACGGAGGTCCCGACGCAGCTCACGAGCGTACTCGGGGGACACGCTGATGACCGCGTCCGCCGCGTGTGCCCATCGACGCTCGAGCCAGGTCAGGAGCCGCCGCTGCCAGCCGGGTGCGCGCTCGAACTGTCGTGACCGGAGATAGATGTCGCGTGCGTCATAGACCGCCACGCCGCCGTGGCGCCTGCGCAGGCGAACCAGCGCGGGCAGCGAGCCTGCCCACATGCCGTGCCACACATCGTGCGGCTCGACGAGGTCCGGCAGCGTGCGTGCCCAGCGCACGGGCCGCACCGGGAAGAACAGGAATCGGCGGGTGAGCGGCGTCTCCCGGAGTCGTCGGGTGATCCGATGATCGAGCGTCCGGATCGCCTGGCGGACCCGCGTCCCGACCCCACGCCGAGTGGCGTCGCCCGTCCCTGACCCACGACCAGCGCTGCTCGATGCCGACGCGCCATCGTCGCCGGTCCCGCCGGGCACCCGCACGATGCGGTATCCGTCACGTTCCTCGACCTCGGGCAGGCCCGACCCACGCCACGAGTAGATCGTCACGATATCGCCCCGCGCCGCGAGCGATGCTGCGAGCCGATGGCTGCGCGAGTCGAACTCGCCCGACCGGTCCATGACGATGGCCACGCGCGCGGGATCTCGCCGCGTCACACCTGCCAGCACCGATCCGGCCGACCCCCGGTCGTCCACCGGGTCAGCGGGCGAGGATCTCACGGGTGACCGCATCAGCAAGGGCCTCGTGCGTGGGCGCACCCGGCTGCCGCTTCTCGATACGCAGCTGGTCGGGGCGTTCGAGCACGCCCATGCGCCCGGTATCGATGAGCATCCGGTCGACGGCACCCAGCTCGCCCGCGAAGGTGGTCCACGTGGGTGTGCCCAGGAGCGCCGCCTCCCGGTTCATGGTCCCCCCGGCACTCACCACGAGGTCCGCGGCATACACCAGGGACGGCCCGTCCACCGGGGTCGCGGGGATGGTCACGCCGCCCGCACCCGTGAACGATCGTGCCTGCTCGGGGGTCCGCGGCAGCAGCACGACCTGCGCATCGGATGCCCGCAGATGGGCCAGCACATCGTCGAACAGGGTGTTCTCGATGCCCCGGTGGTACAGGCTCATCGTGGCGGGCGGTCGGAGCACCGCGATGGGCCGGGCCGGGTCGAGGCCCAGCTGGTCGATGACCGTCAGGTCCGGCTCGAAATCGGCCAGGGTGACCTGCTCCTTGATGCCCGGGTAGGGCCGATACCGTCGCTCCTGGAGACCCAGCGCCGCGAGCGCGGACCACGGGATCACCTCCGGCACCATGACCTTGTCCACGAGCCGGAAGTTGATGCGATGCATCGTCGTGGCGCCCTCGAAGTCGTGGAGCACCGTGCTGTGGATGCGCAGCAGACGCGCCGCGACCGCGAGGTCGTTCGAGCCGTGGCTGACCGCCTGGCGGATGTCTCGTCGCGAACGCCCGAAGCGGGTGAGGGCCAGCGAGCGGCGCGCGAGGCCGACCGCCTTGCCGCCGACCGCCGCGCCGCCATGCCGCCCGATGACGGTGTGCGGGATGCGATAGAGCTCCAGCAGCCCGAGGGTCTGCGCGAAGTCGCGCGCCGTGACCACGCTCGGCACGCCCGCCTCGTCGAGCCGTCGGAGGATGGGTCGGAAGAACAGGACGTGGGGCGAGTTGGTGAGATCGACCCAGACGGCGCGACGCGCGGTCATGGCCGGGCGGCGACGATCAGAGGACCTCCACGTTGGCGGGCACGGGCCCGCCCGGCTCCCCGTTGAGCGTCTGGCGGACCGCGTTGCGGAGATCGACCACGAGCGCCGCGTGCTCGACCACCCGGGCCAGGTCCACGGCCCGGTGATGGGTCGCCAGGACCACCACGTCGGCGACAGCGATGGCCTCGTCGGTGAGCTCCACCGATCCCATGTCGAGCCCGTCCACGTGGGCGACGTGGGGGTCGTGGTACTGGACCACGGCGCCATCGCGCCGGAGCAGCTCCACGAGCTTCAGCGACGGACTCTCACGCAGGTCGCCCACGTTGCCCTTGTAGGCCATGCCCAGGAGCAGCACGCGCGCATCCTTGAGCGGCTTGCCGGCCTCGTTGAGCGCCCGCGCGACACGCGCCACGGCGTAGTAGGGCATGTTCGAGTTGATGCGCCCCGCCAACTCCACGAACTCCGTGTCGAGATCGTAGGCCTTGGCGCGCCACGTCAGGTAGAACGGGTCGACGGGGATGCAGTGACCGCCCAGACCGGGCCCCGGCCAGAAGGACATGAACCCGAAGGGCTTGGTGGAGGCCGCATCGATGGTCTCCCAGATGTCGATCCCCATGCGGTCCGCGAGGATGGCCATCTCGTTCACGAGCGCGATGTTGACGGCCCGGAAGGTGTTCTCGACGATCTTGGCCATCTCGGCGCTCTCGGGGGAGGAGACCACCTTGACGGTCTCGCAGATGCGGCGGTACAGGTCGGCCGCGCGACGGGTGCACTCGGCCGTCATGCCGCCGACCACCTTGGGCGTGTTGCGGATGCCATAGCGGGTATTGCCGGGATCCACGCGCTCGGGGCTGAAGGCGAGGAACACGTCGGTCCCGATGCGCCTGCCGGCCTGCTCGAGGAGCGGTGCGAGGACCTCGCGGGTGGTGCCCGGCCACGTGGTCGACTCGAGGATGAGCAGCGCGCCGGGGGCGAGGAACGGGATGGCCGCTTCGACACCCGCAAGGACCGGCCGCAGGTCCGGGTTGCGGTGCTCATCGATGGGCGTGGGCAGGCACACGATGACCGTGTCCCGGTCCGCGAGGCCCTCGGCCGTGACCTCGATGCGCAGGCGGCCCGTCGCCCGCGCGGCGACCAGCTCGTCGGCGGTCACATCCTCGATCCAGGTGCGGCCAGCCGCCAGGGCCTCTCGCTTGCGGTGGTCGATGTCGATGCCCAGCACATCCTCGCCGGCATCGACGAACGCCATCGCGAGCGGCAGGCCCACGTAGCCCATGCCGACGATACCGATACGTGTCACGGCCCGGCACGATAGCAGGGGACCGGAGGTGCCGCTGGCGAGCAGCCGCCGACGATCGCACGCACCACCGACCTCCCGGGGTGGATCGGGCCTGCTACTGTCGTCCTCCGATCGGGTGCCCGTCCGCCGATCCGCCGCCGTGCGCGCGGTCGGCATGGACGATCGGGCGCCTGTGTCGCGCGTCACCCTCGAACGGAGCGGCCCCCACAGCGATGTCCACCATCCGACGCCTGGGTGCGCATCTGCCCCGGTCCGTCACCCGGTCGGCACAGGGGGTGCGCGCCGTCCTGGGTATCGACGAGCCACTCCAGGTCGTGCGTCGCCTGGGTTCCATGCCCCCGCGTCAGCGCCGGCTGGTCGGTCACCTCATGCGCGCGCTCTCGCACGCGGCGACACCCGCGTCGCGTGACCATGGGCGTGCCGCGCTCCTGCGCGCCGTGGGCAGCAGTGCCGTGGACGACGGACCAGAGGTCTCCGCGACGCTCCGACACGTCGCGGATGCGGCCGACACACCGGACCGGACGCGCGTGGACATCGGTCGGTTGCTGCTCCAGCGACACGACCTGGCGGGGGCCCGCGACGTGCTCGACCGGATGAGCGAGCTGGAGAGCGACCGGAACGCGGAGCGCGCCCTCCTCCAGGCACGCGTCGACCTGTCGCTGGCGCGCTACCCCGAGGCGGTGCTGGCGGCGCGCACGGCGGCGTCCCTCGACCCGCGTCGCGCCAGCGCCCAGGCGGTGCTGGTCCAGGCACTCGCCCAGGAGCGCGCCCACGATCCCGACTGGCGGCCGACGGTGCCCGACCCGCCACGGCCGCATGCGCCTCGGCTCGGCCGACCCGTCATCCTCGTCAGCCACGGCCTGCCCGGACGCCAGTCCGGCTATGCCATCCGGACCCAGAACGTGGCGGCGGCGATGCTGGACCTGGGTCTCGAGCCGGTGGTGGCCGCTCGGCGACAGGAGGATGTGGCGGCCGGTCGTCACCCACCCGACGCGTGGCAGGTGGGTCCCGTGGCCTATCGCCTGACGACGATCGCGCGCGAGCTGCGTGAGCGACCCGACCATGACGCGGCGCTGCTCGCACGCGGGCTGGCCGACATCGCGATGGGCCACGAGGCATCGGTGCTGCACGCGACGTCACCCTGGACCGATCTCCGGGCGGCTCTGGCCGTCGGGGAGCGCCTGGGTCTGCCCGTGGTGTACGAGGTGCGGCGCTTCCTGCAGCGGCCACGGCGACCCGGCACATCCGACGATGCGGGGGCCAGCCATCATGATCACGTGGACGCGCACCTCGAGTTGACGCTCATGCGGGAGGCTGCGGCCGTGGTGACGGTCTCGGATGGCCTGCGGCACCGGCTCGTGGAGCGTGGTGTCGATCCGGCACTGATCCACGTCATCCCGAACGCCGTCGAGCCGGACCGGTTCGTGCCGCTGCCTCGTGACGACGCGCTGGCTCGTCAGCTGGGTCTGGGCGACGGTCCGGTCATCGGCTATGTGTCCACGCTGGCACCGAACGAGGGCATCGAGATCCTCATCGAGGCGACCGCCGAGCTGCGTCGTCGGGGTCGTGGGGTGCGCTGTCTCATCGTGGGTGACGGACCCGAGCGAGGACGTCTGGAGCAGGCCCGCCGATCGAGCGGCATGGAGGAGGGGTCGGTCGTGTTCTCGGGTCGCGTCGCGCACGCGGACATCGGCACCTGGTACTCGCTGCTGGACGTGTTCGTGGTCCCTCGGCGGGCGGTGGCCACCCCGGAGCTCGCGACGCCGCTCGAGCCCTACGAGGCGATGGCGATGGACATCCCCGTGGTCGTCAGCCGGGTCGATGCGCTCCGGGAGCTGGTCGACGAGGGTGTGACCGGGCTGTCCTTCCGGCCCGGTGACCCGCAGGACCTCGCCGATGTGCTCGAGCCGTTGCTGTTCGACCTCGATCGGCGCCGGGCGCTCGGGCATGCGGCTGGTGCGTGGGTGCGGGAGCATCGGACATGGCGCCGGAGCGCCGAGCGCTATCTCGACCTCTACCGACACCTGGGGGTGGCATGACCGATCCGACCAGCGCCGACGCGGCCACCGGGGAGGGCCCACACGCTCGCGCCAGCGGCACTGCGGCGCCGAGCGGCACTGCGGCGCCGAGCGGCACTGCGGCGCCGAGCGACCGCGTGGTCCACGTGGTGGGTGCCCGGCCCAACTTCATCAAGGCGGCACCCGTCATCGACGCCCTGGCCGCTCTCGACATCCCCCAGTGGCTGGTCCACACGGGCCAGCACTATGACCCGCTGCTCTCCGACGTCTTCTTCCGAGACCTGTCCCTGCCTGCCCCGGATGTCAGCCTCGGCGTCGGATCGGGCAGCCATGGCCACCAGACGGCCGCCCTCCTGGCGGCACTCGAGGACGAGTTCGTGGCCCGCCGACCGGCCATGGTCGTGGTCTATGGCGACGTCAACTCCACGCTTGCCGCCGCTCTCGTGTGCGCCAAGCTGCTGGTACCCGTGGCCCACGTGGAGGCAGGCCTGCGCAGCTTCGACGCGACGATGCCCGAGGAGGTCAACCGGCGGCTCACGGATGTCATCTCGGACCTCCTGTTCGTGACCAGCCCCGAGGCCATCGACAACCTCACACGCGAGGGCATCGATGTGGAGCGGATCCACTTCGTGGGCAACCCCATGATCGACACCCTGCTGCGGCACCTCGACCGCTTCGACCCCGGACCCGTGCGGGCGCGACTGCAGGTGCCCGAGCGGTATGCCGTCGCGACGCTCCATCGGCCCGCCAACGTGGATACACCCGAGGCGGCCGCGCGTCTGGTCGGTGCGCTGCGCGACCTTGCCGGTCGCCTGCCCGTGGTGCTGCCGCTCCACCCCCGAGGCAGGGCGCGGCTGGAGGCGGCCGGCCTGCGCGACGTGGCGGGCATCACGGTCATCGAGCCGCTGGGCTATCTCGAGTTCCTGTCGCTGGTCCGGGCCGCAGCGGTCGTGGTCACCGACAGCGGTGGCATCCAGGAGGAGACGACGGTGCTGCGCGTCCCGTGTCTCACGCTCCGGCCCAACACCGAGCGACCTGTGACCATCACCCATGGCACCAACCGGCTGGTCGCGCCCGAGGACCTGGGCCCCATGGTGGACGCGGCGCTGCGAGGGGAGCTGGCCGCACCCGCCGAGGGACCACCACTCTGGGATGGCCACGCCGGCGCGCGCATCGCGCGCATCCTCGTCACGGCGATGAGCGGCGGTCAGCCGCCCCGGTAGAGCGTGGCGGTCCGATGTGCGATGTCCCGCCAGTCGAGCTGCCGGGACGCCGCCACCGCGTGCTCGCCCAGGGACCGCAGGTCGCTCGCGAGCGCCTGCTCGAGGGCTCGGCGAAGGGCATCGGGCGCGTCGGGGTCATAGAGCACCGAGCAACCCTCGAGCGTCTCCGGCAGGCACCCGATGGCCGGCGCCACGACGGGCAGGCCGAAGGTCATGGCCAGGATCGCGGACCCTGACGTGAGCACGTCGCGGTAGGGCAGCACGGCCACGTCCGCGCCCCGCAGATAGACCTGCATCAGCTCGTCGGGCACGGCCCCGGGCACGAACGTGATGCGTGCGTCACCATCCGCGCGCTCGGAGAGTCTCCGGTTCATGGTGACACCCGGCGTCCGTCCGGCGATGACCAGCCTGATGGCCGGACGATCGAGCGTCCGGAAGGCATCGATGAGGTCTTCGACGCCCTTGTATGGCCTGATCTGGCCGAGGAAGAGCATCACCCGCTCGTCGGGTGCTGCGCCCAGTGCGGCCCGTGCGGCCTCACGCGCGATGGTGTCCGGGTAGACGCCGGCGTAGTCGCCGTGCGGGATCACGCGCAGCCGATCGTGGAGGCGTGCTGGGAGCGCGTACGCCTCGATGGCCATGCGTCGGGCGGCCTCGCAGTGGCAGATCACCGCGTGGCTCAGGTCCACGATGGCCCGATGCGTGGCCTGCTCGGTCGGGACGCTCGCTGCCTCGTGGCTGCTCACGTTGTGGATGGTCCACACGATGCGCACACCCAGGCGACGCAGCAGCCGGAGCTCGCCGATGGTGCGTCGGCTCGCGATGCCCCGCCGGCCCAGCACGGGCAGCAGGTAGCGATGCGCCCAGTGGAGATGGAGCACGGCCGGCCGGCCGGCCCTGATCCAGGCGGTGAGGATGGGCAGCACCGGGAACCGCGCCGGTCCGTCGCCCATGACGACCTCGACCCCTTCGGCGCGCAGCGCATCTGCCAGCAGTCCCTGGTAGGGGTTGGACTGGGCCGGCAGCATCAGGGCACGGATGGTGGCTGGGGGCGGTCCCCCCGTCACGGGCGCGTGGCTCACTCGATGCTCTGACGCTTCCCCTTGGCCCTGGGCTCCTCCATCCGCCGCAGGTCCACCGCGTCGATGGCGAGCTCGCCGCGGCGCATCCGGTCGATGGCCTCCCGGCGGGCGGCTCGACGCGCCTGGGAGTGCTCGCGGTGCATCCGCACGACCTCGTCCGGGGTGTCATCGAGGGCCACCCGGCCGTCCTCGATGAGCAACGCCCGGGTGCAGAACTCCGTGACCCACGTCATGTCATGGGTCACCAGGACCACGGCCTTGGCCGCCTGGAGCACCGAGATGATGCGTTGGCGGCTCTTCTCGCGGAACACCTCGTCCCCGGTCTGGAGCACCTCGTCCAGCAGCAGGATGTCCGGGTCGACCGCGGTGGCGATGGCGAAGCCCAGACGGGCGCGCATCCCCGAGCTGTAGGTCTTGAGCGGGGCATCGATGAAATAGCCCAGGTCCGCGAACTCGATGACCTCGGGCGTGATGCGCGTCATGTCCTGGTGGGGGATGCCCATGAGCGCACCGGCGAGCGCGATGTTGTCGAGGCCCGACAGCTCCTGGTCGAACCCGGCCTGGAGGCTCAGCAGCGTGGAGATGTGGCCGTTCACCTCCACCACGCCCTCGGACGGGGTGATGATGCCGGCCAGGACCAGCAGCAGCGTGCTCTTGCCGGCACCGTTCGGCCCGACGACGCCCACCGACTCGCCGCGCCGGACGGAGAAGGTGGCGTTGCGCAGGGCCCAGAAGGTCTTGGCCGACCCTCGACGCTGGAGCGCGTTCCGGAAGCTGGTGCGCATGCGCGTGTTCTTGCCGAACCGGAGGTTGTACTGGACCCCCAGGTCCCGCACCGCGAGCGCGGGGGGTGCGACCTGATCGATGCTGCGCGCGATGGCCACGGGTGTGACGTCCGCGATGCTCTGGTCGGTCGGAGGGTCCGACAGCGTGCTGGCCGCGACCTCCGTGCCATCCGTGCCATCCGTCTCCGTGCTGTCCGCGATGCCCTGGCTCATCACAGCACCTTCGCGAACGCGGGCTCGAGCCGCTTGAAGAAGACCGTCCCCAGGACCAGGATCGCGACCGACGACACCAGCACGATCGCGAGCGCGAGCCATTCGATGTCGTCCGGCGTGGCCTGACGCCAGGCGCCGCCCGCGAGGGGCACGCCGTAGGCGATGGTCCGGTAGGTCTCGATCAGCACCGAGATCGGGTTGTAGCGCAGGATCGTGAAGATGCCCTCGCCCACCGCGTGCTGGATGAGGGATCCGCGACCACCCGTGGCCTCGAAGCTCCACAGGATGGGTGCCACGTAGAACAGCAGTCGGAGCACATGGCCGATGACGATGCCTACGTCCCGATAGAACACGGTGGCCGCCGAGAGGAAGAACGACAGACCCAGCATCAGCACGCCCTGGATGAGCGCGATCACCGGGAACAGCAGGAGCATCGGGCTCAGGTGGGACGGGAACATCAGGACCAGGAAGCCGATCAGCACCCCGAAGCCCACGAGCAGGTTCATGATCCCCGACCCGTTGACCACCAGTGGCAGCACGATCTTGGGGAACTGGATCTGCTTGATGAGCGAGCCGCTGCTGGTCACCGACGGCACCGCGTCCGAGAGGGTGCCCGTGAACCACTTGAAGGGGATCATCGCCGCCAGCAGGAACACCGCGAAGTCCTGCTGGTTGCGCACGAACACGGTGCCGAACACGAACACGTACACCGCGAGCGACACGAGCGGGTCGAGGACCCACCACACGTTGCCCAGGACGGTGTCCGTGCCCTTCTTCTTGATCTCGGCACGCACCAGGTAGCGGATGAGACGCTGGCGCGACAGGGCCTCACGCACGGCCGTCACAAGGAGCTCCAGGGCTCCGGGTCGGTCCGCGCTGCTCCGGAAGGTCGCGGGCGCATCGGATGCGATCTGCATGGGGACCGCACGGTACCATGGACACCCGCCGACCCGCGGTCGGGCTGCATGGGCGGGCAGGGTGCCGCCTGTGCGCTAGACTACGGCGCCGTCGACCGAGGGTCGTCCTATCCGCGCGCGGTGCGCCGGTAGGGTGCCCATGGCGGACGGACCCAGCCCTCCACCACCTGAGCAGAGCATGACGTCCAACCTTCGATCCCGTGGCGGCGGGTCCGTGAACCGGCGACCGCTCGACCCCGAGGAACGCTTCCAGCGCCGCGTCACCCTGACCTTCATCGGCCTCACCATCGCGGTCGTGGCGGTCATCGTCGTCGGTGTCGCATGGCAGTACTGGGACCAGCACCTGCGATCCGTGGCCAGCGTCGATGGCGCGTCCATCACGCGTGACCAGTGGGTCGACCGGGCGCGTCTCGAGAACTTCCGGCTGGACCGGGAGGACCGCCGTGTGACCGAGTCGGTCGCTGCGGGCGACCTCACCGCCGACCAGGCCACGGCGCGTCGCGCGACCATCAGCGATGCCCAGTCATCGGTCAGCCAGGACGCCATCGATTCGCTCGTGGACCTGACCCTCCAGGGCCAGCTCGCATCCGGGCAGGGCATCGACATCAGCGACGCGGAGCTGGATGCGGCGGTCGCCGCGGACAGCATGCGCCCCGAGATGCGCCGCATCTCGGTGATCGAGGTGGTCCCCGCGAGCGACGATGCGACGGGCCGACAGCAGGCGTTGGCGGACGCCCGCGCCGCCCAGGCGGCCCTCGCGGCCGGCACGGACTTCGGAGCGGTGGCCCGTCAGTACGGGACCGCGGATACCGCGACCGCGGACGGCGACTACGGCACCGTCGGTGTGGATGATCGGGGCCTCGGCGATGCCGCCCTCATGTCATCCATCTTCGGACTGGCCGAGGGCCAGGACACGCCCCTGTTCCAGGACGCGACCGGGACCTACCGCATCGCACGTCTGACGGGCATCGAGCCGGCGGCGCCGGACGCCGCGTTCCGGGACGACCTGACCGCGCTCGTGTCATGGGACTCCTATCGCCACAACGTGCGCATGGAGGCCATCGCCCAGCGGCTCGAGGACAGTGTCGTGGCGCAGGCCACCACGGGCGACCAGCCGCAGGTGCACCTCGCAGAGATCGTCCTGGCGGGTGACACCCAGTCCGATCCCGACGCCGATTCCGGCGAGGTCCATGCGAGCCACATCCTGTACTCGCCCGAGGACGACCCCAACGCCGCGGCCGGGATCCCCGATGACGACCCGTCGTGGACGGTGGCCCTCGCCCAGGCCGGCCTGAGCACCGCGCAGCTCGAGGCGATCACCGATCCCGCGACGCGCGAGGCCGCATTCGTGGAGCTCGCGAAGCAGGGCGACGATGGCACGGCCACGAGAGGTGGTGACCTCGGCTGGTTCAGCCGCGACAGCATGATCCCGGAGTTCTCGGACCCGCTGTTCGACTCCCTGGGCACGCTCCAGCCGGGTGACGTCGTGGGGCCCATCAGGTCCGACTATGGCTATCACGTCATCCTGTTCCAGGGCTACCGCCCGCCGCTCAACGAGCGCAGGACCGCACTGGAGACCGCGCTCGCCGAGCCGGATGCCGACTTCGCGGCCATCGCGACGGAGATGTCCGATGGTGCGGAGGGTCCCGATGGTGGTGACATCGGCTGGCGGACCACGGCCCAGGTGCCCCTGGAGGCCCAGGCCGCCGTCGAAGCCCTCGAGCCCGGTGGCATGACCGAGATCATCGAGACCGACGATGGCTGGCACGTCTACCAGCTCATCGAGCGAGCCGACCGGCCACTGGACCCCATCCAGCTCGCGCAGGTCCGGGCGAGCGCCTTCAGCGACTGGTATCAGCCGCAGAAGGACGCGCTCATGGAGCAGCAGCGCATCACCCTCGACGAGTCGACCTTCGGTTGATGGCTGGCACGGTCCGGCGGACGCGCCGGAGGGCTGGACGTTGAGCGTTCGCCCCGGTGTCTGTGTCTGGTTCACGGGTCTGTCGGGCTCCGGCAAGTCGACCACGGCGGAGGTGGTCATCGATCTCCTGCGGGCGCGTGACCGCTACGTGACGGTGCTCGACGGTGACGTGGTGCGGACCCACCTCTCGGCCGGTCTCGGCTTCGGGCGCGAGGACCGGGACATCAACGTGCGCCGCATCGGCTACGTGGCAGGCGAGGTCGTGCGCCACGGAGGCATCGCCATCGTGGCCGCGGTGAGCCCCTACCGGGCCACGCGTGACGAGGTGCGCGCGATGCTGCCACCCGGCACGTTCATCGAGGTGTTCGTGGACACGCCCATCGAGGTGTGCGAGGCGCGCGACGTCAAGGGCTGGTATGCGAGGGCTCGCAGCGGCGAGGTCACCAACCTGACGGGCGTGGACGACCCCTACGAACCGCCACTGACCCCCGAGATCCAGCTCGAGACGGTGGGCAGGACCGTGGATGCGAACGCACACCTGGTGCTCGACCTGCTGGAGGCCCGGGGCGTCCTGGCGCCCGCCTGAGATGGCCCTCGACGGTCTGCTCGATGAGCTCCGACGACGCGGGCTTGGTGCGGCCGGCGGCGTCGTCATCGTGTCGCCTGCGGCGCTCGTCCGCCGGCCGGTGGAGCCGGCCATGACCCTCGTGGTGGTGCCCGCGGCCATGGCCGGGCCACTCCCCGCGGAGCCAGCCGATCCGCCGTCCCCGGCCGAGCCCGACGCGCCACCGTTCCGGCCGAGCGTGCTGCCCGGTCGTCATGGCCACGGTGACGATCCCGTCGCGATGCTCCAGCGGCTCTACCCGGCCGACCATCCCGTCATCGGTCTCGAAGGGGCCGCGGACACGACCGTGGGTGCGCTCGTGGCCGTGGACCTGGAGGCCGGTGTCCATGTCCTGGCGCCGTTGCCCGACCGGCTGGACAGCGCGTCGCCGTGGGGCCTGCCGTGGCTCGTGGCGCGTCTGCGCGCGCCCGGCGGCTGTCCCTGGGACCGGGAGCAGGATCACCGCTCGCTGCGGCCGTTCCTGCTGGAGGAGGCGTACGAGGTCTACGACGCGCTGGAGGGCGAGCCGGGTCCCGAGCTCGCGGAGGAGCTGGGCGACCTGTGGCTCCAGATCGTGCTCCATGCCCAGCACGCGGCAGAGGCGGGCATCTTCGACCTGTCGGATGTCGAGCGCTCGATCATGACCAAGATCGTCCGGCGCCATCCGCACGTGTTCGGGGATGGCGCGGCCAGGACGGCCGACGAGGTGACACGCGCCTGGGAGGACATCAAGGCCGACGAGCGGGCCGCCGCCGGGGCCGCGGGAGCGCCCTCGGGCGTCGCGCCGGGGAACGCCGCCACGCCGCCGCGTGTCCGGGACGCGGACATGCCGGCGGCCTTCGCAGGACTCTCGCGCTCGTTGCCCGCGCTCGCCTACGCGGACGAGATGCAGGAGCGTGCCGCGAGCCTGGGCTATGACTGGCCCGACCTCGAGGGTGTCATCGACAAGGTCGCCGAGGAGGCGACCGAGCTGCTGACCGCCGAGGACGACGCGCATCGCACCGAGGAGTACGGCGACCTGCTGTTCGTGCTCGTGAACCTGGGCCGGAAGCTGGACATCGATCCGGAGGCGGCGTTGCGAGCGGCGAGTCGCAAGTTCGCGCGTCGCTTCGCGGGGGTCGAGCGGTTGGCCGCGGAACGACGGGTGCAGCTGAAGGCGCTCGGTCTCGATGAGCTGGACGAGCTGTGGCAGGAGGTCAAGCGGGCGGAGGCGGAGGCGGCGTCGGTATCGGACGTGCCCATCCCTGCGCTCGGCATCCGGTCGCCGGACGACCGGGAAGGGGGCACATCATGAGCATCGGGAACGGGGCACAGGCACGTGGTGACGGTCGGCTGTCGACCCAGCTGCGGCCGGTGTCGGTGGAGCTGGACGTCCAGAAGTGGGCGGCCGCCTCGGTCATCTTCCGCGAAGGGGACACCCATGTCCTGTGCGCCGCGACCATCGAGGACCGCATCCCGCCGCATCTGCGTGGCAAGGGCACGGGCTGGGTGACCGCGGAGTACTCGATGCTGCCAGGGGCGACATCGGAACGCAGCCAGCGCGAGAGCGTGCGCGGCAAGCTGGGTGGCCGGACCCACGAGATCCAGCGGCTCATCGGTCGGTCGCTGCGGGGCGTCGTGGACACCGCGATCCTCGGCGAGCGCACCGTGACCCTCGACTGCGATGTGCTCCAGGCGGACGGTGGCACCCGCTGCGCCTCCATCACGGGGGGCTGGATCGCGCTCTCGCTGGCGCTTCGCCGGATCGGCCTCGAGCGGGCCGTCACGGCACAGCTGGCGGCGGTCAGCGTGGGCATCGTCGATGGCTCGCCGGTGCTCGACCTGGACTACGCCGAGGACTCCCACGCCGAGGTCGACTTCAACGTGGTCGCCACGAGCTCGGGCGCCTATGTCGAGGTCCAGGGCACGGCTGAGGGCAAGCCGTTCACGCGGGGGCGCATGGACGAGCTGCTGACGCTCGCCGACGGTGGCATCGCGCAGCTCTTCGCGGCCCAGCGCGAGGCGATCGGCGGTCCTCGTCGCTGATGGGTCGCGTGCGACGCCACACGGCATGCGGGCCGGGCAGCTGCGACGAGCGACGGTCGCCATGACCGTGCGCGTCCTCGTCGCCACCCGTTCCGAGCACAAGCTGGGGGAGCTGCGGACACTGCTCCACCTGCCATGGCTGGAGCTCGTGTCGCTGGACGAGGCAGGCATCGAAGGTGAGGCCATCGAGGACGCCGCCACGTTCCGGGGCAACGCCATCATCAAGGCGCGCTTCTACTGCGGACTCGCGGGGATGCCCACGCTCGCGGATGACTCCGGCGTCGAGGTGGACGCCCTGGGAGGGGCACCCGGCGTGTACACCAAGCGCTACGCGGGCGAGGACGCGACCGACGAGCAGAACAACACCAAGCTGCTCGCCGAGCTGGACGGTCTGCCGCCCGAGCGACGACGGGGCCGGTATCGATGCGTGCTCGCGTTCCTCGATCCACGCTCCCAGCCCGTGGGCGGTCGACCGTGGGTCATGACCCGCTCCGGGACGCTGGAGGGACGCATCGCATTCGCGCCCCGTGGTGATGGCGGCTTCGGCTACGACCCCATCTTCGAGCCACTCACCGAGCAGCCCGGCGGCCGGACCGTGGGCCAGATGAGCGCCGAGGAGAAGGATCGCATCTCGCATCGCGGCCGCGCGGCCAGGTCCATGGCGCGCTACCTGAAGAAGCGCTACCGCGGCGAGG
>CAZYTQ010000034.1:0-28195 GCA_964650135.1 uncultured Anaerolineaceae bacterium | reverse complement strand
TGACCGCCGGAGGTGCCACCGCGCCCGTCACGGCGGTCATGGTCAGGCCCATCAGGAACTCGTTCCAGGCCATGATCGCGACGAAGACCGAGACCGACGCGAGCGCCGGCTTGACGAGCGGCAGCATCACCGACCAGGCGCTCCGCAGCTCGCCCGCGCCATCGACGAGCGCCGCCTCACGCAGCTCCTCCGGGACCCGCTCGAACGCGGACGCCATGAAGAACAGCGCGAACGGGACGTTGAGGAACGCGTTGAGCAGGATGAGCCCGGGCAGGCTCCCCAGCAGACCCAGGTCCGCGAGGAGCAGGTAGAAGCCGGGGATCAGCGTCGCGGGCGGGATGAGCGGGATGCACGCGGAGAGCAGGACCGTGGGGATGAGCACCCAGCGGGGTGGACGGAGCTTGGCGATGACGTACCCGCCCAGGGCACCGATGACCAGGCACAGGACCACGGTCCCGGCCACGATGAGCAGGCTGTTGCGCAGCTGTGCGAGGAACACGCCGTCGGCAAGGATCTGGTCGAAGTTGCCCGTCCAGAACGGGAACTCCCATCGCGAGCTCACGATCGCCCGGTTCGGCAGGAAGGCGGCGACCACGATCCAGACGATGGGGATCACGCCCACGGCGATGATGGCCAGCAGCGCGAGGTCCGCGAACGACGAGGTCCCCGGCCGTGCCCAGCGCCTCATGCGATCACCGGGACGCGCGAGCGCAGGTACATGAGCACGCCCAGGACCACGCTGGTCGCGACGACCACGACCAGACCCAGCGCGGACGCCGCGCCGTAGTCGAGCTCGCCGAAGAAGAGCTGCGTGATGCGTTGCGAGACCAGGGTCGTGGCGTTGTTGGGGCCACCTGCGGTCAGCATGTACATCTCGTCGAAGGCACGGACGCACATCACGACCCGCACGATGGCCACCGCGGCGATGGCCCGGGCGATGAGTGGCAGCACCACCCGGCGGATGACCTGGCGCTCCGTGGCACCGTCGATGCGAGCCGCCTCGATCACCGCGTGGTCGACCGTCTGGAGCGCCGTGTAGATGAAGATGAACACGACCGGCGTCCAGTGCCAGATGTCGACCGCGATCACGGCGAGCATCGCCGTGAAGCCGCTGTCGAGCCACGTCTGCTCCCGGAACCCGGCCGCCTCGAGGGCCTTGTTGAGGACCCCTGCGGTCGGGCTGAGCACGAGCAGCCACATCAGGCTCACGATCACCGGTGCCACGACCGCGGGCCAGATGAGCACGTTGCGCGCGACCCGGACCATCCGGACGCCGTGGTTCACGAGGAGCGCGAACGCGACGCCGAGGACCACGCTGCCAGCGACGCCGCCAACCACGAACACCGCCGTGTTCGCGAACGCGGTCCACGTCAACGGAGCGGCGAGGACGGTGGCGAAGTTGTCCAGGCCCGCGGGTGTCCACACGACCTGGCCCCCATCGAAGCCCACGACCGAGAAGGCCATCCGGACGACCTGGCTCAGGGGGTACACCCCGAACACGAGGGCGAACAGCAGGAAGGGCAGCAAGCCCAGCCAGCGCCATGCCGTGCGTCGGCGGGCACGTCCGGCCACGAGTGCCCCATCCATCGGGCTGGATGGACCACCTGGCAGGCGCAACGATCGGATCACGGGCTCCCTGGGACGCGATAGGTCAGTACATCAATACTACCATGTGTCGACCAAGGTACTAGACAATAGGCTGGACAGAGATCGTTCGGGAGGTGACGGGGCGCGTCGCGGTGGCCCAAGATGTGCCGGTGACCGAGGATCCGGAGATCACCGTCGATCGGGAGCCAGCGATCGTCAGGCGGAGCACCGCAGGCATCGACGCCATCGAGGTCGACCGAGCGAGCCCCATCCCGCTCTACTTCCAGCTCATCAGCCAGCTGGAGGGGGCGATCCGCGAGGGCGTGATCCCGTACGGCACTCGGCTCGAGTCGGAGCATGAGCTCGCCGAACGACTGGGCGTCTCCCGCCTGACCTTGCGGCGCGCGTTCGGTGACCTGGTCGCCAAGGGCCTCCTGGTGCGGCGTCGGAACACCGGCACCCAGGTGGTCCGGCCCGTGATCGACGAGTTCGGGTCGTTCACCAGCCTCTACGACGGGCTGGTGCGTGCGGGTCGCCAGCCCACGACCACGGTGCTGGTCCTCGAGGAGGTGCTGGCGCCACCGTTCGCGGCAGCATCGCTGCGCGTGGAGGAGGGAGCACCCGTGTGCCACCTGCGTCGTCTGCGCTTCGCGGACGGCGTGCCGCTCGCGATCATGGAGAACTGGTTGCCGGTGGGGATCGCGCCGCTCGCCGTGGACGGCCTGGAGCAGCGTGGACTGTTCGACCTCCTGCGGAAGGCGGGTGTCTACCCTGCCAGGACCGTGCGGCGGATCTCGGCGAGGCTGGCGCTCGCCCACGAGCGACGCACCCTCGAGGTCCTGGAGCGGCCCGCCATCGCCATCGTGGTCGAGCGACAGACCTCCGATGCATCGGGCCGCGTGTTCGAGTGCGGCCGGTACGTGTTCCCGGCGAGCCGTCACGCCGTGGAGGTCACCTCCGTCGAGCCGTGAGATCCGCGGTGGTCCCCGGACCGGACGAGGCGGCGTGCCGGGGCCGTCTGGCTCGCCAGGGCAGACACGCGCTCGTCGAGGGCTTCGGGCATACTTGCGGCTCCTGAAGGGGAGTAGGCCTCCTCCGGTCGATCGACATGCTGACGCGATGGCGTCCGGTCGCCGGGTCGCGCACGGGTGACATCACCCACGCGACGGCCGAGACCTTCGACCATCGACGCCCATGGGCGTCGGGTCGAGGTCTGCTGCCCCGATCCCGATGCCCTCCAGCGGAGGGATCATGTTCCTCGACGCGTTCCTGCTCTCGTTCGGTGCCGTCTTCGTGGCGGAGCTGGGCGACAAGAGCCAGCTCATGGCGCTCACGTTCGCGGCGCGCTATCGAGCCATCGTGGTGCTCATCGGTGTGAGCGTGGCCACGCTCATCGTGCATGCGGCATCCGTCGTCCTGGGCGTGGCCATCGCGACGGCCATCCCCACCCAGCTCATCCAGGTCCTCGCGGGCATCGCGTTCCTGGGCTTCGCGGCCTGGACGATGCGCGGCGACAGTCTCGACGACGAGGAGGAGGGCAAGGCCGCCCGCTCGTCCGGCTGGGCGGTCCTCGCCGTGGGCACCGCGTTCTTCCTCGCGGAGCTCGGCGACAAGACGATGCTCGTGACCATCACGCTCGCCGCCCACAGCGAGCCGTGGGGCACCTGGCTGGGCTCGACCGCGGGCATGGTCGCCGCGGATGCCATCGCCATCGCCGTGGGCGCCTGGCTGGGCACCCGGCTGCCGGAGCGAGCCATCAAGGTCTTCGCGACCGTGGCGTTCCTGCTGTTCGGCGTGCTGCTCATCCTCGAAGGGCTGGGCGTCCGCTTCCCGTGGACCTGACCCTCGGCGCGAGGGTGTGGAAGGCGAGGAACGCCAGCCATGCACACGTGGCGATGCCCAGGGCGGTCGGCAGGGCAGAATCGGTGCCGCCGAGCCCCACGATGGGCGCCGCCACGGCACCGATGAGGAACTGCACCGCCCCGATGAGCGCCGAGGCGCTCCCCGCGTGATGTGCATGGTCGGCCAGCGCCAGGGCGGTGGCGTTGGGTGCCACGAGGCCGTAGGCGGGCACGACCATGAGATACCCCAGCACGATGCCCGGCAGTCCGAGCCCGCTCGCCGCGGCCACGACCAGCACCACGCCACCGATGGACATGATGGTCAGGCCCGCCGTCAGGATCCGCCGCGGCCCCAGGCGACCGACCAGCAGGCCGCTCACCTGGCTGCATACCACGATGCCCAGCGCGTTCATCGCGAACACGAGGCTGAACACCTGGGGCGACTGGCCATAGAGGTCCTGGACCACGAACGGGGAGGAGGCGATGTACGAGAACATCGCGCCGAACGCCAGGCTGGACGCGAGCACGAAGCCCATGAACGAACGATCGACGAGCAGCGTCCCGTAGGCGCGCATGACCGGGGCCAGGCCGCCGGAGCGACGTCGCTCGGGTGGCAGCGATTCGCGCAGACGCGTGGCCGCGAAGAGGAACAGCAGCGCGCCGAACGCCGCGAGCACCACGAACGTGCCCTGCCAGCTGGTGACCAGCAGCAGCTGTGCCCCGATGACCGGCGCGAGGATGGGCGCGAGCCCGTTGACGAGCATCGTGAGCGCGAAGAAGCGCGCTGCCTCGTTGCCCGCGAAGTGGTCACGCACGACTGCCCGCGCGATGACGATGCCCGCGGCGCCGCCGATGCCCTGGAGCACCCGCAGCGCGATGAACTGGTCGATGCCCGAGACCGTCGCGCACAGCAGCGACGCGACGGTGTAGAGCGCGAGGCCCACCAGGAGGGGTCGGCGGCGACCGAATCGATCGCTCATGGGTCCCGCGACGAGCTGGCCCAGGGCGAGGCCGAGGAGACACGCCGTGAGGGTCAGCTGGACCTGTGACTCGGTCGCGCCAAGGTCCGTGGCGACCTGTGGCAGGCCCGGCAGGTACATGTCGATGGACAGCGGCGCGAACGCCGACAGCGCACCGATGAGCAGCACCAGCTCGGCGCGCACGCCACGCCGCGACGCGGTGTCGGGGATCCCCAGGGTCACCCTCGTAGTGTGCCGCGATCCGTGGTTGGCGGAGCGCGGTGATACTGGACACATGCAGCACGATCCTGACGACCCGACCAGCGACGGAGCCGACGCCGGACCCGCCGAACCGGCACCGACACAGCCGCTCCCGGTGGAACCACCGCCCGACGCCCAGGGGTTCGCAGCGCTGGGACTCGACCAGGCCATCGTCGACAGCCTCACGGAGCTCGGCTACGAGGAGCCGACGCCCATCCAGCACGCCGCCATCCCGGAGATCCTCGCCGGTCACGACGTGCTCGCCCAGGCCCCCACGGGCACCGGCAAGACCGCGGCATTCGCCCTGCCCGCGCTCCAGCGGTTGGCCGCCCTCCGGTCACCCGGACGACGGACCACGGACGGCCAGGTCTCGATGGTGGTGCTGGTGCCCACGCGGGAGCTCGCGATGCAGGTGTCCGAGGCGATCCATCGATACGGCACCCGGCTGGGCATCCGGGCGCTGCCGGTCTATGGCGGCCAGGCGATCGGGCTCCAGCTGCGGGCGCTGCGGGGCGGTGTCGATGTCGTCATCGCGACACCCGGCCGGGCGGTCGACCATCTCCGCCGGGGCAGCCTGCGGCTCGACCAGGTCGCCATCGTCGTGCTCGACGAGGCGGACGAGATGCTCGACATGGGCTTCGCCGACGACCTCGACGCGGTGCTCGGCGCGACACCCGAGGACCGCCAGACGGCGCTCTTCTCGGCGACCATGCCCGCGATCGTGGCGCGGATCGCCAAGCGCCACCTGCGCGAGCCGGTCCGGCTGAGCATCGGTGGCGGTGTGCGCTCGAACGCACCCGATTCGACCATCCGCCAGGTCGCCTACGTGGTCCGCCGCGGCGACAAGCTGGCCGCGCTCAGCCGCATCCTCGACCTGGAGGACCCGACATCCGCGCTCGTGTTCGCCCGTACCCGCGGCGAGGTGGACGACCTCGCGGCGCGGCTGTCCGGGCGGGGCCACGACGCGGGCGCGCTCCACGGTGGTCTCTCCCAGGAGCAGCGTGACCGGGTCATGGGCCGCTTCCGCGAGGGCGCCCTGGATGTGCTCGTGGCCACCGATGTCGCAGCCCGCGGTCTGGACATCGAGCACGTGTCACACGTCGTCAACTACGACGTGCCCACCGACCCCGATTCGTATGTCCATCGCATCGGCCGGACGGGGCGGGCAGGTCGCTCGGGGGTGGCCATCACCATCGTCGAGCCACGCGAGCATCGGCTGCTGCGGGACATCGAGCGGGTCATCGGCCAGCGTCTCGATCTTGGTCGGGTGCCCACGGTCGCGGACCTGCGCACGCATCGCATGGACCTGCTGCAGGCGACCATCCGGGAGCAGCTCGTGGAGGGCGATTCCGACCGCTACCGGAGCATCGTGGAGTCACTCGCGGAAGAGGCGGACCTGCTGGACATCGCGCTCGCTGCGGTGGCCCTCGCGGACGGCACGAGCCGTGACGCGGACGATGAGCGGGACATCGCACCGGCTGCCCTGCTCGACGAGCGCGCGGCGCGTGGCCGTCCGGCGCCGGGACCGGGTGGACGCGGACGCCCGATGGGTCGGCCCGAGCGAGGCTATCGACCGGGCCCTGGCGGGTCGGACGGACCCGGCCGACCCGGCGGGTCGGCCGGTCCGGGCGACGGTCGGTCCCCGGGTCGGTCCCCGGGTCGTGGAGGCGGCCCTGCCGCCGCCGGCTGGGCACGGCTGTGGGTGGGTGGCGGCCGGCGCGCCGGGCTGCGGCCGGGTGACCTGGTGGGTGCCATCACCCACGAGGCGGGTGTGAGCGGATCGGACGTGGGTGCCATCCAGATCGCGGATGGCTTCGCGCTCGTGGACGTGCGCGCCGAGGTCGCCGATCGGATCGTGGTGGCGCTGGGTGCCGCCACGATCCGGGGTCAGCGGGTGCCGGTCCGCCGCGACTGGTAGCCCTCCATCAGGACCCGACGGGGCCAGCGCCGTCGATGGCCGATCGGTGTGTGCCGTCAGCCGCGGCCGTGCCACTCGGGCGCGCGCTGCCCGTCTGGTCCGCGCGCAGCGCCTGGTCGATGGGAAAGGGCTGGCCGGACCACGCACGTCGAGCGGTCCAGGGCGCGGGTGGATCCGCCCAGAACGGGTGGCTCGGCGGCAGGCCCAGGGGCAGCAGCACCAGCGAGGTCATGTACAGGCTGCCCGTGGACACATAGGACTCGCCGATGTCGGGCTGGTGGCCGGCCACACCGATGCGTAGCCATCCATCGTCATCGAAGGTGCCGGGTGCATCGAGCGTCCGTTCCATGACCGCGCTGAGGGCACAGCGCACCTGGGCGGGGGTCACCTTGGGCGGCAGGTCGTCCCGGAGCGCGGACTGGGCGAGCGCGTGGAACGCTCCCGCCCGATACGCCAGCGAGCGACCCACCAGGGGATACGTGCCATCGGGCCCGATGAGCCGCTCCTGGATGGCCGCATACCGACGCGCCCGGACGCGCTGACGCCCATAGAAGCCCTTGCGTGGGCCGGCGATCTGGCGCAGCACCCGCAGCGTCTCGATGAGCATCGGATGGATGACGTAGCTGTCGTAGTAGTCCCATGTGAGCTCCCGGCCGTCCTGGTAGACGCCATCACCGGCATACCACTGCTCCAGCTGGCGGATGGCGTAGTCCACGCGCATCCGGTCCCACCATTCACCGAGGTGGGCGAGCGTGACCTCGATGGTGGCCGGGAACAGCAGCCAGTTGTTGTACCAGGGCTCGATCGAGCGGGTGGCCCGGAGGGCCGCCGCGAGCCGCTCACGGGTGGTCTCGTCGAGGAGCGCGAACAGACGGGGTGCGCGCAGCACCGCGAGACCCAGGTACGCAGCGTCCACGAGCGGCTGGGTCTCGCCCTCGAACACGAGGGCGTCGGGGGAGGCCGGGTCGAGGCCTCGATGGAGACCCGTCAGGGTGAGCTCCCGGAGGTGTGCCCGGATGCGACCCTCCGGCGATGCATCCGGCTCCAGCTCCAGCCAGGGTGCGATGCCCGCCAGCAGCCGGCCCACGGCCTCCAGATGGGTGACACCGGCTCGGTCCGCGCCCGGTCGCTGCTCCACGGGCATCCGGGCTCGCAGCGTGCCGCCGGCGAGGTTGTCGAGGACGGGCAGGGCGAGACGCTGGGCCATGTCGACCCACGTGGCGCGGGTGCGCACGCCGTCGGGATGGAGCGTCGGCAGGGTGCCGTCAGGTCGCCCATCGGGATGCCGGGGGCCGCCGAACGCCGCTCGGGCACGACGCAGGAGTTGGTCGGTCATGGGCACTCGTCTGGTTTGCGGTGGGTCTCCGAGCATACCCTGTCGAGCACCCGCCGGGCCACCCCGGGGGTTCCATCGTATCGAACATCCGTTCTATACTGCGGCCCATGACGGGGGAGCCCACGATCATCACGGCGAGCCTGACCACCCTCCGCGGACGCTGGGGGACGGACATCGTGCGCACCGGCGCGCATCTGTCCGGCCCTCGATCGGTGGCCACCCTGGGAGCCCTTGCCCTGGTGCCGCGGACGATCCCCGGGATACCGGATGGGCCATCTGCCGCCCCAGGGGCCATCGTCTCGAGTGGCTTCCCGGAGCTGGATGAGCTGCTCGGTGGGCTGCCTCGCCAAGGGTCGCTCTCCTTCGTCGGGGCTGCCTCGAGTGGTCTCACCACGCTCGCCCAGCGGACGGTGGCAGAGGCCCAGGTGGCCGGCGCCATCGTGGCCTGGCTGGACCTGCCGGCGCGTTTCGACCCCCTCGAGGCGGCTACCCGGGGTGTCGACCTGCGCTGGCTGGTGGTGGTCCGACCGGTCTCCCCGGTGGACGGGTTGCGCATCGGTGGGTCGCTGGTGGCGAGTCGATCCGTGGACCTGCTGGTGGTGGACCTGCCACCCCGTCTCGCCGCGGGACACGCGGACACGCTGCGCCGGATCGCGTCGCAGGCACGGCGTATGGCGTCACGCGTGCTGGTGCTCGGTCCGGCGGGTCTGACGGGTGCGGTCCGGGATGCGCTCGCGGAGGCGAGCCAGCTGCGCCTGGGTCTCACCCATCGGGACTGGCTGCGGGTGGGTCGGGAGGTGGTCGGCCAACGGGTGTGCGTGACCGTCGAGAAGGACCGGGCCGGTGCGCCGGGCCGCAGCGTGGACATCGAGATCCGGTATCCCGTGGAGGGGGAACGAGGGCCGGCGCTCGGTCGGCTCCTGGTGGCCGGTGCCGATCCACCGATGCGGGAGCGTCCGATCGGCCTGACCGCCGACCCCTGGCCCCCGATGTCGTCACCGCTCCTCCTGTCCACCCACCCGACCCCGACACCCGAGAGTCTCCATCGACCGATCCATGCGATTGCTGCATCTCCGCTGGGACCACCTGCCGCTCCTCCTGGAGCACCATCCCGCCGTCCTGTCACCCGGACCGGTCGTGCTGGGCGGACGCCCCTGGGATCCGGGTGTCGTCCGTGATGCGAACCCCGCCGCGCTGCGAGCGGGTGTGGAGCGTGGTCGATCCCTCGCATCGGCACATGCCCTGGTACCGGAGGCGGTGTTCCTCGAGGCGCATCCGACACGCTATCGGGATGCGCTGGAGATGGCGCTGGAGGCCCTCCAGGCGCTGACCCCGGCCGTGGAGGGGGTGTCCGACCCGGACGACCCCGCGTTCGGCCGGATCCTGCTGGGCATCGAGGGGCTCCAGCGGCTGTGGGGCGACGAGACGGAGATCCGTCGGCGGGCTCGACAGCTGGTGGCGACGGTGCTGCCCGGGACGCCCCGGACGGGCATCGCCAACACCCGGTTCGGGGCATCGGTGGCGGCGACCCTGGGATGCGTGGCGCCAGCGGGGGACGCGGCCGTGGAGCGGGCGTGGCTGGCGGACCAGCCCATCCGGTGCCTGCCCACGGACACCGCGACGCGGGCACGTCTCCGACGCTTCGGCCTGGCGCGTGTCGGGGACCTGGCCGCGTTGCCGCGCTCCTCGGTCGTGGCACGCTTCGGAGCGCAGGGCGGCCTGCTCCATGACCTCGCGAACGGCCTGGATGGGCGTCCGCTCCGACCGCGTCGACCTGTGGAGCGGTTGCGCGCCGAGCTGGAGCCGGACACACCGCTGGACGGTCTGGAGCCACTCCGGTTCATCCTGCGTCACCTGTGTGACGGGCTCTGCGAGCAGCTCGTGGCGCGTGGGGCTGCTGTCGATGGGGCCACGCTCGCGCTCACGCTCGAGGATGCGCTGGTGCCGGCCGTGGTCATCGAGCAGCACCTGCCGGAGCCCGTGGCACGCCCGGAGGCCATCGAGCGGCTGCTGCTGGCGCGTCTCGAGCAGGTGCGGCTGGAAGGCCGTATCGGCCGGGTGGCGCTCGAGCTGGATGGCCGGGCGCCCGGGGAGGGCAGGCAGCTGGGTCTGTTCGAGCCCCAGGGCGCGCGTGCCGAGCGGTTCACCTGGGAGCTGGCCGCGCTCGCCATCCGCTTCCCGGGACAGCTCTGGCGGGCTGCGCTGGTGGACCCCGAGGATCCGCGCACGGACGACCGGGTGCGTTGGGATCCCGTGGGAGCCTCCGGCCCTGGGGTGTCTCCGGCCCGGATCGGCCCGTCATGAGCCCGCGCTATCACCGACTGCCAGTCCTGCGGGTGGAGCCGGACGAACGCGGCCAGCCCAGGCGGCTCCGGTGGCGCGACCGTGACCTCGACGTGGAGGTATGCGGTCAGTGGCGCATCGACGAGCCATGGGGCCGACCCATCCAGCGCGACTACTACCAGCTCCGGACGCTTGCCCCGGAGCTGTTGGTGCTGGTGTTCCTGGACCGGTCGAGTGGTACCTGGCATCTGGAGCGGCTCTATGACTGAGCGCCACGCGGCCAGACCACGCCCTGCGGCTGTCCCATGCCGCACGGCCCCACCATGACCACCCCGCGGCCGTGGGCGGACCTCCATACCCACTCCGACTTCTCGTTCCTGGACGGCGCCTCGGACGTCCGGGCGATGGCCATGCATGCCAGCGAGCTGGGTATCGATGCGCTTGCGCTCACCGACCACCAGGGGCTGTATGGTGCGGTCCGGTTCACCTCGGCGGCAGAGAGCGTCGGCATCCGGCCGCTCCTCGGCATCGAGGTGGAGCTGCTGGACAGCGCGGTGCCCGATCCCCACGGCCTGGTGGTGCCTCCGCGCCGGCGATCACGCCGTGCTCCGGGCACGGGACACCGGACGGCCACCGCCGCATCCGGCACCGCCGCATCCGGCACCGCCGCATCCGGCACCGGACCACCCGCCCTCACCCGTGGTGGCGAGCCGGCCGACGTCCGTCCCGAGCGCCATCGACCGCCCGGCCACCGCGATCCACGTCGCGAGGATCTGCGGGGCGTCCGCGACCGTGAGCGGGGCCCGCATCTCGTGCTCATCGCGCGTGACATGCGTGGCTGGGAGAGCCTGTGCCGACTGGTGAGCGCTGCGCATCTCACGGGCACCAAGGGTGTGCCGCGCTTCACCCACCAGCTGCTGGCGTGTCACGCCCAGGGCCTCGTCCTGCTCACCGGCTGTCGCCACGGCGAGGTCGCGCGGCGGATCCTGGCCGGGGACGAGGATGGCGCCCGTCACGCCCTGCGCTGGTATGCCGAGCACATCCCGGATGTGCCGGGCATCGGCAGCGGCGTGTTCGCGGAGCTCCAGCACCACCTCGCCCCCGACGACGACCTGCTGGTGGCCCGTATCGCCCACCTCGCCCGGGACGTGGGCCTGCCGACGCTCGTCACCTCGGACGCGCACTACGCGCTGCCCGATGACCGACCGCTCCACGACGTGCTGGTGGCCATCCGCCACGGCCGGAGCGTCACGGACAGCGCCCATCTCCGGCGCCAGAACGGGGAGCACCACCTGGTGTCCCGCTCGGAGCTGGAGGGCCGACCACCGGGCGACCCCGCGACCACCCCGGACGCCACGACCCACGCCGCCTGGCACGCGGGCCTGGACATGGCACCCCAGCTGGCGAGCCGATGCGCGGTCCCCCTGCGTGCCCAGCGTCATCACTTCCCGGCCATCCCGCTCCCCCTGGACGTGACCGCGGAGCAGGAGCTGGAGCGGCTGTGCCGGGTGGGTGCGGCGACCCGGTACGACCTGTCGGACCCCGCCGTCCGGGATGCGGTGGAGGAGCGGCTCGTGAAGGAGCTCGGGGTCATCACGCGCACCCACCTGGCGGGGTTCTTCCTCGTCTGCCACGACCTGATGCGCTTCGCGCGCGAGCACGGTATCCCGGCACAGGGGCGGGGGAGCGCGGGTGATTCGATCGTCGCGTACGCGCTCGGCATCACGCGGGTGGACCCGGTGCGTCACGACCTGCTGTTCGACCGGTTCATCAACGAGGGGCGCATCAACGAGCGGTCGATCGCGTACCCGGACATCGATATCGACTTCGCCTCGTCGCGCCGCGAGGAGGTCATCCAGTACGTGTATGACCACTACGGTGTCGAGCACACGGGCATGGTCGCCAACCTGGTCACATATCGGGCGCGCTCGGCGGTCCGGGAGGTGGGTCTCGCGCTCGGCTTCCCGCGACCGCTCGTGGACCGTGTCGCGAAGGCGCTCGAGACCTATGACTCGGTGATGGTCCGGCGGGACCTCGAGGCGGATGGCGGCTTCGCGGAGCTCTTCCGACAGCCCGCCGATGGGGCCACGGTCGGCGCTGGCGCGACCTTCGATGGGGCCACGACCGCCCGACGACACGGTCTGGTGGACCACATGGGCAGGCTCGGACAGCCGGCCACCCGTTCCACGACACGGCCTGCTCGACCCGTCGCGCTCCATCCGGACCTGGCGCCCGTGGCTCGCCCCATGCGCATGGGTCCCTCGGACGACAAGGGCGGCCCCGGGGACACGCCCGTGAGCGTCGCCTGGTTGCGCGCCCAGCAGCACGGCGGACGACCCGGCACTCCCCCCGGCCCGCCGCTCCGACCCATCGCCGTCGACGAGGAGAGCGGCATGGTCATCACCGAGCGGGTCATCGACAGCCTCGGTCGGCCCATGGGCACGGATCGTCTCGGTCGTCCCGACCCACATTCCTCGGTCGCCCGCGTGGAACCTGGGCCCGCACCCATGCCCCGGGGTGGCAGCATCGCGCACCTGTCGCCCTGGGAGCGCTGGCTGGAGCTGTGTGCCCGTCTCGACGGCTTCCCGCGGCACCTCTCGATCCATGTCGGGGGCATGCTCATCACGCGTGACCCGATCGTGGGCATCGCGCCCCTCGAGCGCGCCACGATGCCCGGTCGGGTGGTCATCCAGTGGGACAAGCGGGATGTCGAGACGCTGGGCATGGTCAAGCTGGACCTGCTCGGCCTGCGGATGCTCTCGTCCATCGACGAGGCGGTGCGCCTGGTGCTCGCCGATTGCGGCGTCCGGCTGGATCTCGACGCCCTGCCGGAGGACCTGCCGGAGGTGTATCGGATGATCCGGGCGGCCGATACGGTGGGTGTGTTCCAGGTCGAATCACGGGCCCAGATGCAGGCGCTGCCCAAGGCGCAGCCCAGGACCCTCGACGACCTCATCGTCCAGGTGGCCATCATCCGGCCGGGGCCCATCCAGGGCAACGCGGTCCACCCGTACCTGCGGCGCCGACAGGGCATCGAGCCGGTGGGCTATCTCCATCCCAGCCTCGAGCCCATCCTGCGCGAGACGCTGGGTGTGATCCTGTACCAGGAGCAGGTGATGCGCATCGCCATCGACGTGGCGGGCTACACCCCGGCCGAGTCGGACGCCTTCCGGCGGGCGATGGGCACCTGGCGCTCGAACGACGAGATGGAGAAGCTGCACGCGGGGTTCGTGGACGGCTGCATCGAGCGGAGCGGGCTCAGCCGGGAGCAGGCCGAGGAGCTGTATCGCCAGGCGGCCGCGTTCGCCAGCTTCGGCTTCAACAAGAGCCATGCCGCCGCGTTCGCGCGCACCGCGTACGAGTCGGCGTTCCTCAAGCTGTACTACCCGGCGCAGTTCGTGACGGGCCTCATCAATGCCCAGCCGATGGGGTTCTATCCCATCGAGGTGCTCGTCAACGACGCGCGGCGCCACGGCGTCGCGGTGCTGCCCGTGAGCCTCGACCGGAGTCGCTGGCGCACGACCACCGAATGGGTGGGCATGCCCCACGAGCCGCTGCCGCCGGGCACGGGCATCGAGCGACGACCGACCCCCGTGCGCTCCCCGGCGTGCGTGGTGGCCGGCGACGAGCGACCACCCAGCGCCGTGCGGGAGGCCGACGCATATGGCATCCGGCTCGGGCTCGGCCTGGTCAAGGGCATCGGTGAGGAGCTCGCGGCGCACCTCGACGCGGAGCTCGAGCGGGGTCCGTATCGGTCCCTGGAGGACGTCGTGGCACGCACGGGACTGTCGGAGGAGGTCATCGAGCGACTCATCCGGGCGGGTGCCCTCGACTTCCTCGAGCGACCACGCCGAGAGCTCCTGTGGCAGCTGTCCGAGGTCGCCGCCTCGTCACGGCCGGGCATGAGCGGTCGCGTGGCACGTGACCCGGCCGCCGGTCGGCCGCTGGGTCTCAGGCTGCCGGCGACCCCCGCACCCGAGCTGCCGCCCCTCACCGACCTCGAGCGGCTGGGTGACAGCTACGCGATCCTGTCGCTCGATGCACGCCGCCAGGTGGTGGAGCCGTTCCGGGAGACGCTCGACCGGATGGGCGCGGTGCGCAACGCCGATCTCGCCACACATCGGCCGGGGCGTATCCGCGTGGGGGGTCTCGTGGTCACCCGGCAGCATCCCATGACCGCGCGCGGCACCGTGTTCCTGGCGCTCGAGGATGAGACGGGGATGGTCAACGTGACCCTCTGGCCGAGCGTCTGGGCAGAGCTGCGGAGCGTGGTCCGGCGCCACGCGCTGCTGCTCGTGGATGGCGAGCTCCAGCGTGAGGACGCCGTCGTCAACGTCGTGGCACGTACCGTGCGACCGCTCGCGGAGGTCTCCGCGGCCATGGGCGGTCCGCTCCAGCCCGAGGGCGTGCGCCAGATGGGCCATGCCGGCATGCGCCGGCTGGGGTGAGCGGTCGCCAGGTATCCCGACGTGAGCACCCGGCGAGGCCGGCCGCCACCGTCATCGGCCCCGTGCATCGCCGCGCGCATCGCCCCATCGCCATGAGGGAGTGCCGCCCCCGTGCCATGACGAAGGCCCCGGTCGGATGACCGGGGCCTCGCATCGTGATCTGCCGGCGGCACTCCGGCCACCGGGGACGGCCGGCGCTCTGCCGGCCGCCGGGACACTACGGGGTGTAGCTGACCACCGACCCGATGCCGGGCATCGATGCGCCGGTCGTGACGTACAGCGTGCCTGCCTCGTCGATGGCGATGCCACCGGGCATCAGCAGGTCGGTCGACACGAGGGTCGCCTCGCCGCCACCCGCCGGGACGCTCCACAGACCGCCCGTCACGTCACCCGAGAGCAGCCCGTCGTGGGCGATCTCGAGCACGTACAGGGTGCCGTCAGCCGCGAACGCGAGATCGATGACGTTGGTGAAGCCGGAGGCGTACACCTCGCTGGTGCCGTCCTGCTGGACCTTCAGGATGCTCGAGCCGCCGACCGGGAACGGGAAGCCGGTCAGGAAGCTGACATACATGGCGCCATCCGGACCGACGACCACGGAGGTCGGCACGGCCTGGGTCGGGATCATCACCGGCTCGGCGCTCGGGTCGGGCGCGACCGATGGATCGGCCGGAGCGGGGTGCAGCGCGGTCGGGAACGTGGCCACGAGCATGACCGTGCCGTCGGCGCCGACCCACAGCAGGTCGTTGCCGCCAGCGTCCGCGACGAGCGTGCCGCCATCGGGCAGGAGTGCGATGCCGTTGGGGTTGGAGTCGACGCTCGAACCCGGATCGGCCGCGTCGGGGTTGTTGTCGGCTTCCCACTGGACCAGGTCCGCGACCGGCGTGATGGTGCCGTCCGTGGCCGTCACCAGCCAGCCGAGATGCTCGTTGATGGGTGCCGGGACCGCTGCGCGCAGCTCCGGTCCGCCACCCAGCGGCATCGGGATGACGAGGGTCCCGTCGTCCTTGATGGCGACATCGGCCGGCCCGATCACCTCCTGGCCGATGACCATCGAGGGGAGCTCGTCGAGCACGCGCTGGGCGGCGCCGTCCTCGATGACGCTGATGCCCGCCGTCGCGCCGACGCACATCTGGCCACGCGGGGACTCGATGCAGTCCTCGCCGCCGTGGCCGGTCTCGGTCACGTACAGCTTGCCGTCCGGCCCGAATGCGATACCGCGCGGCGCATCAAGGCCCGAGACGACCGTCGTCCAGGCACTGGCCGGGCTGCTCGCCGCGGGCGAGCCGGATGCGTCCTGGGCAGCGGCCGGTGCCGCCACCGAGAGCGCGAGCAGGGCAGCGGTCGCTGCCACACCGACACGTCGGTCCATGGATCCCTCCACCCGGCGGGTTCGGACGGTCACGTCCTGGGACGCGGGGGCGCCGGGGTGGCCGCCTCGCGTTCGATCCCATGCTCGCACACCCGGGGTCCGGATCGCGATACCTCATCCGACGTGATCGATGCCGCCGCGCCACCGGGCGATACGGCCGCGCTGACGATGCCGATCACGATGCGTGGCACACGCCACCTGCCGGCTCCCCATCGGAGGGCCCTACGGCAGCGCCCGCACCATGCCCCCATCGACGGGCACGATGGCGCCCGTCAGGTAGCTCGCCGCGGGTGACAGCAGGAACGCACCCACGCGACCCAGCTCGGCGGGTTCGCCGTAGCGGCCCAGCGGGATGCGTCCGATGGTCTCGCGGCGCACCTGCTCCACGGGGATGCCGGTCTCGGTCGCGCGTGCCGTGTCCAGCTGTGCGATCCGGTCGGTCGCGATGCGCCCCGGCGCGACGCCGTTGATGCGCACGGGTGCGATCTCCGCGACCAGTGACTTGATGAGGCCCGCGAGCCCTGGCCGGAGCAGGTTCGACGTCGTGAGTGACGGGATGGGCTCCCGCACGGAGGACGAGAGGATGACCAGGATGGCCGGCCGGTCGCTCGCCCGGAGATGCGGCAGGGCCGCCTGGATGAGTCGGATCGCCGTCCAGAGCGTGCCGTCGATGGCCCGCTGCCAGGCGGTCTCATCGAGGTCCTCGAACCGTCCGGGTGGTGGGCCGCCGCTGTTGACCACGAGCAGGTCGAGGCCACCCAGCGCGCCCACGGCCGCGGCCACCGCGGAGCCCGGGCCGTCCCGGGTGGCGAGATCCGCGGGCGTGGCGATGCCCGCGTCGCCCAGCCGACCCACGGCCGCGTCGAGGCGATCGGACGGTCGTGCCGCGAGCGCGGTGCGTGCGCCCTCGCTGGCCAGCACGGTCGCGATCGCGCCGCCAAGGCCGCCCGATCCACCACCCACGAGGGCGCGAGCGCCCGCCAGTCCCAGGTCCATCGCGACCTCCCTGCCTGCCGGTCGTGCGTGCCGGCGCCTCGGTACGATACGTGCCCACGATACGTGCCTCGGAGGAGGGGAGCGGATGCGCCAGGTGTTGCTGTGGGCGGCCGGGAACGCCTGGCTGCGCGAGCGCGTGCCCCGTACGGCCGCGGCACGCCGCGCGGTACGCCGGTTCCTGCCCGGGGAGCGCATGGAGGATGCCCTGACGGCGGCCGACGGCTTCCGGCGAGCCGGCATCGGCACCCTGTTCACGCGTCTGGGCGAGAACCTCGCGACGCTCGCCGACGCGGACGCGGTGGCGACGCACTATCGGGGTCTCATCGATGCCATCGCCGACGCGGGGCTCGATGGCCAGGTCTCCGTCAAGCTCACCCAGCTCGGGCTCGACCTCGATGTCGAGCACGCCTTCGCCCATACCCGGTCGCTCGCTGACCATGCCGTCGCCCGTGGCTCCATGCTCTGGATCGACATGGAATCGAGCCGCTATGTGGAGACGACGGTCGAGCTGTACGCGCGACTGCTGGCGGCCCAGCCGCGCTCAGGCATCTGTCTCCAGGCCTATCTGCGCCGCACACCGGCCGACATCCAGCGACTGCTGTCGTCGACCCCGGCCATCCGGCTCGTCAAGGGCGCCTATGCGGAGCCCGCTGACATCGCGTTCCAGTCCCGCCGCGAGGTCGATGCCGCGTATGTCGCGTGCAGCCTCGTGCTGCTCCAGGCACGGGCCCTCGACCCGGGGATCGAGGTCGGCCTGGGCACCCACGACGTTCGCCTCGTGGAGCTCATCGAGACACAGGCGCGTCCGCTGGGCATCACCCGGGACGCGTTCGAGGTCCAGATGCTGTACGGCGTCCGGACGGACGAGCAGCATCGCCTGGCTGCTGCCGGCTACCGGGTGCGGGACCTCATCGCGTACGGCGACGCGTGGTACGCGTGGTATCTCCGGCGCCTCGCGGAGCGACCCGCGAACCTCGTCTTCGCGTTGCGTCAGATGATGCCCTTCTGATGGCGCTGGGGGGATCCACGGGGCGTGTCGCGGGCCGGTCCCGGACCGCCGATCGGTCGAGCCCGGTCGACTCCACACCGTTCCGTTATCGTCCCTTCACCTGGGCCGTGATTGGATACCGATCAGACCGTCCCGTGACGCGGTCCCATCGTTCGGAGGCTGCATGACATCCCTGCTCCACGCGACGACCCGGCGGGTCGCGCTCCTGGTCAGCCTGCTGCTGGTGGTCGGCGGTCTCCCCGTCGCGACGGCGCAGGAACCACCCGTGACGCCGATCGTGCCGCTCCCCGTGGGCAGTGTCGTGTTCGGCGGTGCGCTCGCCGAGAGCGAGGGTCGTGACCCGGAGGGTGATGCGAGCCTGACCCTCGGCGGGTCGCTCGACGGGCTGTTCGTCGATGGCCTGCGCAACGCGTTCACGCCCGGTGAGGCTGCGGCGTTCCGGCTGGCGCTGCCCGCCGCCGTGGCTGCCTCGTCCCTGCGCGTCAACCTCGTGAGCCTCGTGGAGGACGATGTCGAGGCGCTGTCGGGCACCGGCGAATGGGCGGTCGATCCCACCTGGGACACCGTCACGGGCATCATCCCGGCGCCCACCGTCGGTGAGTTCGAGCTGCGTGTGTTCCGGGGGCCCACCCTGGTCGCGACCGCGCCCATCGCCACGTGGGACGTGCCACGGGTCAGCGGGGTCGTCACGGACCCCTTCGGCCTCGTCGCGGACGACGCTGAGCAGGTACAGGCGGCCTCGGTCCGCTTCGCCGACGCCACCGACGGTCAGCTGTGGCTGTATCTCACGGACACCACCATGGGTGTCGGGGCCCGTGACTTCGCGGACCACCTGTGGGCCGTCAACGAGGACCAGATGTGGCCCGGTGACGCACTCGCCGTGATGGCCATCAACGATGCCGATGGGGCGGTCCGGGTCGGCGACGACCTGGGCTTCTATGTCGTTCCCGATGAGGTCCTGGCGATCGAGGACGCCGCGCGACCCGTCGCGGCCGAGGGCCGCATCGCCGACGCCTATGACGTCATCGCGGACGGCCTGGTCGAGGCGTTCGACGCGGAGCCGCCCGAGGCCGGCGCCACGCCCACGCCACGTCCCAGCCCCACGCCCGAGACGGTCGCCGCGCCCGACCTCGTGGGGCTCAGCCGCGCCGACGCCCAGGCGACCGCCGATGAGGCGGGCATCCGTCTGCGGGTCGTGTTCCAGCAGACCGACCAGGCGCCCCCCGGTACCGTCATCGCCCAGGAGCCGCGGGCGGGCGGGCCGGTGCCCGTCTCGGGCCGCATGACCATCACCGTCGCGGCGCAGCCTGCCAACGTGGCCGTGCCGGACGTCCTGGGCGAGCGCGAGTCGGACGCCGTCAACGCGCTCCTCGATGCCGGCCTCGAGCCGGGCGCGCGGTCCCAGCGGACCTCCGAGAGCGTCTCGTCGGGCCGCATCATCACCACGAACCCCCGACCCGGTGTCATCGTCGCACCGGGCAGCAGGGTCGACTACGTCGTCTCCCGCGGGCCCGCGAGCAGCCCGTCACCCTCGCCCACCCCGGGGCCCACATCGTCCGTCGTGACGGTGCCCGATGTCCGCGGCATGAGCGAGGCTGACGCGCTGACGGAGCTGGGCAGCGTGGGACTCCGAGCCGGCGAGCGTTCGCGGGACTACAGCAACAGCATCGACGCGGGTGACGTCATCCGCACGGACCCGGCAGCCGGCGTGCGGGTCGATCGCAACACCCGGATCGACTATGTGGTGTCCCGTGGGCCCCGGCCATCGCCCACCCCGAACCCCACCCCCACACCGAGGCCGACACCCACACCGACACCCAGTCGCACACCGCGGCCCAGCGCCACGCCGGCGGTCGTCAGCGTGCCCGATGTCCGCGGCATGAGCGAGGCCGACGCGATCGATGAGCTCATCGACGCGGGTCTGGAGCCTGGCGAGCGTTCCCGTGACTACAGCAACAGCATCGACGTGGGTGACGTCATCCGCACGGACCCGGCAGCCGGTGTGCGGGTCGATCGCGGCAGCCAGATCGCGTACGTCGTGGCCCGTGGCCCACGGCCGACGGCGACCCCGCGCCCCACCCCCACGCCCACCCCGCGGCCGACGGCGACCCCGCGGCCGACCGCGACCGCGCGCCCCACGGCCGCGCCGGTGACCGTGCCGCGCGTGCGTGGCATGCAGGAGGAGGACGCGCTCGCGGTCCTCACCGATGCAGGGCTGGACATCGGCGAGCGCACCCGCCGCTACCACGACTCCGTGGCCAACGGCGCCGTGATCCGGACCGACCCTGAGGACGGCGAGGTGGTCGCCGCCGGCACCGACGTGGACTACGTGGTCTCCCGGGGTCCCGAGCCGTCGCCCACGCCGGCGCCGACCCGCACCCCCAGCCCGACCGCCACCGCGGCACCCACCCCTCGTCCGGACGTGGACCTGCTGACGCGTGTCCAGGATGCCGGTCGCATCCGGGTGGCCGTGTCGGGTGACGACGCCCCGTGGTCATCGGTCGATGGCTCGGGTGCGTTCAAGGGCTTCGACATCCAGGTCGCCCAGGCCATCGCCAGCGGCCTGGGTGTGGACCTCGATCTCGTCGCGGTCCCGTGGCAGGAGATCGTGACGGGCGGCTGGGGCGGCCGCTGGGACATCGCGGTCTCGCACCTCGCCATCACCGACCAGCGTCGGACCGTGCTGGACATGAGCCAGCCCTATGCCTTCGACCCGGCTCTGGTGGCGGTCCTCGAAGGGTCGCCCATCACCGACCTCGCGGGCCTCGACGACCAGGTCATGTGCACCGTCGCAGGCTCGCTGGGTGAGGCGTGGGTCACCGGCACGCTCGCCATCACCGACGCTCCCGCGGGACCGGCGAGCGCCCCGGCGGTCCGACTCCGGCTGCGCAACACGGACAACGCCTGCCGCAATGGCCTCACCGCCGACGAGCCGTCGTGGCAGGCCTGGCTCGCCTCGGCCCCGGTCATCGCACGTGCCATCGAGGACGGTCGACCCATCGTGGCCCTCGACGAGATGGCCTATGTCGCACCGGTCGGGGTGGCCTATGACCGGAGCGGTGCCGACGCCCGATCGCTGGAGACGGCCATCGAGTCGATCCTGTCGGCGCTCCGCGACGATGGCACGCTCGCGAGCTTCAGCCAGGACGCGTTCGGGATGGACCTCGTGACCCTGCCGGACGGCCTCGACGTCGGGCAGCCGCCGACGGGCGGCGACCCGTCGTTCACGGTCGACGAGGAGCTGCTCGACGCGTTCCCCGATGAGGTGGACGGGACCTCGGTCACGCCCGTGGGCCTGAACGGGGATGAGCTGCAATCGCTCCTGCGGCCCTCGGACCGGGCCGTGTCGGCGACCATCCGGGACTTCCTCGACCTGGGCGAGGAGTCGAGCCTCGGCCCTGCCGGCCTGGCGCTGGGTATCGCGTCGGTGGGGACCAGCGATGTCGGGGGCTCCATCATCGCGGCTCGGTATGACGGGATCGGGGCGGCTGATGTGGACGCGGCCATCCGGCCGCTGCTGACCAGCCAATATGCCGAGCCGGTGACCTCGTCGGTGTCCATCGGTGGCCGCGATGCGGACCGGGTCGCGGACTCCGGCACGGGCGGTGGTGGCATGGCCACCTTCATCCTGCAACGGGGCGGCATCCTGTGGTACGTCAGCGCACCGCGGGACCTCGCCGATGAGGTCATCGCGGCACTGCCCTGACGTCCGGCCACGCCACGCCCCGAGCACCCGTCCGCGTCGGCACGCCCCGAGGGCGTGTCCACGACCGAGCACCCATGGCGCCAGGCCCCGATCGGGGCCTGGCCGCCGGCTAGACTCCGACGGGTGACCCGCCAGACCCGCCGCTGATGGCCATCCAGGGTTCCCGGCCCGGCGACCGCCGCGTACGCGTCAGCCTGGCTCGTCCGACACAGGAGCATCTCGAGCCCATCCGGCCGCGGCGTCGACCGTTGGCGCCGGGACGCTTGCTCATCATCGCGTTCCTGGTGCTCATCGCCATCGGCACGACGCTGCTGGTGCTGCCCATGTCCACCCGGGACGGCCTCCACACCTCGTTCCTCGACGCGTTGTTCACGGCGACCTCGGCCGTGTGCGTCACAGGGCTCGTGGTGGTGGTCACCGCCGACCATTGGAGCGGCTTCGGCCAGGTCGTGCTGCTGCTGCTGATGCAGCTCGGCGGCTTTGGGATCATGGCCGGATCCACCCTCGTCCTGATGCTCTTCAGCCGGGGCCGACGCATCGGGCTCCACGACCGGCTCGTGGCGCAGCAGACCACCGGTGAGCTGCGCCTCGGCGGTGTCCTTGGGGTCATCCGCACGGTCGCCCTGTTCACCATCGGGGCGGAGGTGATCGGAGCGGTGCTGCTGACCATCGGCTTCCTGGCCTCGGGTCGCGCCGACGGCCCGGGCCAGGCCGTGTGGTGGGGTGTGTTCCATGCCGTGTCCGCCCTCAACAACGCCGGCTTCGACCTCATCGGCGCCGACAGCCTGGCACCGTTCCAGGGTGACTGGCTGGTGCTCGGACCGATCGCCTCGCTCATCGTCATCGGCAGCATCGGGTTCGCGGTCGTGGCGGATGTGGTGGACCGGCGGCGGTGGTGGCGGATCACCGTGGAGTCGAAGATGGTGCTGCTGACCACGGTCGTGATCATCGGCCTGGGCACGCTGGCCGTCCTGGGTCTCGAGTGGGGCAACCCACACACGCTCGGCGCGCTGCCTGCCGAGCAGCGACCACCGGCGGCCCTGTTCGAGGCCATCGCGCTGCGCACGGCGGGGTTCAGCACGCTGACCACCGCGAGCCTCCTCCAGGTCACCATGTTCGTGCTCATGGCCATGATGTTCATCGGTGGCGCGTCGGGCTCGACGGCGGGCGGCATCAAGGTCAACACCTTCTCGCTGCTGCTCGCCGCCATCGTGTCGACCGCCCGGGGCGACCCGGCGGCCAGCGCGTTCGGGCGCCGGTTCAGCCAGGAGCTCGTCAACCGTGCGATGGCCGTGGCGCTGCTCTCCCTGGCGTTCCTGTTCCTGACCGCGCTCCTGCTCAACCTGTTCACACCGCTGCCGTTCGTGGTCGTGCTGTTCGAGGCGATCTCGGCACTGGGCACGGTCGGCGCCGATGCGGGTGTGACCTCGACGCTCGACCCGGTCGGCCGGCTGGTGGTCATCGGCGCGATGTTCATCGGGCGGCTCGGACCCCTGACGCTGGTGCTGGTCCTCGCGGCGCGGGCGCGGCCGGTGCCCTATCGCCACGCCGTGGAGTCGATCCGGATCGGGTAGCCGGCCGCGCGCGGCGCAGGACTCCGCTACGCTCGGTGCGACGCAAGGAGGGGCACGTGCGACACCAGGTCCTGGTCATCGGGCTCGGTCGGTTCGGTCAGGCGTGCGCGCTGGAGCTGAGCGCGCTCGGCCACGAGGTGCTGGCGGTGGACCAGGACGAGCGCGTGGTCAACGAGATCGCCCCGGATGTGACCCATGCGATGCAGATCGACGCCACGGACATGCCGGCACTGCGTGCCATCGGCGCCGCCGACTTCCGATACGCGGTGGTCGCGATGTCGTCGGCCACGGACGCGAGCATCTTCGCGACCATGGCGCTCAGCGACCTGGGTGTGGCGAGCATCATCGCCAAGGCCAACGACACGCTGCACGGCGAGATCCTGCGACGGGTCGGCGCGACACGCGTCATCTACCCCGAGCGCGAGATGGGACAGCGGGTCGCCCACATGTTCGCGATCCCCGAGATCGTCGACTACCTCGACGTGGGGCCGCGATTCGGCATCACCAAGCTCCGGCCACCCGCCTCGTGGGTCGGTCGGTCGATCACCCAGCTCGATCTGCCGGGCACCCTCAAGCTCACGGCGATCGCGCTCCGTCGCGGCGCCGACGTGACCATCAACCCGCACGGCAGCGAGGTCGTCCGCGAGGGCGACGAGCTCATCCTCATCGGGCTGGACGAGCGGCTCGAGCGCATCGGCAGCTGAGCCCGGCGCGGTCAGCGTCCGGTGGACGGTCCATGGGTGACCTGCCACAGCTCCTGACGCGCGGTGTCCCACGCGCCGAGCGATCCGAGCGCGGTGGCGTCCACGGCCCCCGCGACGCCGGTCCGGATCTCCGTCGCCAGCTGGTCGGCCCAGCGTGCCCCGAGATGCCGCGCATGACGCGCGAGCATCCGTGACAGGAGCCAGGTGCCCAGCAGCCCGACGAGGATGAGCAGCGCGGGCATGGGCATGCCACCCAGGAGCGGCACGTCGAGCGAGGCAGCGGGCAGCTGGCTGCCCGTGGCGACGCCGGCGATGATCCAGACGATGCCCACGATGAGCGCCGCCGTGGCCAGCACCTGGCCGAGACCGATGAACGGCCACGCGTGGCTCGTGGGTCGTGGCGCGGTCGCGGCGGGCCCGGTCACCGTGCGGTCGACCACCTCCGCGAGCCGCACCGCGAGGATGCTGCCATCGCCCGTGGCCGCGGCCGCGCTGCGGGCGGCCGGTGGCAGCGCGGCCAGCCCCTGGGCGACCGCGGCACGCACGGGGAGCGTGGCGGGCACGAGGCTGCCCCGATCGCGCCAGCGCAGCAGGTAGCCCTGCGGGTCCGCGATGCGCTCGTGGCGTCCGGTGCCCCGGTCGAGGAGGCTCCGCACGCGCGAGACGAGACCGCCGCCCTGTCTGCTCGCGGCGTGCTGTGCCGCGGCCATGGTCTGGTCGCGCAGGCCGGCGAGGCCCACGACATCGAGCACGGACGTGGTCGTCGCGTCGATGGCGGCGCGGCGCTGCTCGGCCGAGAGCAGCGGCGCCGGTGGTCGTGACCCATCCACGCCCGCGGCGCGTGCGAGGTCATCGAGCGCGGCCGTCGCGGCACGCACCTGTCGTTCGCGGATCACCTCGCGAGCGCGCACACCGTCCGTGAGCCACGCCCGCAGCTCGCCGAGGTCCGCGTGTGCCGAGACCAGCAGCACCGGCATCGCGGGGAGGTGTCCCCCCGCGACGCGGGCCTCGACATCCACCCGCACGGCCACGAGGTCCGACGGGGTCAGGCGGTCGGTCTTGTTGAGCACGAACGCCTGCCGCGCGATGCGCGGCGCCCAGCGCGCCAGGTAGCGATCGTGGAGCACCGAATCGGCGTACTTCTCGGGGTCCGACACCCAGGCCACCGCATCGACGCGCGGGAGTGCCGCGTCCACGCGCGCGGCATGCTCGGCGGCGACCGAGTCGAGGTCCGGCAGGTCGAGGAGCACCACCTGCGCCAGTGGGTCGACGAGCTCCGCGCCCGACGTGGGCCGGGTCCGCACGGACGCCCCGCCGAGCCAGTCGAGGAGCGGGCCGGCCGCATCGGCCTGGGTGGCCGGGACCCAAGCCACGGCCTGCGTGGTGGTCGGTCGCTGGACACCGGTGCTGCTCAGGTCGTCGCCGGCGAGCGCGTTGAGGATGCTCGACTTGCCGACCCCCGTCCCACCCGCCAGCGCCAGCACATACAGGTCACCCGGGAAGCCGGCCCGGGCGCGGATGGCCGTGGCAGCGTCGGACACCGCGGCCGCATCCAGACCGAGCGTGGCGGCGGCCGACGCGGCGTGCTCCAGGCGTTCGAGGGGGGGGTCGGTCATGCGCTGGCGCGCAGCTCCGCTGCGAGGGCGCGTACCGTCTCGGCGGTCGGCAGGAGCACATCGAACCGGCGTCGCTCGTCATCCAGGAGCTCTCGCAGCCGGTCCGACAGGTCGTGTTTGGCGTGCTCGATCATCTCCTGGACCGCTGCCTCGCCGAAGAGCGCGTTCATGAGCTTCTGGTTGAGGTACGCGGTGGCCGCCGCGATACCGGCCTCCGCGCCGGTGATGCCACCGGTGTGCGCGAACACGCCCAGCATGATGGTCACGGCACCCGCGTTGACGCCCAGCGACAGACCCCGCGCGACCCCTCGCTTCGTGGCGCCGGTGGCCGCGACATCGGCGGCGATGGCCGCCATCCACGCATGGAGGCTCGTCGCCGTCCGCTCGCGCAGGTCGGCCGAGGCGGACCACAGCCCGGGGTGGTCGGCGAGCAGGGCGGCACCATCCACGTCCGCGCTCCAGTGATCGGCCGTGCGTCGCGCGGCGTCGTCCGCGGCAGCCACCGTGAGCGACACGAGATCGTCGGTCACGCCACGCTCCATGGCCGCGACGGGTGCCGACGGCGCGCCCCGGATGATGGTCGTGATGGCGGCCCGCACCCGGCCCACACCGCTCGAGAACCAGCGTGTCACCTGGTCGGCGCCCACGAACGAGTGCCATCGGGCGATGACCTCGCCGCGCAGCACATCGCCGCCGTCGACCCGCTCCAGCAGCAGCACCACCTCCTGGGCGTGGTCCTCGACCGCGCGCAGCCGCAGCCGGTCGGTGTCGGCGGCGAGCGCGTCCAGGTCGGCGGCGATGGCCGTGGCCAGGGGCGTGATGCCCGCCAGGGCGCCTGCGAGGGCACGGGCCGCGAGCGCGCGTCGAGCGTCACGGTCCGCCGCGAGGGTATCCAGATGGGCGACCAGGGACGCCGCCTCGGGGCCCGTCAGGGCGTCGCCACCGGTGCCCAGCGAGCCCTCGGCGATGGCCAGCACGCGCTCCGCCGGCACCCCGGCGCGCTCGAGCATGGCGCGGATGTCCGCGAGCACCCGCGCCTGGTCGCCGGCATCTGCGGGCATCCGGTTCACGACCACGAGCAGCGGCATGCCGCGCTCCGCGATGCGTCCCAGGACATCCCACGGCACGCGGTCGGCGTAGCGCGTGGCGGTCGTCACGAACAGGCACAGGTCCGAGCGCTCGAGCAGCGCATCGGCGAGCGCCCGGTTGTCGTGCTCCACGGAGTCGATGTCGGGCGCGTCCACGAGCATCACACCCGGGCGGGCGCCGCGCGTGCCCGGCCGCAGGCGCTCGGCGGGGATCGCGGCGAGCGGCCCATCGGCGCCGGTCGCCCATGCCGCGTCGGCCTCGGTCGCCACGACCACCGCGTGACGCGTCGTCGGCCGGAGCACGCCCGGCTCGGACACGAGCGTGCCCGCGAGCGTGTTGGTGATGGTCGACTTGCCCGAGCCGGTGGGCCCGATGAGCACCACCAGCAGCGGCGCGTCCAGGTCCCGGGCACGCGGCGCGAGATAGCCCTCGACGTGGTCCAGCAGCTCCCGGGCACGCGTCCGGAGACCCGGTGGATCCGACGGGCTGAGGGTCGCCTGGGGATCGCGGCCCCGGGCGCGCTCATGGGCCGCCACGAGCGTCCATGTCCGCTGCGCGACATCGTCGAGCGTCTCGACACGCGCGGTCAGCGCATCCGGATCGAGCGGCTCGGTCATCCGGCCAGTATCGGCGGGTCGTCCCCGGACGTCGACGCGGGCGCCCAGGGTGCGCCGAACGGCAACCCGGCGGCGACGCAGCCACGCTCGAGCGCATCGGCCACGTCGGGCCAGTCGGGCCGCAGGTCACCGGTCGATTCGTCGCAGTAGAGACCCCGGCGGACCTCCAGCATCACGGCCTGGACGCGGCGGTCCCTGCGAAGCCGGTCGAGGGGCACCAGCGCGCCCCGGAAGGGTGAATCACGGCGGACCCGGAAGCCCTCGGCGCGCAGCGCCGCCTCGAGCGCATCGGCCAGCGCCGGTGGGGTATGCCAGTCGTCCGTGCCCACGCAGACATCGGGTCGATGGGGTGTCTGGTCGGCCTCCGAGGGGAGGGGCTGGGTCGCGAACGAGTGACAGTCCAGCACCAGACATTCGCCGTGCCGTCCCAGCCGCTCCGTCACGAGCCGCGCGAGCTGCGCGTGGTGAGGTCGGTAGAGCGTCTCGATCCAACGTGTCCGAAGGACCTCGTCGGGCCGTCGCAGGGGTCGTCCGTCATGTGTCCGGGTGTACACGACCCCCTGGCCGACCGCCTCCATGGGCTCTGCCGTCGCATCGAGGAAGCGCTCCGGGTCCAGCACCAGCCGGGAGGCTCCGAAGACCAGCGCGCTGGCGCCTCGGCGGACCGTCCAGCCGAACAGGACGTCGGTGTGCCAGTCGGTCATCACCAGCTGCTCGTGGGCGAGCGCCCCGTCGTCGAGCAGGATGCTCGCGCGCGCGTCCGCGGGGATGTGCGTGCCAGCGTGGGGCACATGCGCGACGACGGGCGCCGGGGCGCCGCCCGGATGGACGACGCGGGACGGCGCCGGGTCGGCCGGGCCAGCCGGCAGACCCGGCCGACCC
>CAZYTQ010000033.1:26264-28317 GCA_964650135.1 uncultured Anaerolineaceae bacterium | reverse complement strand
ACGGGTGTCCGATGGCGCGGCAGGTGGTCCACCGGTCGGGCGATCGGCATGGATCGGGCATGGATCGGGAGCCGGGCCGCCGCGACGGGCCGCCGCGACGGGGCGCTCCCGCACGGCTCGGGGCCCGGGATGCGGTCCGCGCCCGGCTCCGACCCCGGGATGCGGCTCCCTGCCCGTCCCGCTGGCCGCCATCACAGTGGATCGGATACTTTCGTGGCACAGGGCACACGACGACCCCCTCGGCCGGCTGACCGAGGGGGTCGGGGAGAGGGAGGGAGCGTCAGGATGCCGGGGAGACCGCCGGTGCCTCCGTCGCGGCGGGTGCCGGGACCGAGCCATCGGTCAGCGCCACGAACCAGACGCCGCCGATGCCCTGACCCGTGGTGTCACCCGCGGCCTGGTCGCCGATCCAGTGGTACAGGGGTCGACCGTCGTAGGTGACCTGGAGCGTCCCGTCCGATCGTGCGAAGGCACCGAGCACGCCATCCACGCCCTCGCCGGGTGCGAAGCCCTGGCCGTCTGCGATGCCGACGGCCGGCCAGTTGGCGAGGCAGTCGCCCTCGCAGACGCTGGCGCCCGGCGCGGCGTCATAGGTGAAGACGTAGAGGGTCATGCCATCCGCGTCCACCAGGAAGGCGCCCAGGTCGGTCGTGCTCGCGTTGACCACGAGACCACCCTCCGCAGGTGCCGCCGGTCCGTCGAGGGTCCCATCCACGGAAGCCACGTACCAGACGTCGCCGCGGCCCTGGCCGTTGGTGTCACCAGCCGCCTGGTCGCCCGCGAAGTAGTAGAGCGGCCGCCCGTCATAGGTCGCCTGGGTCGTCCCATCGGCTCGCGAGAAGCTCGCCAGGACGCCCGTCACCCCCTCGCCCGCGGCGAGCGTCTCGCCCGCCTCGAGCGCGAACAGTGGCCAGTTCATGACGCAGTCGCCCTCGCAGACGCTGGCGCCCGGCGCGGTGTCATTGGCGAAGAAGTAGAGGGTCCTGCCGTCCTAGCCCGTGAGGAACGTGCCCAGGTCCGTGGTGGAGGCGTTCACTGTGACCGCCTCGTCCATCGGCTCCGACTGCGCGTGTGCGATACCACCGAACGCGATGGCACCGAGCGCCGCCAGGGGGATGAGACTGCCGACGAGCCGCAGTGGCCGATGCGCCGGGTGGGTCTGGATGGATGACACGGCTGGTCTCCCCGTCCTGCCGCCCGGGACCACATGGCCCGGATGCGGCTCCTGCAGCCCACTACGTCGAGCATGGTCGACCGGTTTCCGATGTCCCATCGGGGAGCGCCACGGCATCGTAGGAGCGCCACGGCCAGGACGGCCTCTCCGGGGTCCACCCGGCCCTGCGTCGCAGGCGGCTTCGTCCATCTGCCCACTTCATGCGAGCCGGTGCCGAGACGCGGCGGGTGCGGTGTGCCACGCCCAGGGCCACGTTCGTCGTCGCGAGTACACTCGGAGATCGATGGCCCATGATCCCCTGGCGCGGCGCGCCGCGCGTGTCGCCCGTCTGCCCGACCTACTGCGTGAGCGCATCCTGGTCATCGACGGCGCCATGGGCACGATGATCCAGACCCACCAGCTGGATGAGGCCGCGTTCCGGGGCGACCGCTTCGTCGACCATCCCCGTGAGCTCAAGGGCGCCAACGACCTGCTGGTGCTCACCCAGCCCGCCATCATCCGGGACATCCACGGGGCCTACCTCGATGCGGGCGCCGACGTGGTCTCGACCGATACCTTCAACGCGAACGCGATCTCGATGGCCGACTACGCGCTCGAGCCGTGGGTGCGCGAGATGAACGAGACGGCGGCACGTCTCGCGCGCGAGGCCGCGGACGCGGCAGAGGCAGCCGATCCCGGTCGGCCACGCTATGTCGCGGGATCGCTCGGCCCGACCAACCGGACGGCCTCGCTCTCGCCCGAGGTGGAGGATCCGGGCGCGCGCAACGTCACCTTCGGGGAGCTGGTCGGGGCATACCGGGAGGCCGCCGAGGGTCTCGTCGCGGGCGGTGCCGACATCCCGGTCGACTCGAGGATCTTGTCGATGATGTCGGACTTCTT
>CAZYTQ010000033.1:8523-26254 GCA_964650135.1 uncultured Anaerolineaceae bacterium | reverse complement strand
CATCGAGACCATCTTCGACACCCTCAACGCCAAGGCGGCCATCGTGGCCGTCGAGGAGCTGGGTGACGCGCTCGGCTTCCGGCTGCCGCTCATGATCAGCGGCACCATCACGGACGCATCGGGGCGCACCCTGTCAGGCCAGACGCTGGGCGCCTTCTGGGACAGCATGCGTCACGCCCGGCCACTCGTCGTGGGTCTCAACTGCGCGCTCGGCGGCAGACAGCTGCGGCCCTATCTCCAGGAGCTGTCCGGGATCGCCGGGACCTTCGTGTCGGGCTATCCCAACGCCGGGCTGCCCAACGCGTTCGGTGGCTACGACGAGCAGCCCGCCGAGACGGCATCGATCCTGACCGAGCTGGTCGAGGGCGGTCATCTCAACCTCGTGGGTGGCTGCTGTGGCACGACCCCCGAGCACATCGCGGCCATCGCCCGGGCGGTCGCTGGTCGGGCACCACGTGTCGTGCCCACGCCACCCCGGCGGACCCACCTGTCAGGGCTGGAGTCACTGTCCATCGGCCCCGAGTCGCTGTTCGTGGACATCGGCGAACGCACCAACGTGACCGGCTCACGCCGCTTCGCGCGGCTGATCGCGGAAGACCGATACACCGAGGCGGTCGAGGTCGCCCGACAGCAGGTCGAGGCGGGCGCCCAGGTCATCGACGTCAACATGGATGAGGCGCTCCTCGATTCGGAGGCAGCGATGAGCCGGTTCCTGCGGCTCATCGCCGCGGAGCCGGACATCGCGCGCGTCCCCGTCATGATCGACTCCTCGAAGTGGTCGGTCATCGAAGCCGGGCTCCAGGTCAGCCAGGGCCGATCGATCGTCAACTCGCTGTCGCTCAAGGAGGGCGAGGCGGAGTTCCTGCGGCAGGCGCGTCTGGCCCATCGATACGGTGCGGTCGTCGTGGTCATGGCCTTCGACGAGCAGGGCCAGGCCGAGACGGTGGATCAGCGGCTGGCGATCGCGCATCGGGTCCATCGACTGCTCACGCAGGAGGCCGGCTTCGAGCCCGAGGAGATCATCCTCGACCCCAACATCTTCGCCATCGGCACGGGCATCGAGGAGCACGCGGGGTACGCGATCGCCTATCTCGAGGCGACCCGGCGCATCAAGGCGGAGCTGCCGGGCCTCCTGGTGAGTGGCGGTGTCTCCAACGTGTCGTTCTCGTTCCGGGGCAACGACCCGGTCCGCGAGGCGATCCATGCCGTGTTCCTGGTCCACGCCATCGCGGCGGGCATGGACATGGGTATCGTCAACGCGGGCGCGCTGCCCATCGTGGACGAGCTGGAGCCCGACCTTCGGGAACGGGTCGAGGACCTGGTGCTGGCTCGCCGCGAAGACGCCACCGAGCGGCTGCTGGAGGTCGCGGACACGATCCGCACGAAGTCCACCGGTGCCGGCGGGCCGGACCTGTCGTGGCGCGACGCACCCGTGGAGGAGCGGCTACGCCACGCGCTGGTCGAGGGCGTCGGCGACTGGATCGTCGTGGACACCGAGGAGGCACGGCTTGCGGCCGCGCGGCCCATCGAGGTCATCGAGGGGCCGCTGATGGCGGGCATGGACGTGGTGGGCGACCTGTTCGGACAGGGCCGGATGTTCCTGCCCCAGGTGGTCAAGAGCGCCCGGGTCATGAAGCAGGCCGTGGCGCACCTGATCCCGTTCATCGAGCAGGAACGTGTCGCGCGAGCCGCGGCGGCCGGTCCTGATGCCCCTGACGAGGGCCCGATCCGGGGCGGCGCCGGGCGGGTGGTCATGGCCACGGTCAAGGGTGATGTCCACGACATCGGCAAGAACATCGTGGGCGTCGTGCTGGGCTGCAACGACTACGAGGTCATCGATCTGGGCGTGATGGTGCCCGCGGCGCGCATCCTCGAAGTGGCCCGGGAGCAGGGGGCGGACCTCGTCGGCCTGTCAGGGCTCATCACGCCCTCGCTCGAGGAGATGCGGGGCGTCGCCGCCGAGATGGAGCGCGAGGGCTTCTCGGTGCCCCTGCTCATCGGCGGTGCCACCACATCGCGGGCCCACACGGCGGTGCGTATCGAGCCTGCATACAGCGGCCCGGTGGTGCACGTGGTGGACGCGTCCCGCGCTGTCGGCGTGGCGCGGGCACTGCTGGATCCCGCGCAGCGGGACGGGTTCGTGACCCGGATGCGCGCGGACTACGCGGCCGTCCGCACGGCCCATGAGGGACGCGACCGAAAGGAGCAGCGGCTGACCCTCGCCGAGGCGCGCGATCGGCGGCTGCGCATCGACTGGTCCGCGTCCGCGCCCCCGGTGCCGACGTTCCTGGGGCCACGCGCGTTCGTGGGCCACTCGCTCGAGGACCTCGTCGAGCGCATCGACTGGGCGCCCTTCTTCCACGCCTGGGAGCTCTCGGGTCGCTATCCCGACATCCTGACGGACCCGGTCGTGGGCTCTGCGGCCAGCGCGCTGTATCGCGACGCCCAGCGGATGCTCGAGCGCATCGTCCGTGATGGCCGCCTCCAGGCGAACGGCGTGGCCGGGTTCTGGCCGGCGGCGGCCACGGAGACCGACGACATCGTGCTGTACGAGGACGCGACCCGGTCACAGGTGCGCGCCACCATCCACACGCTGCGACAGCAGTTCGCCAAGACCGGTGACCGACCGGACCTCGCCCTGTCGGACTTCGTGGCGCCACTCGCGACCGGGGTGCCGGACCACATCGGCATGTTCGCGGTCACCGCGGGTATCGGTCTCGAGGAGCTGCGGGCGGCAGCGGTCGCGGAGCACGACGACTACGCCTCGATCATGGCCGCAGCCCTTGCGGACCGCCTCGCGGAGGCGTTCGCCGAGCGGCTCCACAAGCTGGTGCGCCGCGAGCTGTGGGGGTATGCCCCCGACGAGGCGCTCGACAACCACTCGCTCATCGCGGAGCGCTACCAGGGGATCCGCCCCGCGCCCGGCTACCCGGCCTGTCCGGACCATACCGAGAAGGCGACCATCTTCCAGCTGCTGGATGCGGAGCGTGCCGCGGGGATCACGCTCACCGAGTCGATGGCGATGCTGCCCGGTGCCTCGGTCAGCGGCTTCTATCTGTGGCACCCGGAGGCGCACTACTTCGGCCTCGGCCGCATCGACCGGGACCAGCTGGAGGAATATGCCCTGCGCAAGGGCTGGAGCGTGCCGGAGGCGGAGCGCTGGCTGGCACCGAACCTCGTGGGCGGGGTGATGGGCTGATGGCCGACGCCGGGACGTCGCGGGTGGGGTCGAGGACTCCCGACGAGCGTCACCCGGGTGAGGAGCTGGATCCTGCCGAGTCGCCCAAGCAACGACTCGACCGGGAGCTCATCGAGCTGCTCAACGAGGTCCGCGTGGCGCTGCCCGGGGCCCAGGTGCTGTTCGCGTTCCTGCTCGTCCTGCCGTTCCAGGCCACCTTCGCGGAGCTCACGGAGCTGCAGCGGGACCTGTATGCCGGGGCGCTCATGACGAGCGCCGCCGCCATCGCGCTGCTCATCGCACCATCGTCGTATCACCGGCTCAACTTCCGACGTCCCATGAAGGAGGGCATGATCCGCTGGGCGAACGGGCTGCTCATCGGGGGCATGGCACTCATCGCGGTCGGGGTCACGCTCGCCGTGGCGCTGGTCATCGACATCGTGCTCGGTGACGTGCCGGCGCTCGTCCTCGCGGGGGGCACGGGCCTGTGGTTCACGTGGTTCTGGTTCGTCGTCCCACTGTGGCGGCGCCGCTCCTTCGAGGAGGGTGACTGATCCGTGGCGTCGTCCGCCGGGGCGGTGGGGACCGCCGTGGACCGGCGGTCGACACGGGTCGTTGGCCAGCACGGGCCGTTGGCCAACGCCTGGGCGGTCGGGTCAGTCCGAGGCGGGCGTGCACAGGCCGGTCGGGACGCTCGCGCGACCTGACGCCCGTCGCCACGAGTTGGCCGTGCCGGCCGTGCCGTCGCCCAGCGACAGGTCCACACAGTCCACGACCTCGTTGCGGATGCCGCGCACCTGGCGTAGCGTGACATCGCGCGTCCCTTGGCCAAGGCGGAACCCGGCCGTGCTGCGTCTCGCGTCGCTGCCCGTGATCCGGGCGCCGCTCAGGTCGTCCAGCCGATAGGCCACGCCGAAGGTGCGCTCGACGAGCATGTTGAGGATCGTCACCTGGTCCGATCGCTCGACCCGGATGCCCGACTCCCCGGTGCGTCGGATCACGGTGTCGCCGCGGATGACGACAGGCCCCGCGACATCCCGGATGGTGATGCCCTCCATGAGCAGCGGTGGCAGCTCCTCGTCGCGGGCGGGGACCTTGGAGAAGACCGTGATGGTCCGGATGCGCGCGCTGTCGGCACCCTCGATGACGAGACCCGTGGCCGCCGGGTCGAGCCCGCCGCCCGGCAGGTGGTCCACGAGGTCGGCATGCAGGAAGCGGATGTCCGTGGCCTCCAGATCCGCGTGGGAGCCGTCACGGACGACGATGCCCCTGGACAGGAAATCCGCCACGACGTTGGCGGAGACCCTGGCCCGCGAGCGCTCGATGTCGATCCCCGTGCGATAGCCGCACGCGCCGATCTCCCCGATGCGCACGCCCCGGACGATGGCGTTCGTGGCATCCCGCACCCGGATGGCGATGGGGGCCGGTGAGCACACGCGCGTGCCGGGCACGGTGACCGGTCCCACGGTGACCGGTCCGATCCGACCTCCCATGCGCAGCCGGAAGCCGCGGATCTCGAAGCCGTCGGCACCGGCGATGTCCACCCCGGGCAACCGATCCCCGGCGGGCGGTGTGAGGACCGCGCGGAAGGAGTCCTCCGAGGCGAGGTAGACGTCACGGGCCCGGCCGTCGATATGCAGCGCTTCGGGATAGCGACCGGGACACACCGCGATGCGCTCCCCGTCGCGCGCGGCATCGAGCGCATCCTGGATGCGCCGATAGGACCTGGTACGGGCATCACAGTCGCCGGGTGCGGCTCGGCCGTCGCGATCGACCATGACCCACGGCCGACCACCGTCGCCGGGCGCCGCGTCGGCCGGGGCCGTCAGGGCCAGGGCGCTCAGCAGGGCGGCGACCGTCAGCAGCAGGGTCGAACGGGCGAGGCGCGCGCCCATCCTGATCGCGCCTCGGCGGCCAGTGACCTGGGCCCCTACTCGCTCCGCGCCCAGCGACGACCCTGGGCGACGAGCAGCAGGTGGAGCAGCCCGACCCAGATGGCCACGATCGAGATGAGGATGGCGACCGTGCCGATCATGCCCTGGACCTGCTCACCCGCGGACGCGACCTGGGCATGGATCTCCTCGACCTGGAGGTGGACGCTGCCCAGGCTCTCCGTGATGTCATCCACCTGGGCAGCCGCGCCCGTGGCGGCGGCACCGATGGCGGCCGCCTGCTCGGTGCTGATGGCCGGGGCCGAACCGGCCTGTCGGATCCGCGCCACCGCCTGGTCGAGGGGTGCCAGGCGGGCATCCAGGTCATCCACGGCGCCCGTCACCACGCCCGGCAGGCTCACGAACGGCAGCGCATCGTCCAGCCGCTGGACGGTGGTGGAGAGCGTGGTCACCCGCTGACGTAGCAGGGCCGCCTGGGACGCCACGTCGCCCACGGGGCCCTCCTCGAGTCGCTGGAGTGCCGTCTGCAACGCGGCGGCCACGATCGGGTCGACGGTCGGGGCTGCGGCGATGGCGTCCGCCTGGGTCGCGATGCTCTCGAGCGAGGTGCTCACCTGGTCGAGCGAGGTGCGTACCGAATCGGCGACCTCGTCCACCTGTTCCATCCCGTCAGCTGCGACCGCGACGACCTGGTCGACGGCATCGTCCACCGCGGGCCGGACCATCCAGACACCCACCGCGATGCCCAGGCACACGACGATGCCCACGACCCCCAGGATCATGGCGAGCCAGCCCACGAAGCGCATCAGGTCCCTCACTGTCGACGATGGTCGGTCGGCAGGCCCTCCGATGACCCGCAGCCGCGCGTGACAGCATACCCGCAGCCATGCACATGGCCGGGTGCTCCCGGAGCGGGCTCCCGGAAGCCCGGGGCCCCGGAAGCCCGGGGCCCCTCAGCGACCCGCGATCACCCCTGCGCCGTCGACGGCAGCTGCCGGCCCGGCGCCCTCGGCCGTCTCCTCGGTGATGGCGGTGATCATGCCGACCGGCTCGACCAGCCACATGGCGTCGCCCAGCTGGGCAGGCCGCGTGCGGATCGATCTGGCGAGCACGGACCCCGCGTCACGCTGGGCCTCCAGGAGCCGGCGGAGCTCCGCGGCGCGCTCCGCCCCATCGGCGCGACCACCCACCACCGTCCGGAGCCGTGTCCAGCGGACCGACCCTGCGTCGGCGCCCGCGATGGCCGTGCCATCCGGATCCCAGAGGTAGGCCCGGCCACCGGTCATGCCCGCGCCCAGGTTCGGCCCTGCCGGACCCAGGATCACGACCACGCCGCCGGTCATGTACTCGCAGCCGTGGGCGCCCACGCCTTCGACCACGGCCTCGGCGCCGCTGTTGCGGACCGCGAACCGGATGCCCGCGCGGCCCACGAGGTGGAGCCGACCACCCGTGGCGCCATACAGGCAGGCATTGCCCGCGATCGCGAGGTCCGCGGCGCGCTCGAGGAGGGCATCCGGCGGTCGCACCACCACGTGGCCGCCGGAGAGACCCTTGCCCACGTAGTCGTTGGCCTGTCCGACCAGCTCGAGGGTCACCCGCTCGTCCGAGAACGCACCGAAGCTCTGACCGGCGGAGCCGGCGAGACGCCAGCGCACCGGACGCCTGATCTGCTCCCGCTGGATGAGGCCCGAGGTGTGGGCACCGAACGAGCGTTCGGCGGTCGAGATGGTCGCGGCGATGCCCAGCGGATCGGGATCGTGCTCGCCCACCGGATGCTCCAGCGTGGTGACCGCCGCGTCGCGACCGACAGCGGGCAGGTGGACATACGACGCCGAGAGACGTGACTCGACCGGTGAGGCCGGCTCGCGCACCACCTCGAGACGGGCATGCGCTGGGTCCTCCCGGCGTGTCCCGTCGGCGCCCCAGACCGGAGCGCCCAGCAGCCGCTCGAGGTCGAGCGTCCGGGACTCCTCGCGACCCGCTCGCAGGAGGGTGACATCGCCCACGACCTCGGCGAGGCTGGACCGGCCCAGTCGCGAGAGCACCGACCGGACGTCCTCGGCGACCGCCGTGAAGTAGCGCACCACGTCCTCGGGCGTCCCCGTGAACTTGGCCCGGAGGTCCTCTCGCTGCGTGGCGATACCCGTGGGGCATGTGTCCAGGTGGCACTGGCGGGCCATGTCGCAGCCGATGGCCACGAGCGCCGCCGTGCCGAAGCCGAACTCCTCGGCACCCAGCAGCGCGGCGATGACCACGTCGCGGCCCGTCTGGAGCCCGCCGTCCGTGCGCAACGCCACGCGGTCCCGCAGGTCGTTGCGCATCAGGACCTGGTGGACCTCGGCGAGGCCAAGCTCCCAGGGGATGCCCACGTGCTTGATGGATGAGAGCGGGCTGGCGCCCGTGCCACCCACGTGGCCGCTCACCTGGATGTAGTCCGCGCCCGCCTTGGCGACACCCGCCGCGATGGTGCCGATGCCCAGCGCTGCCACCAGCTTGACGCCGATGCGTGCGCCCGGGTTGATCGAGCGCAGGTCCGCGATGAGCTGAGCCAGATCCTCGATGGAGTAGATGTCATGGTGGGGCGGTGGGCTGATGAGCGAGATGCCCGTCTGGGCGCGTCGCAGCCGCGCGATGAGCGGCGTGACCTTCTTCGACGGCAGCTGGCCGCCTTCGCCCGGCTTGGAGCCCTGCGAGATCTTGATCTCCAGCTGCTCGGCACGTGCGAGGTACTGCGCCGTGACACCGAACCGGGCCGACGCGACCTGCTTGATGGCCGCGTCATGCCGGATGCCGCCATGGTCGTCATACCACGCCGGGTCCTCGCCACCCTCGCCGCTGTTGGGCGCCATGCCCAGCCGCCGGAGACCGATGGTCAGCGCCTGGTGTGCCTCGGGGCTCAGGGCGCCGAGGCTCATCGCGGCACCCACGAAGCGTCGCAGGATGCGTGAGGCGTCCTCGACCTCGGACAGGTGGCGTGGCTGGTCTGCCTGCACCAGCTCCAGCTGGTCGCGCACCGTGGCCGGATCCCGGCGCAGCGCGGTCAGGTAGTCGGGTAGCGCGCCCTGGTCCTGCGGCCCGCGCGCGGCGAGGTCCTGGACCGCCTTGACGATGGGCGGCGCGTACATGTGCCGCTCCCCGTCGGAGCGGAAACGTGCCCACCCCGGGTCGTGGAGCCTGACGCCGGGCGCGGCCATTGGCGCCGACGCGAGCCGGCGGAGCTGCCGCTCGGCGATGGCCTCGAAGCCGATCGTGCCGGGCCACGAGGGCGCGGCGGGGAAGCACCGGCTGGTCACCTCGGGGTGGAGCTCGAGGACCTCGAACAGCTGGCCACCCAGGTACGACGCCGCGGTGCTGATGCCCATCCGCGCGAGCACCTTGCGCAGGCCTGCCTCGAAGGCGCGCAGCAGGTTGACGATGGCCGCCTCCGGCGTCACGTCCTCCGCACCGCGGGTGCCCGCGAGCTCGGCTGCGAGCTCCACGGCGAGCCAGGGCACGACCGCGCTGGCGCCGCTCGCGAGGGTCATGGCCGCCGTGTGGACATCCAGGATGTCCGCGCCATCGACCACGATGTCCGTCTGCCCGCGCAGACCCGCGTCCGTGAGCGCGGCGTTGGCACCACCCGCGGCGAGCACCGCGCCGACCGGCAGCCGACCGTCCGAGACATAGCGGCGGTCGCTCAGGATGACCAGCTCGATGCCGTCCCGGGCGGCGGCCGCGGCCTCGGCGCCGAGGCGCTCCACGGCGGCTGCGAGCCCTCCCGCGCCGAGCGCCGGGTCCCAGCTCGTGTCGAGCGTGCGCACGCGTCGTCGCCGACCGTCGCCGTTGCCCGAGCGGCCGCCCACGAACATGTGCTGGAGCGAGGCGAGGTCGGCCACGAACGGGGAGGGGAGCCGCAGCGTGCGGCCGTGCGGCGGCAGGGGAGCCAGGAGCGGTGCGCGTCGGCCGAGGTCGACCGTCAGGTCCATGACGATGCGCTCGCGCTCCGGGTCGATGGCCGGGTTGGTCACCTGCGCGAAGCTCTGGCGGAGGTGGTCGGCGACCGGCCGGTCCATGTGGCTCGTGCCCGGGATGGGTGTGTCATCGCCCATCGACCACAGCGGCTCGTGCGCCTCGAGGGCCATGGTCTTGATGTCCAGCCGCTGGCGCTCGGCGTCGAGGCCCGCGATCCAGCGGGCACCCAGCGAGGTCTGGCCGGTCGGGGCGATGACCGGCAGGTCCACGGGACCCGGCTGCGCGTCCGGCAGGCTGGCGACCTGGCGTCGGCTCTCGGCACGCACCATGGAGCGTGCCGCATCCTCGCGCGCCTCGTGGTCGTGACGGATGACGTTGCGCTCCACGTCCACGATGAACATCTCACCGGGCCCCAGCCGTCGCTGTTCCACGATGTCCGCGGCATCCAGGGGGATGGCACCCGCCTCCGACGCGGCGGCCACGATGCCGCTGCCCGTGACGGTCACGGAGAGCGGTCGCAGGCCGTTGCGGTCGAGCAGGGCGCCGACCCGCACGCCGTCGCTGAAGCACAGAGCCGCGGGGCCGTCCCAGGGCGCCATGAGGCCTGCCGCGCGGCGACGCAGCGCGTCCAGCTCGGGCACCACGTCCGAGCGCAGTCCCTGGGCGTCGGGGATGGCGACGAGCAGGGCCGCGTCCATGCGCCAGCCGGAGGCCACGAGCAGGTCGAGCACCTCGTCGAGCGACATCGAGTCGGATGCGCCCGGGTCGAGGATCGGCCCCAGCGCCGCGAGGCGGTCCCCGATCTTGCCACCGAGCCGCGCACGCCGGCCGCGGACCTGCTCCCGGTTGCCCCGCACCGTGTTGATCTCGCCGTTGTGGGCGATCATCCGGAAGGGCTGCGCGAGCCCCCAGGTGGGGTGGGTGTTGGTCGCGTATCGCTGGTGGAACACCGCGTGGCTGACCGCGAGACCTGCCGTGAGGTCCGGGAACAGGGCGCCCAGCGCCGGACCGGCCACGAGACCCTTGTAGACGATGGTCCGTGAGGACGACGAGACGACCGCGACGCCATCGAGCCCCAGCTCCCGGCACGCGATCCCGACGCGCTGGCGCATGAGCAGCAGCCGCCGGTCGAGCTCCGTCCGGGGGGTCCCCGACGGGGCCGTCACGATGGCCTGGGCCACCGCCGGCAGGCTCGCCCGGGCGTCACGGCCCAGCGCGTCCGGGTCCACGGGCACCTCGCGCCAGCGATCGAGACGCAGGCCCTCCGCCTCCACGGCCACCGCCACCGCGTCACGGGCCTGCGCCTGGGCGGTGGGCTCGACGGGCAGGAACAGCATCACGACACCGAACTCGCCCCCCACACCCGGGGCCAGGAGGGTCCGGACCGATGGGTCGAGCGGCACCAGGATGCCCGCGCCATCGCTGGACGCGCCATCGGCCCCGAACGCACCTCGATGACCCAGCGCGCCCAGGCCCGCCAGGGCCAGCGGCAGCACCTGGTCCCGGCCGGTGCCTGCTGCGTCCGCCACGAAGCCGACGCCACAGGCGTCATGCTCGAAGCGCGGATCGTACAGCGGGTAGGCGGGATCGAAGGGCATCGTCAGGACCTCGCGGGGACAGCGACCCGACGGGATCCGGCCCCTCCGGACCCCGATCGTGCTCGGGATGGACACCGACCGTACGCTCCAGTGACGGCCCGTTCAGCACCGCCAAGGTTCTGACACGGTTGCGGATGGGTTACGCCGCCCTCAGCGCGGACCCCGTGCGCCCTCCACCAGGGTGGCCACGAGCCACGGCGGCAGGATCTCCCCCCTGGGGTCCGTGGCCACGCCGGGCACGAGCCGGTCGCCCACGAGGGTGCCCAGGAAGAGCGCCGCGAGCGTCCGTGCGCGCTCCATGGACCGACCATCCGGTGGCGTCCGGTCGTCGTCGCGCCCAGCCTCGCCGGCGGCGAGGCACCGCGCGACGAGGTTCGCGATGGCCGCCTCATGACCCATCCGGAACCGGTCGAGGCTGGCCGCCACGAGTGGATCTCGAGGCGCCTCCGCGATCGCCTCCCGCAGCACGGCCCCGAGGGGGGGCCGCGAGAGGGCATACCGCAGCGCGTCGAGATGGTCCTGGAGCTCCGCGTGGGGATCATGGCTGGCGATCACCGGCGGACTCGGCTCGAGGGCGTGACCGAGCGCCGCCTCCATGAGCTCGTCCTTGTGCGCCCAGCGCCGATAGATCGTGTCCTTGCCCGCGTGCGCCCGAGCCGCGACCTCGTCGAGGCTCACGGCATGGATGCCGCTGTCGGTGATGAGCTCGATGGTCGCGTTGAGGATCGCCAGGTCCGTGGCGCGGCTGCGAGGGCGTCCGCTGCGACCCGGCCGCAGTGGCTGCTCGGTATCCATACTGCTGGGTATGATATCGTCGCTGTCCAGCGACCGCATCCCACCGCAGGAGCCGATCCCCGCCCCACCCGGAGCCTCGTTCGTGGACCACCACACGCCAGTCGTCATCGCCACCATCGCTGTCGGCCTGTCGCTGGCGTTCGTGCTCGGCATGCTGGCGCGCCGGTTGCGGCTCCCGGCGCTCATCGGCTATCTCACGGCGGGTGTCCTCATCGGGCCGTACACCGTGGGCTACGTCGCGGATGTGGCCATCGCCCAGGAGCTGGCCGAGCTGGGCGTGGTGCTGCTCATGTTCGGCACGGGCATCCACTTCTCCATCAGGGACCTGCTCGCGGTGCGGGGTGTGGCCATCCCGGGCGCCATCGGGCAGAGCCTCATCACCACCATCGTGGGCATCGGTGTGGGCATCCTGCTCGGCTGGGGGGTCGTGGGGGGCCTCGTCCTGGGCCTTGCCATCTCGGTCGCGAGCACGGTGGTGCTGCTGCGGGCGCTCATCGAGCGGGGCGAGCTGGACTCGGTCCAGGGGCGGGTCGCCGTGGGCTGGCTCATCGTGGAGGACCTGTTCACGGTCGTCATCCTGGTGCTGCTGCCGAGCGCGGCACCACTGCTCCTGGGCGAGGGCGGCTCGGCCGTGGGGGCGCTGCAGGACCTGGCCGTCGCGCTCATCAGCGCCGGGATCTTCGCGGCCATCATGCTGGTGGTGGGCACGCGGCTCGTGCCCCGCGTCCTCGACCTGGTGGCCCGCGAGCACTCCCGCGAGATGTTCGTGCTCGCGGTGGTGGCCCTGGCGCTCGGTGTGTCATACGTGGGCTACGAGGTGTTCGGGGTGTCGCTGGCGCTGGGTGGCTTCCTCGCTGGCGCCGTGGTCAGCGAATCGGACCTGAGCCACCAGGCCACCGCGGAGGCCCAGCCGCTCCGGGACACGTTCTCGGTGCTGTTCTTCGTGTCCGTGGGCATGCTCGTCGACCCCGGCTGGATCATCGCCAACCCGCTGCCGGTGATCCTCGTGACGGCGGTCGTCGTGGGGGTCAAGTTCGTGGCCGCGTACGGCGTGGTGCTGGGTCTGGGCTATCCCTCGCGCATCGGCATCACGGTCGCGTCCGCGCTCTCCCAGGTGGGCGAGTTCACGTTCATCCTGGTGACCATGGGCGTCGTCCTGCGGCTCGTGCCCGATGACGCGCTCCAGGTGGTGGTCGCCGCCGCGCTCATCTCCATCACCCTCAACCCGCTCATGTTCCGGCTGGTGGATCCGCTGACCCGCTGGGCCGAGAGTGTGCCTCTGCTCGAGCGTCTCGGCCATCGCTCCGACCGTGATGTCGCGACGCTGGACCGGTCGCATCCCGAGGAAGGGTTGCGCAACCACGCCATCGTGTGTGGCCACGGACGGGTGGGTCGCCTGGTGACCTCGGCGCTCGATCGTCGGGGGTTCTCCTACGTGGTCATCACGGACGACCGCCACGAGACGGCACGTCTCCGGGCGCGGGGCACGCCGACGCTCTTCGGGGACGCCTCCAACCCCGAGCTGCTGGCGCATGCCCACCTGGCGGAGGCACGGGTCCTCATCGTGGCCATCAGCGATTCCCACGCCGCCCGACTCATCGTCGATCGCGCCCGACAGCTGGTGCCGCGTGCCTCGGTCGTGGTGCGGACCCACAGCGAGCACGAGCGGGACCAGCTGGTGGCCATGGGTGGCGACATCCAGGCGGTCCTGGGGGAGCTGGAGGTCGCTGTCCAGGTGACCCGCTATGCGCTCACGCGGTTCGGTGTCAGCATGCGTGAGGCGGAGGCCATCGCCCAGGGTCTGCGGGGTCGAGGTGGGCGACCCTGGGCTCCGGCGGGCTCGACGTTCACACGTTCGCCATCCCGATCCGACGACTGAGCACCGGAGGCATACCACCTGGACCACGAGCAGGTCCTCATCTCGACCATCGCGGTCGGTCTCTCCCTGGCGTTCCTGTGCGGCCTGATCGCGCGCCGGGTGGGCGCGCCGATGATCATCGGCTACCTCGTCGCAGGGGTGCTCATCGGTCCCAACACGGTGGGCTATGTGGCGGATGGCGCCACCGCGAGCGAGCTGGCCGAGATCGGCGTGATCCTGCTGATGTTCGGGGTGGGCATCCACTTCTCCATCGCGGACCTGGCGGCCGTGGCGCCGGTCGCGGTGCCGGGCGCGCTGGGCCAGATCGGCGTGGCCACGGTGCTGGGCACCATCCTCGGGCTGGGTCTGGGCTGGACGCTCGCGGGTGCCGTGATCCTGGGTATCGCCGCATCCGTGGCGAGCACCGTGGTGCTGCTGCGGGCGCTCATCGAGCGTGGCGAGCTGGACTCCCTCCAGGGCCGCATCGCGGTGGGCTGGCTCGTGATGCAGGACCTGTTCGCGGTGGCCGTCCTGGTGCTGTTGCCCAGCCTGGCGCCACTGATCACCGGCCATCCCAACGGGGATGGCGCAGCGCCCTGGGTGCTGGGCACGCTCGGACCCCTGGGCGAGCTCACGTGGGCGCTCCTGCGGGCGCTCGCGTTCGGGGCCCTCATGCTCATCGTGGGCCGGCGGCTCGTCCCCTGGCTGCTGGACCTCGTCGCGCGGGAGCAGTCACGCGAGCTGTTCACGCTGAGCGTCCTGACGGTGGCGCTGGGTATCGCCTACGCCTCGTCGGCGCTGTTCGGGGTGCCGCTCGCCCTGGGCGCGTTCCTCGCCGGTGCGCTCGTGAGCGCCTCGGACACGAGCCACCAGGCGGCCGCCGACGCGTTGCCGCTGCGCGACGCCTTCGTGGTCCTGTTCTTCGTGTCGGTGGGCATGCTGGTCGATCCCGCGTGGCTCCTGGCGAACCCGCTGCCGGTGCTCGCGATGACGGCCGTCATCGTCATCGGCAACGCCATCGCGGCGTGGCTCATCGTGGCGCTGCTGGGCTACTCCGCCCGTGTCGGCACCACCCTGGGCGTGGGCCTCGCCCAGATGGGCGAGTTCTCGTTCATCGTCATCGGCCTGGCTGCCGTCCTGGGCATCGTGCCCGACGACGCGCTCCAGCTGGTGGTGGGTGCCGCCCTGGTGTCCATCGCGCTCAACGCCGTGCTGTTCCGTGCCGTGGACCCGCTGAGTCGCTGGGCGGTGACGCAGCCTTGGGTCCGCCGGCTCACGGAGCGGCGGGCGGGCGAGCTGGTGCGCCTCGACCGCACCCACGTCGAGGACATGCTGCGCAACCACGCCATCGTGGTCGGTCATGGGCGTGTCGGGCGGCTCATCACCTCCGCCCTGGAGCGACGTGGCTTCACCTACGTCGTCCTCGCGGAGGACCGTCACGAGATCGAGCGCCTGCGCAAGGCCGGCATCCCGGCGCTCTTCGGGGACGCCTCCAACCCGGACCTGCTGAGCCACGCCCGATTGGACTCGGCACGCGTCCTGGTCGTGGCCATCTCGGACGGCCACGCGGCGGGACTCATCGTGGACCGGGCACGCGAGCTGGCGCCGCGCGTGGCCATCGTGGTACGCACCCACAGCGAGCCTGAGCGCGATGCCTTCGTGGCCCACGGCGGCGACATCCAGCCGGTGCTGGGGGAGCTGGAGGTGGCGGTCCAGATGACGCGCTACGCGCTCACGCGCTTCGGTGTGAGCATGCGCGAGGCGGAGGCCATCGCCCAGGGTGTCCGGGGTCGGGGTGGTCGACCGTACGCGGCACCGCGGTCGATCTTCACCCGGTCCCCGGGTCCGGGGACAGGCACCTGACGGACGCCCCTCGCTGACCGTTTGACCATTCCACGGGTCCGGCCGCAACATCGGCACGTGCCCGAGACCCCCTCACGCATCGACCCACCGACCCTGCCTGCCGCCGAGACCGCGCGCCGTCTGGAGGAGCTGACGTTCCTCGCGGACGTGGCCCGTCTCGCGGCGTCCGCGCGTACGTTCCAGGAGCTCATGGGCACCATCCTCGACCGGGCACGCGCGGCTGCCAGGGCGGATGTCTGCTCGCTGTACCTCATGGACCGCGACCGGAGCGGTCTCACGCTCGCGGCCACCGACGGTCTGGACCAGGAGGCCGTGGGTCGGGCGTGGCTGGCCATGGGGGAGGGCCTGACGGGTCTCGCGGCCCGCCAGCGGTCACCGGTCACGAGCGGGGACGTCAACGTCGACCCGCGTTTCGCCTGGATCCGCGAGGTGGACCAGGCACGCTACACCTCGATGTGCTCGGTGCCCCTGCTGTGGGGCGACGACGTGGTGGGCGTGCTCAATGTCCAGACCATCGAGCGGCGCGACTTCGGTCCTGCGGACGTGGGGTTCCTCGAGGCGCTGGCGGGTCTGCTCGCGGGGACCGTCGAGAAGCACCGGCTGCAGCAGGAGGCGGTCGCCCAGGTCGAGGCGCTGCGAGCCATCGACGAGGCGCGCGCCAACCTCATCGCGGTCGTGACCCACGCGTTGCGGACCCCGCTGGCCGTGGTGCGCGCCTACGTGGAGCTGCTGGGCGGACGGGTCCAGGCGACCGAGCAGCCGGATGCGGCCGTCTGGGAATCGGAGGCGCTGACCCAGGTGGATCGGCTCGACCGGACGGTGGATTCCATCCTCGACAGCCTCCGGGTCTTCCCCAACGCGCGGGTGGAGCTGGCCCGTCTCGATCTCGCGGGACTGGTCCAGGAGGAGGCACGCATCCTGTCACCGATGCTCCGCCGACACACGCTGGAGACGACCTTCCGGGACGAGCCCCTGATGGCCTGGGGCTCCGATGAGATGCTCCGCCGGCTCCTGGGCTACATGCTCGAGAACGCCTCCAAGTACGCGCCCGTGGGTGGCGCGATCGACATCTATGGCTGGCAGTGGGACGGGTTCGCCCACGTGGCCGTGACGGACGATGGCCCTGGCATCCCACGCGAATGGCACGAGCGGATCTTCGAGCCGTTCGTGCGTCTCGACGACTCACCGCGGGGCGCGGGCATCGGCCTGTTCGCGGCCCGTCACCTGGCGCGCTCGATGTCGGGTGACCTGGTCGTCGAGGACCGCGAGCCGGCGGGCTCGCAGTTCGTGCTCACGCTTCGGCAGACGCGGCCCGATCCGGGCGTCTAGGGCGAGCCGGGGCGTCGGCGCTCGGTCGGCGCTCCGCTCCGCCTGCGGCCGACCGCCCTCGCCGCCGACACCTCGGCCCGCCCCCGTGCGCGGCATCGCGCCCACGCCGGCACCGCGCTCGGCCGTCGATCAGTGGGGGACCGCGGCCCCGATCACATGGCCGAATCGATCGTGCTCCTGGCCCACGCAGGCGGGTCGACAGCCACGCGCGTCCTGGTCGGGCCGATCGGAAGCGAAGTGACGCCATGTCTCCGGTGCCATCAGCTCCAGGCGACATCCACAGCGGCCACAGGTGACGGGACCCCGGGCGTCAGGGGCAGGCAGCCAGTCGGTGATCATGTCGGTCGCTCGCGTCCTCGCTCCGAAGGTCGGCCGCTGGGGCCGACAGCGCGGATGGGCACGGCGCCCGATCCGGCAGGGGAGGCCGAGGGTACGCCTGTCGATGGTCGGGGCACAGGCGACCAGCAGGTGGCGAATCGGTTGCGAGATGGTTGCGGACGCGTGGCCCGGTGCATCGATGGAGGGCTCGGGGCTCGGGCTCGGAGTCGGGGGTCGCGCCCGCGGTGCGCTGCCGCGCCACGACGACACGGGAACGGGAACGGGAACGGGAACGGGAACGCCCCGGGCCCTCCTCGGACCCGGGGCGCTGGTCGTGATCGACCATCCCGATGCGCTAGACCTGGTAGGCCGCCTCCCCGTGCACGGAGAGATCGAGCCCGATCTCCTCCTGCTCCTCGGGCACGCGGGCCCCGAAGACCAGGTTGATGACGGTCATGATGACGAACGTGCCGATGGCGGCGAACGCCACCGTGAACGCCACGGCGATGAGCTGGTTGACGAGCTGCTGCGCGTTGCCCTCGATGAGGCCATTGACGCCCTCGCCGCCGACCGCGGCGACCGCGAAGATACCCGTCGCGATGGCGCCCCACATGCCGCCCACACCGTGGACCGCGAACACGTCGAGCGCGTCGTCGACATGCAGCCGCTCCCGCAGGAGGCCGGCTGCCAGGTAGGACAGGCCACCGACCACGAGGCCGATGACCAGGGAGCCGCCGACGCCCACGAAGCCGGACGCGGGGGTGATGGCCACGAGGCCTGCCACGGCGCCAGCGGCGGCACCGACCACGGAGACCTTCTTGGTGCGGGCATACTGGACGCCGACCCAGCTGATCATGCCGCCTGCGGCAGCGATGGTGGTGACCACGAAGGCCATGGCCGCACGACCGTCAGCGGCCACGGCCGAACCTGCGTTGAAGCCGAACCAGCC
>CAZYTQ010000033.1:0-8513 GCA_964650135.1 uncultured Anaerolineaceae bacterium | reverse complement strand
CCACAGCAGGCCCGCGCCCAAGACCGTCATGGGCACGTCATGCGGATCCATCTTCTCGCCGTTCTTGCGGCGCGAGCCGATCATGAGCGCGGCGACCAGGGCGGACACGCCCGACGAGATGTGGACCACGGTGCCGCCGGCATAGTCGAGGGCGCCCAGATTGGCGAGCCAACCATTGGCCGACCAGACCATGTTGGCGAGCGGCGAGTAGATGAACAGCGACCACAGGATGGTGAAGGTCACGAACGCCGCGAACTTCTTGCGCTCGGCGAAGGCGCCCGTGATGAGCGCGGGCGTGATGGCCGCGAACATCAGCTGGAAGCCCGCGAACAGCACGAACGGGATGGTGCTCGCGTACGTGTCGCTGGGCTCCATGCCCACCCCGTTGAACAGCGTGAAGTCGAGACCACCCACGATGGTCCCACCGAGGAACGGCACCTCGATGCCGCCCGGTGAGAACGCGAGGCTGAAGCCGACCACGACCCACACGATGGTGACCAGCGCCAGCCCGAAGAAGCTGTGCATGATCGTCGACAGCACGTTCTTGCGGCGCACCAGACCGCCGTAGAACAGGGCAAGCCCTGGCAACATGAGCATCACGAGGGCCGCCGAGATCAGCAGCCACGCGGTATCTCCACTATTCATGCGAGCGCACCTCCTCCTCGCCGGGCGTCAGAAGGGCTAACACACCGGGCCCGTGCGATCGCCAGAGGCTAGGAGGGCGGCGGCGTGGGGTCAGCGCCGACGCGGTGGACCTTCGGGCGCACTTCGGTTACGGGATCGGTGACGAATGTGGGGCGCCGACGGCGCCCGGGCCCGCGAGGACGCTCCGGCCACGCGAGGACGCTCCGCGGCCGCGCCACCCGTCGTCCCCGTGCCGGCCGTGCTGGCTGGCCGGGGACGCACGCGCGATCCCGTCAGGTGGCCGGTCAGGTGGCCGGCGACTCCTCGAGGATGTAGCCCACGCCCCGCACGGCGACCGGGATGGGCGCGCCGGCGTGGACCAGCTTCTCGCGCAGCCGCGCCAGATGGGGCTTGAGCCACAGCGGATCGGGATCGGGCACGTCGGGCCAGCCGGCCTTGAGCAGGTCGTCGTGCGACACCACCTCGCCCAGACGGCCGACCAGCTCGCGCAGCAGCCGGAACTCGGTCACCGTGGCGGGCACCGGCGTCCCCTGCCAGCGGATCTCGTGTCGGCGTCGGTCGAGCTCCCAACCCGTCGCGGGGACGGGGCGAGCGTCCGCGGCGGGCCGCGTCCGGGGCGTGCTCGCCGTCCGTCGGGCGACCGCGCGGACCCGGGCGAGCAGCTCGTCGGCCCGGAACGGCTTGCGGATGTAGTCGTCCGCGCCCAGGTCCAGCAGCTCCACGGTCGCCGCCCGGTCCCGCTCGCCGGACACGACCACGATGGGCACGTCGCTGCCCTCGCGGATCCGCTGGCAGACCGTGGCGCCATCGAGCCCCGGCATCGCGAGATCGAGCAGCACCAGGTCCGGTTCATCCTCGTGGAAGCGGCGCAGCGCCTCGTCGCCGTCGTACGCGGCCACGATGCGATGCCCAGCCTGGCCGAGCAGCGCGCCAAGCGCGCCGACCATGGCCGGCTCGTCATCCACCACGAGGATCTTGAGGGACCCGTCAGGGGTGCTGGGCATCCGTCCTCCGTTCCATGTGTCTCAGGTCCGTCGGCGTGGCGCGCCGGGCCGCAGCTGCTCCACCGTGGCCTGCCAGCGCTGGAGCCGCTCCTCGTCCGCGAACAGGACGAGCACCGTGTTCTCGCCCGCGAGCGTGCCCTCCTGGTCCTCGAGCGTGGACTCGTCGATGGCCTGCGACAACGCGCTTGCCATGCCCGGTGACGTGATGAGCAGCAGCGTGAGCCCCGACCGTCGGACCGTCACGGGCAGGTCGCCCAGCATCCGGATGAGGGTCGCGTCGGTGGCCGTTCCCTGGGCGAGATCCTCGGGAGCGGCATAGACGTGGCGGTCCGCTCGACTGACCTTGACCAGCCCCAGCTCCGCGATGTCGCGGCTCACGGTCGCCTGGGTCACCACGAAGCCACGGTCGGCGAGCAGGTCCACCAGCTCCTGCTGGCTGGACACGGGCCGACGACCGATGAGGTCCCGCACCGCAAGCTGACGCTCGCGCTTGGCACCACGGCCGGCGCGACCACGCTCGTCATGCATCCACGGCTGGGCTGCCACGTTCGGAGTATACGATCGAGCCCGCCCGATCATGCACCCGGGCGATGGCGCAGGTGCGGTCGTGGGCGCATGGTGGGTCCCGGCGCTCCCCGGACGGATGACCCATCCCGGCCGTGCGCGAGTCCGCTACACTGCGGCGCATGGCATCACACCTCGACCGCATGTCGATGCGTCGGGCCCCGTCGGGAGACGATGGGGCCTGAGCGGAGCGCGTCCCAGGCGGACGCCAGCCAGGCCTTGATCCCGAGGGGGCCGCGACCGGAACGAAGGTCGCGGCCTTCGTGATTCCCAGGCGCAGGGATGCGCCGTACCGCCCGAGCGGACGTACCGCTCGAGCATCGAGCAGCAGGAGCAGCCGACATGAGCCAGATCACCGCCACCCGCCCCGAGCCGTTCGTCAGCGAAGGCTCCTCGCCTCCAGCGTCGAGGTCGGGCTTCCAGCCCGGCTTCTCGGGTCTCCAGTGTCGCAGCTGCGGCACACCCCAGGCGACCGCTCCCGTGTTCGTGTGTCCCCGCTGCTTCGGTCCCCTCGAGCCGACCTATGACCTTCCTGCCCTGCGCGCGCGTCTGACACGCGCCGAGCTGGACGCCCGCCCCGCCGACCTGTGGCGCTTCGCGGAGCTGCTGCCGCTCGACACCCTGCCCACGACCCCTGCTCGTGTCGGTGGCTCGCCCCTCGTCGCGGCGCCCCGGCTGGCTGCCGCCATCGGCCTCGAGCGCGTGTGGGTCAAGGACGACTCGCGCAACCCGACCCTCTCGTTCAAGGACCGCGTCGTCGGCGTGGCCACGGCACGCGCCCTCGAGTTCGGCTTCACGACGCTCGCCTGCGCGAGCACGGGCAACCTCGCTCCCGCGGTCGCATCGGCCGCGGCGGCGCACGGGCTCCGGGCCGTGGTGTTCGTGCCCGCCGATCTCGAGCCGGCCAAGGTGGCCCAGGCGCGTGCCCTCGGCGCGACCGTCGTGCGGGTCGATGGCCCGTACGACGCGGTCAACCGCCTGTGCCTGGAGCTGACCGACGAGCTGGAGGGCTGGGCGGTCGTGAACGTCAATCTGCGCCCCTTCTATGCCGAGGGATCCAAGACCATCGCCTACGAGGTCACCCAGCAGCTGGGCTGGCGGACGCCCGACGTGGTGGTCGCGCCGCTGGCCTCCGGATCGCTCTACACGAAGCTCGCCAAGGGCTTCGATGAGCTGGCCGAGGTCGGCCTGGTCGATCGGGCCCCCATCCGGTTCGTGGGCGGCCAGGCCACCGGCTGTGGCCCCATCGCCGCCGCGTTCGAGTCCCACTCGGATGTCGTGGAGCCGGTCGAGCGGCCCGACACCGTGGTCCGCTCGCTGGCCATCGGGTCACCCGCGGACGGCCCATACGCGCTCAAGGTCGCGCGCACGAGCGAGGGTGCCATCCTGGGTGTGTCCGACGCGGAGACCATCGACGCGATCCATCTCCTGGCACGCACGGAGGGCATCCTGACCGAGACTGCCGGGGGCGTGACGCTCGCCGCGCTGCGGCGCGCCGTGGCGGAGGGCCATGTCGATGCCCGGGACGAGGTGGTCCTGGTCATCACCGGCAACGGCCTCAAGACGCTCGATGTGCTCGAGGACGGGACGCCCCTGCCGGAGCCCATCGCGCCCAGCTTCGATGTGTTCGAGGCGTGGTGGGAGGGCCAGACCGCCTGATCCGGCCGCGGGCCGGACGGCTGCCGTGCGCGTCAGCGCCGCCCGCGGCCAAGGGTGACGCCGAGCACCTTCGCCACACCCGGCTGGCCCGCCAGGCCCACGAGCCGTCGGAGACCCTGGGGCGAGAGGCCGGACAGGAAACCCGCCGCGCTGACCAGGTCGTCCGCGGGGGTCGCGGCGGCCATCCGCAGGAGCGCGTCCAGCTGAACGTCCGGGATGCGCGCGAGCACATCGAACAGACGCTGGATGTCGCCGCTGTCGAGACGTACCACGACCTCGACGGCCCGGTCGAACCGGTGGGTGAAGTCGACGAGGCTCTCCACCCGCTCCCGCAGCGGCGCGATGCCCGGTTCCGTGGCGGGGACCGAGCGGACCTGCGCCAGGCACGCGTCCAGGAGGGGAAGCACCGGATCCGTCTCGCGCTCGATGCGTGAGGCAGCCACGCGTCGGAACCATTCCCAGTGGTCGCCCACCGGCAGCCACGCGGTCCCTGCCGGGCCACGGGCACCACCCCGACGAGGGGTCGGCGCGCGCTCGATGATCCCCCACTGCTCGCACTCGGCGATGGCCGTGCGTGTGGCCCGGTGGCTGAGACCGAGTGCTTCCTGCAGCTCCGAGCTGGTCAGGGGGCCGCCGTGCAGCAGGAGGTACCCCTGGACCGACGCGGTCGACGGCGCCACACCCCACGCTGCGCCGATGCGACCCCACGCATGGGCGAACTCGCGTCGGATCGATTCGGCCTGGCTGGGTGTGGTCATCCGCTGATGTCCTTGTTCTTCGGTGCCCGTCTCCGCGTCCTCGAAAAACACGATACTTGACAGTAGCGAGTATCTGGTGATACTTGCTACGTGATGGTAACCAGTATGCACACCGATGTCCGACCGGTCCCGGGGTGGCTCGTGGGGGTGGCCGCGTGGCTGCCCGCCCTCGCGCTCCCGGTGACCCTGCAGGAGCGGGTGCTGCTGGTCGCGCCGCTCGTCGTCGTGCCGGCGCTGTTGGCACGTCTGCCGGAGCGGACCATCGCGGGACGCCGGACCACCCGCGATCCGGGCCCGTGGTGGGCGCTCATCGCCGCGTTGCCCCTCCTCGTGGCGATGGCCCTGCCGCGTGGCCCGGTCGCGGCTGGCCTGGTGGTGCCCTGGGTCGTGGTGGTCGTCGGTCTTGCGGTCGCCGGCGTCCGCGACGCGCTCGTGGGCATGCCATCGGTCCTGCGACCGGGCTCGGCGGCGCAGCTCGCGACGGATGCCGCGCTCGGGGGTCTCGCGGTGGGCGCCGTCTCGCTGCTCATCGATCGATCGGGCACGCCCGTGCCGCAGGTGTCGGCGGTCATCATGACGCTCACCGCGGTGCACTTCCACGTGGCCGCGTTCGGGTTGGTGGCCATCGCCGCGCTCGCGGCGGCTCGACGGCCCGGGGTCGTCGCCTGGCTCGCCATCGGTTCGATCGTCGTCGGGACGGCGGTGACGGCGCTCGGCTTCCTGGTCGTGTTCGCGTTCCAGTGGGTGGGTGCCGTCATGGTCGGCTCCGGCGGCCTCGTCGTCGCGGCGCTGATCGGTCGCTCGCTGGTGGGTGACCGGGGCTGGATGGCCAACGCCGGGAGGCTGGCGGTCGGGGCGCTCGCCATCGGCATGGTCCTCGCCATCGCGTGGCCGACCTCGCTGGTGCTGGCACCGGGTCTCCTGGACATCGACCTCATGGTGCGCACGCACGGCATCCTCAACGCGACCGCGGTGGTGGTGCTCGCGCTCGTGCCCTGGGATCGCGTGGCATCACCCGACGCCCGTACGGCCACACCCGACGCTCGCGGGGCCGCACCTCGTGCGACTGCGGCCGGCGTGGAGGCGTGGTCATGAGGATCGCGGTGACCGGCGCATCCGGGTTCGTAGGCGGCGCCCTCGTGGAGCGGCTGCGGGCGGCGGGCCATGACGTGGTCTCCGTCTCGCGGCGTCACGGCGTCGACGTGCAGGACGCCGCCGCGCTGCGTGCCGCGTTCGAGGGCTGCGAGGCCGTCGCCCATTGCGCGGGCATCAACCGCGAGATCGGTCGTCAGACCTACCAGCGCGTCCATGTCGACGGGACGCGAGCGGTCGTGGAGGCCGCAGTGGCTGTCGGAGTGGCGCGGCTCGTGTTCGTGAGCTTCCTGCGGGCGCGACCGGATGGGCCCACCGCCTACCATCGGTCGAAGTGGCAGGGGGAGACCATCGTGCGGGGATCGTCGCTCGACTGGACGGTGCTCAAGCCGGGTGTCATCCACGGTCGCGGCGACCACATGCTCGACCACCTGAGCCGTGCGTTCCACGCGTTCCCGGTGTTCGCCACCGTCGGCATCCGGGGTCGTGCGCGGCGGCGGGTCGCACCCATCGCGGACGCGGACATGGCGCGCGTCCTGGAGGCGGCGGTGACCGGTGATCCACGGCTGTCACGCCGGACGCTGACCGTGCTGGGTCCCGAGACGCTGCCGCTCGATGCGGCCGTGCGGCGGGTCGCGGATGTCGTCGGGCGGCGGCCCGGGTTCGTGCCGCTCCCCACACGCGCGATGGTCGCGTTCGGCTGGCTGACCGAGCGGATCATGCGGGTGCCGCTGCTGGCGGTGGCCCAGGCACACATCCTCATCGAGGGCGTGACCGAGGCCGCGCCGGACGCCGAGGCGCTGCCCGACGACCTGGCGCCCACGACCCCGTTCTCGGCCGAGGTGATCCGAGCCGGTCTGCCGGAGCCGGGCGGATTCGGTGGTGCGGACCTGCGATGCTGGTCGTCGCGGGACACCCATGGAGGCGTGGCATGAAGGTCGTCATCGCGGGTGGCTCGGGGATGCTCGGTCGGGCGCTCGGTGCGGCGCTCCTGGCGGATGGGGTCGACGTGGTGCGGCTGTCCCGTCGTCCGGCGGCGAACGGGCCGGCGGATGCGACCGGCCCGGGCCGCGCCGTCACGTGGGACGGGCGGACGACCGATGGTGCGTGGACGACCGAGCTGGCGGACGCCGATGCGGTGATCGACCTGTGCGGTCACTCCGTGGGCACGTGGCCGTGGACCTCCGGGACGAAGGCTCGGCTCCGATCGAGCCGGCTCGAGCCACGGACCGCCCTCGTCGAGGCGATGCACGGGCTGCCCGCCGACCGACGGCCACGGACCCTCATCGCGATCTCCGGCACGGACGGGTACGTGGGCTCGGACGAGGTCCCGGCCGGAGAGGACACGCCGCTCGCGGACACGTTCCTGGGGCAGCTGTGCGAGGACTGGGAGGCGGCCGCGCTGCCGGCACGCGACCTGGGCGTCCGGGTCGTCATCCCGCGGACCTCGGTGATCGTGGGACGCGGTGCGCCGGTGCTGGCGCGGTTGACCCTGCCGGTGCGGCTGTTCGTGGGTGGCCGCATCGGCTCAGGGCGGCAGTGGTTCAGCTGGGTGCACCTGGAGGACTGGCTGGCCACGATCCGGTTGCTGCTCGACCGGACCGACATCGAGGGCGTCGTGAACGTCGCATCGCCGGGCGCGCTCCAGCAGGCCGAGGTCGCCCAAGCGCTCGGCCGGGTGCTGCGTCGACCGAGCGTCGTGTGGACGCCCGGGTTCGTCATCCGGCTCGTGCTGGGCGGCCAGTCGGACCTCATCCTCGGCAGTCGGCGCGTGGGATCGGGCCGATTGCGAGACCTTGGCTTCGAGTTCGCCTGGTCCGACTTCGAGGCCGCGGTCCGGGACGCCGTGCGATGAGCCGTCGTCTGGGCGCCCGGGTGGGCCTCGTCGTCGCTTCGCCCGTCGCGATCGGGGCGATGGCCATCGGAGCGATGGTCGCTCTCACGAGCGCAGTCCTCGTCACGGTTCCGCACGCACTCGCCTGGCGCGCGCCGATGCGCAGATGGAAGGACGCTCGACCGTGACCACACCTCTCGACACGCCTGCGCCGCCGATGGGTCGGCTGGCCGCACTCACCACCCTCGAGGACATCGCGATCGTGACCTTTGACATCGATCCGGCGCGGCTGGCGCGTGACCTGCCGTCATGGCTGGCGCCGGACGTGGTGACCCTCGCCGACGGCCGTGAGCGTGCCCTGGTCTCCGCGGTGACCTTCCGGGATGTCGACTTCCGCTTCCGGCTCGCGCCGTTCATCAAGGCCGGCATGATCCAGACCAACTACCGCGCGTACGTGCGCACCCCGGAAGGGGAGCGGGCGGTCTGGTTCCACGGCAGCACCCTCTCGTCGGGGTTGGTGCGGGTGCCACGGCTGCTGTGGCGGATGCCCTGGCATCGGGCGCCCGCGACGGTGGATGCCGTCTGGGAGGCCGGTCGGTGTCGGTCGTGGCGAGCCCGCGCCGTGGGTCCCTGGGGTGGCCACGAGGCGGCGGTGGAAGGGACCGACGAGCCGATGGGCACGCTCGATGGCTTCGCGGATGCGACCGATACCGCCCTCGCGCTCACCCACCCGCTGGCGGGCTACTACCGCCGACTCGATGGGCAGGTGGCGGGGTACCGCGTGTGGCACGCGCCGATGCACCCGGCGCGCGGCCGGCCGATGCACGCACGCTATGACGTGTTGGAGGACCTGGGGCTCGTGATACCCGGCCAGGAGCCCCACTCGGTGCTCCTCGAGCGGCGGTCCGACTTCATCGTCTACCTGCCGCCACGGCTGCTGGACGGGCCGCTGGACGA
>CAZYTQ010000032.1:0-28376 GCA_964650135.1 uncultured Anaerolineaceae bacterium | reverse complement strand
GCCTCCACGATGTGGTCGACATCGATGCCGGCGTACGCGTACAGGTCCGGGATGGTCCCTGACTGGCCGAAGCGGTCCATGCCCAGCGGCACCACGGGCGCCCCGAACGCCGCGCCGAGGAAGTCGAGGGTGTGGGACGCGCCATCGAGCACGGTCACGATGGGCTCCCGCCGCGACGCGGCCGGGAACAGGGTCGCGAGATGGGGCAGCGCTGCGTCCGTGTGGTCGCGGACCGCGCCCAGGCGTCGGCCGGCGAGCTCGGCATGGAGCCGATCGGCGGAGGTGACCACGACGAGGCTCGCGGCGATCTCCTCACGCACGAGCGCGCGGACGGCCGCGATCGCCTCGGGCACGAGCGCGCCCACCGCGACGACGGTGACCCCTGGCGCGCCTGCGGGCAGGGAAACGTGTTCCTCGGCCGCGACCTCGGCGGGCTCCAGCAGCCGGTAGCCGCCCGCCAGCACCTGCAGGCGCCACTCGGCGTCGCCGAGACGCGCCCGGACGGGCTCCGCGAGCCCCTGGTCCACGCCGCGCGTCGTCAGTCGCAGATATGTGGAGAAGCCGCTCGACCCGCGGTCGCCCACGCCCCGGATGGCCTCCAGGAGGCACCACGCCACCTCCTGGCCGAAGGCCGGCTCGTACGCGTGCAACCCGGGCAGCTCCACGCCCAGTGACGGGGTGACGCTCGACTGGTGCGCGCCGCCCTCCGGGGACAGTGTCACGCCCGATGGTGTCGCGACGAGGATGAACCGCGAGCCGATGTACAGGGCATGGATGAGCGCGTCGAGGCCCCGCGCGATGAACGGGTCGTAGACCGTGCCCAGGGGCACCAGGGGCTGCTCGAACAGCTCCGCGGTGAGACCGAACTGGGACAGCCACATGAACAGGTCCATCTCGCTGATGCCCAGCTCGATGTGCTGCCCGGTCGGGCTGGGCTGCCAGCGCAGCAGCCGCGGCGCGTCGTCCAGGACGGGCGCCTCGGTCGCCGAGAAGACACCGACCCGATTGATCCAGCCACCCAGGTTGGTGGACACGGACACGTCCGGGGAGGCGGTCACGATGCGTGGCCCGATGCTCGCCACGCGACCCAACGCCGCGAGCGCGTCACCCAGCACCTGCTGGGTGGATGTCTTGGGCGCGATGCGCATGTCGATGTCGTCGGGGGCCACGATCGGCGCGGGCGGGACCTTGGGGTGCGTCCGGGCTCGCAGGACCGCGCCACGCGATGCCAGCAACCGCGCCTCGGGCGAGCCCACCGGGAACGCCCTCCATGGGTCGTCCGCGTCCGCGCCGAGCGTCGGCGCCAACGCCGCGATCTGGTCGGCGTTGAGCATCGCCGAGTGGTTGAGCGGGTCGCCCGCGAAGGGCAGCATCCAGCCCTTGACCGTGTAGGCGAACACGACGCTCGGTCGATGGCGGTCCGCGTCGGCCTGGTCCAGCACGCGCACCAGCGACTCGATGTCATGGCCACCCAGGTCGGCCAGCAGCCGGGGCAGGCCCGGGTCGTCCGTGTCGCCGAGGGCGGTCGCCAGGTCATCCCGATCGGCGGTATCCGCGCCGTCCACCAGACGCGAGCGGATCTCCGCGCCAGAGCGACGGATGAGGCCCTGGTACTCCTCGTTGGGCATGTCGTCGATCCGTCGCCGGAGCGTGGCGCCGCCGGGTCCGGCGAACGCCGCCTCCAGCCGTCGGCCGTACTTGGCGGAGAGCACCTGGAAGCCGGCCGCGGCGAACATCTGCTCCAGTCGACGGATGCGGATGCCCGGCACCACCCGGTCGAGGCTCTGGCGGTTGAGATCGACGAGCAGGGTCACGTTGCCGAGGCCCTGGAGCGGATCCTCGAGCACGGCCTCCCAGACGTTGCCCTCATCCAGCTCCGCGTCTCCCACGGTCGCCACGAACCGGCGATCGGGCCACGCGGTCGCCTGGTCGACCAGGTGCGCCCGCAGGTACTGGTCGGCGAGCGCGGCGAACATCGGTGCGACCGCGCCCAGGCCCACGGAGCCGGTCGAGAAGTCGATCCGGTCGGGATCCTTCGTACGCGCGGGGTACGACTGGAGGCCGCCGAAGGCGCGCAGCTCGGTCAGCCATCGGCCATCGAGGTCGCCCATCAGGTAACGCAGCGCGTGGTACACCGGGCTCGAGTGGGGCTTGATGGCGACCAGGTCATCGGGGCGCAGCCAGCGCAGATAGAGCGCGGACAGGATCGAGACCATCGACGCCGACGAGGCCTGGTGACCACCCACCTTGAGGCCGTCCGGGTTCGGACGGACCAGGTTCGCCTCGTGGATCATGCGCACGGCGAGCCACAGGACCCGCTGCTCGATCGACTCGATGATCTCGGTGGTCGGCTCGATGGCCGTGCCGGGCGCCCGGCGACCGGTGCGCAGGCGGCCGGCACGGGGCGGCTGGGCGATGGTCACGGACGCGATCCTCTGGGTCGGTGGATGGCTCGCACGGGCCCGGCGGGCCTTGCGTCCCGGGGCTGTCCCGATGTACGGGACATCTGTCCCGATACCATGATAGGGTACCCCGATGGACGCCACTGCGGCAACCCACCCCATGTCACCAGCCGATTCGCCCATGGCGCGCTGGGTGGCTGTGCTGGAGGCGTTCGCGGAGCGCGACGAATGGGGGGTCCGCGAGCTCGCGTCGCACAGTGACCTTCCCCGTTCGGCCGTCCACCGCATCCTCCACGAGTGCGCCCGGCAGGGGCTCCTGGTGGAGGCGGCGACCCCGGGTCGCTTCCGGGTGGGTCCGTCGCTCGCCCGGCTCGCCGTCGTCCTCGCCGATCGCCTGGACGTACGTGCGGTCGCGAGACCGGTCATGGAGCGTGCCGCGGCGGAGCTGGACGAGACGCTGGTGCTGGCGCTCTACTCCCCGGCGCGGCGACAGTTCGCGGCCATCGACGCGGTCGAGTCGAGCCATCCCATCCGATACATCTGGGGACCGCTGCGCCAGTGGAGCGACCTCCACACCGGGTCGAGCGGCAAGGGCATCCTCGCCTTCCTCCCGGACGCGGAGCAGGACGCCATCGTGGCCGCGCTCCCGGACCCGGTGCCGGGCTCCGCCCCTATCCTCTGCGAGCGGCTGCGTGCCGAGCTTCGGGACGCGCGCGCACGTGGGCACGTGATCAGCCACGGGGAGCGTTTCCCCGGAGCGGTCGGCGTCTCCGCCCCGATCCGCGATGCGACGGGGCGGGTCATCGGTGACCTGGTGTTCGGCTGGCCCGACAACCGCACCGATCCGGACAAGGAGGCGCGCGCGGGCCGCATCGTCATGGATGCCGCTGCACGCGTCTCGACGGGGCTCGGCCATCGCGCCTGACGGGTACCTCCCGGGCGTCGGCCGCGTCCTCCTGGAACCGATGCGACCCGACGGACCTATCACCTCCGACCATGCCCATACGGAGGCCCCACCCATGCGTCGCATCCTCGTCCTGGCGCTCGTGCCGATCGCCCTGCTCATCGGCTCGTTGCCAGCCGTCGCTGGCAACTGGGCGACCATCGAACGGGAGTCAGCTGGCGCCGAACCCGTGGCCGGTGCCCCGGCCGTCGTCGTCCTTCGCGTGCTCCGTCACGGCGTGACGCCGGCGAGTTGGGTGACCGGGACGCTGACGGCGCGCCAGGAGGACACCGGCACCATCGTCAGCGCGGAGATCCGCGCCGAAGGGGAGGAGGGACGGTACGTCGTGGGTCTGACGTTCCCGGAGGCAGGCGCCTGGACGTGGCAGGTCACCCTTCGGGAGCTGGGTACCGACGCGAGCGGCACCATCGAGGTCGCAGCATCGGCCGCTGCCGCCGATGCCGATGGGCTGGCCGCACGCCTGGATGCCGCGCTGACACGGATCGTCCAGCTCGAGCAGCGAGTGACGACGCTCGAGGCTGCCGCGCCCGGCACCACCCTGGCAACGACACCGGTCGACGAGGTCGCCGCCGGCACCCCCTGGCGAGCGCAGGGCACCCGGTATCGTCGCCGGATGCCGGACGTCGATCCGACGCTCCTTCGCGCCGCGCGACGGGGTGACCTCGCTGCCTTCGGGCAGCTCGTGGCGCCCCACGCGCAGGTGCTCCATCGGCTCGCCCTGCATCTGACCGGACGGCCGTCGGACGCGGAGGATGCCGTGCGCGCGCGGGAGCCGCGACCAGGTCACCGATGATGCGATGGCCGTCAGGCCCGCGACGGCGTGCCGCGATGTCATGGACTCCCTCCTCCTGTGGTGACCGGGGGTGTACGGATCGCGTGGGCTCCCGTGGGGCGCGATCGATCCGGCCAACGCGGAGGACGCCCCGTGCCCACCACCATCGACCATCCTCCAGACGCTCCGCGATCCGAGGCGTACGACGGCGTCATCCGGCCAGCGGGTCGGGGGTGATCCGCGAACGACGCCTGTGACATCCGTGGTCGGCGCTGGATCGAGGGCGCCATCGCGGCGGCCATCAAGAACCGCGTGGACGATCCATGCCGGGATGCGCGACGAGCTGCCGGTGGGTGCCGAGGCTGTCGAGGATCAGGCCCAGAGGCCCTGCATGAGGGCGCCGATCACGTCGCGGACGCGGGTCCACCAGGTCGGCCGCGCGGACGCCTGCCACAGCGTCGGCCCGAGGCGCTCGATGACCGTCTCGTAGTCGCTCACGCTCCAGTCGGCAGGGGCGCTGGAGGATCCCCGGGCGTCGCGCAGCATCCGGACCGCGGTCGTGGACACGCGTCGGCGTCGATCTCGGTCGAGCTGGGAGGGGATGAGGCGGCGCTCGATCCAGCCCTCGATGACCGACGAGGGGATCCCCAGCGCGGTCGCTGCCTGCTCCACCGTCGGTCCGCTGCGTCGGGGTCGCGCCATCGGGCGGATCGTACACGCGTACAGGGCATGGGGAGGGCCGTTCCCTCGGATCTCGCCACGCAGGGCATCATGTCCGGCACGCTGCGGCGTCCGCCCATCGTGACGCTGGTGTCGCGCGGCTCCGTCGGTCGCGGGATCCGTCTTGACACGCCCACTACAGTCGGTCAATGGACCACAGCGTGGACCTTATCGGCCCGGCGCGTCTCGCACCACGGCGGCCGCGGTGACACGGGTCGCGCGATGACCACCACGACCGCGCCCGGCCTGGACGCCACTCGCGCCACGGCGTTCGAGGCCGCCATCGAGCGTCACACCGAGGAGGCGTTCCAGCTCCTGGAGCGTCTGGTCGAGCAGCCGAGCACGGTCGGCCAGGAGCAGGGCGCGCTCGAGGTCCTGGGGGCCGCTCTCGAGCCACTGGGCTTCGAGCTGGAGCGGCTGCCCATCCCGGAGTCGGTCGCGGAGCTGCCGGGGGCCGGTGTCCCGGCGCGCCCATACGCCGGGCGATACGACCTCGTGGCGCGGCGACATCTCCCCGGCCCCGGCGACCGTCGACCGCACCTCCTCCTGAACGGCCACATCGATGTCGTGCCGGCCGACGAGCCGGCGCTCTGGACGTCGCCGCCCTTCGAGCCGCGGCGTGTCGATGGCTGGATGCGCGGCCGAGGCGCCGGGGACATGAAGTGCGGCTTCGCCATGGGCCTGCTGGCGCTCCGGGCGCTCCGGGACGTGATCCCCGACCCGGAGCTGCCGGACCTCACGTTCGTCGCCGCCATCGAGGAGGAATACACGGGCAACGGCACGCTCGCGGCAGCGCACGCCGGGGTCACGGCCGACGCGGCGATCCTGCTCGAACCGACCGACCTGGGCATCCTCCTGGGTGGCGTGGGCATCCTGTGGCTGGGGATCGAGGTCGTCGGTCGGGCCGCGCACGCGGAGTCAGCGGCGACCGGCCAGAACGCGATCGAGCTGGCGACCCGGCTGCTGCCCGGGCTCCGCGCCGCGGAGGACGAGCTGAACGGGATCCCTGACCCACGCATCGACGGTCCTCGACCGTTCGTGGTCAACCTCGGTCGGATCGAGGGTGGTGACTGGGTGTCGAGCGTGCCCTCGGTGGCCCGGCTGGGCGTCCGCGTCGGCTACCCCATCGGCTGGGAGCCTGACCAGGCGCAGGAGGTCGTGGCGCGTCACATCGGCATCGCCTGCGCCAGCGACCCGTGGCTCGCGGCACATCCGCCGACGCTGCACCGGACCGGGTTCCAGGCGGAGGGCTACGACCAGCCCGCCACCGACCCGCTCGTGTCCACCCTCATGGCGGCTCACCGCGAGGCCCACGGCGCCGATCCGCGGCTGAGCGTGATGGCCACGACCACCGATGCCCGCATCTACCGGAACCGGCTGGGTATCCCGGCGCTGTGCTACGGACCGCGCACGCGGGACATCCATGGCATCGATGAGGCCGTCGAGCTGGCCAGCATCATCGATGGGGCACGCGTCCTGGGCCGGTTCCTGGCCCGCTGGACGACACGCTGATGCGACCACCGGCGATCCGCGCACGGTCCCCGATGCGGAGTGGCCGATGAGCCCGGAGCGGGCGATACCGCCCGTGGACGAGGCGTCCGTCGCCGACCCGTTCGCCCCCCTGCGGCTGCGCAACGCGGGCGAGCAGGTGGCCGACCGGCTGATGACCGCCATCGCGCTGGGTGAGTTCGTCGAGGGTCAGCGACTGCCGCCCGAACGTGACCTGGCCGCGATGCTCCGGGTGAGTCGCACCACGGTGCGCGAGGCGATCGGCCGGCTCGCGGACTCGGGCCAGGTCGAGGTGCGTCGAGGCCGACAGGGCGGCGCCTATGTGCTGCGCGCCGAGGGCCCGGAGTCGGACGCGGCCGTGAACCGGACCCTGGCGCCCGCATGGTCCCAGCTCGAGGCCCTGCTGGACCTGCGCTCGCTGGTGGAGCCGCTCATCGCGCGTACCGCGGCCGAGCGCCATCGCGCCGAGGACGGGCCGCGGATCCGCGCGGCACTCGCCGCCTATCGGGATGCCCCCGACCGTGCCGCATCCAGCGAGGCGGACGGCAGGTTCCACGCCACGGTCGCGACGGCCACCGGCAATCCCTACCTGGTGACGCTCAGCGACCGGATCCGGCAGGCGGTGAGCCTGGGCTTCCGGGCCGAGCCGTACACGCCCGCCATCCGTCAGCGTGCCATCCGGGAGCACGGCGAGCTCGCGGACGCGGTCCTGGCCGGTCGGGCGACCGCGGCGGCACGCATCGCGCGGACCCATTTCTCGATGACCGAGGAGCGTCTGCGCTCGATCTTCCAGCGGGCACAGGACGCCGACGATGCGCCACGCGGCGGCGATGCGCCACGGAGCGTCGGATGAGCCCTCGCATGCGCTTCGTGGTGCGCCGGCTGCTCGTGACCATCCCGATCCTGTTCGCGATGAGCCTGTTCGTGTTCCTGATGATCCGGCTGGTCCCCGGCGACCCGGTCCGCACCATGCTCGGCTTCCGGGCCACCGACGAGAACGTCGCCACGGTGCGCGCCGCCCTCGGGCTCGACCAGCCGCTCCACGAGCAGTACCTCGCGTGGCTCGCCGGACTGCTCCGGTTCGACCTGGGCCAGGACTTCGTGAGCCATGTGCCGCTCACGGACCTGCTCCTCGAGCGGTTGCCCGTGACGCTCGAGCTGACCGTGCTGGCCATGGGCCTGGCGCTGCTCGTGGGGATCCCGGCGGGCGTCATCGCTGCCACGCGCAGCAAGCGGGTCGGGCGAGCCAGCACCGCGCTCGTGGTGGCGGGCATCAGCATCCCTGACTTCTGGCTGGGCATCATGCTCGTGCTGCTGTTCGCGGGCACCCTCCGCTGGCTGCCGCCGTCCGGGTACACACCCTTCCTCGAGGACCCGGTCGCGAACCTGCGCTACATGATCCTGCCGGTGCTCACGCTTGCCGTGGGCGAGGCGGCCTACCTCCTGCGCACGACGCGTGGCGCGATGGAGGAGACGCTGGGCACGCCGTACGTCACGTTCCTGCGTGCGCGGGGCGTGCCCGAGCGCCGCATCGTGGTCCAGCACGGACTGCGCAACGCGGCGGTGCCGATCGTGACCGTGGTGGGCATCCAGCTGGGGGTGCTGCTGGGTGGTGCCATCGTGGTCGAGGCGCTGTTCGCGCTGCCGGGTGTCGGCCGGATGATCGTGACGGGCATCAACCAGCGCAACTACCCGGTGGTGCAGGCAGGCGTGCTCGCGATCGCGGTGGTGTTCATCCTGCTCAACCTGGTCACGGACCTGCTGTACGGGCGCATCGACCCGCGACTCGCGGAGTCCGACGCGTGACCGCCGCGACGACCGTCGCTGCGGTTCCCGCCACGCACGACGAAGGGCTGCGTGCGCGCATCCGACGGCGGACCGGCGGCGGCGAGGTCATCGTCGGCTTCCTGATCCTGGGCGTGCTCCTCCTCCTCGCGGTGCTGGCACCCTGGATCGCGCCCCACGACCCGGAGTCCATCGAGTCGGGCCGCGTGCTCGCTGGGCCGGACCTCGCCCACCCATTCGGCTCCGACGCCCTGGGCCGGGACGTCTTCAGCCGGGTGCTGTTCGCGTTTCGGGTCTCGCTCGTGGTGGCCATCGGGTCGGTCGTGCTGGCGGCGCTCATCGGCGTCCCCATCGGGCTCATCGCCGGCTTCCGGGGCGGCCGTGTGGATGCGCTCCTGATGCGCCCGCTCGACCTGCTGCTCGCGCTGCCGGCGTTGCTGCTGGCGCTCGGCCTCATCACGATCCTGGGGCCGGGCGCGAGCGTCACGCTCGTGGCCGCGGCGCTGATCTATGTGCCGATCCTCGCGCGGGTCGTGCGTGGCTCGGTGCTCGTGACGCGTCAGCAGCCATACGTGGATGCGTCACGCGCGCGGGGCGCCACCGAGCGCAGCGTGATGGTGCGTCATGTCCTGCCCAACTCCATGGGACCGGCGCTCATCCAGGGGACGGTGCTCATGGGCTTCGCCATCCAGATCGAGGCGGCCCTCTCGTTCCTGGGGCTGGGTGCGCAACCACCCACACCATCGCTGGGCGTGATGCTGAGCGATGGTCGCGACTACCTGACGCAGGCCCCCTGGGTCGAGATCTTCCCGGGTCTGGCCATCGCGGTCACGGTCCTCGCGCTGACGCTCATCGGTGATGGGCTGAGCCGCCGGCTCGATCCGCGAGGCATGGCCCGATGACGATCCGACGCCCGGCCGAGGGCACGCGGTTCCCCGGCGACGCGCCACTCCCCAGCGACGCGCCACCCCCCGGCGATGCGGTGCTCGATGTCGCGGACCTGTCCGTCGAGTTCCAGGCAGGCGCTCATCGGGTGTCCGCTGTGTCCCATGTCTCGCTGCGTGTGCGTCCCGGCGAGATCGTGGGCGTCGTCGGGGAGTCCGGGTGTGGCAAGTCCACGCTCGCGCTCGCCGTGCTGGGTCTGCTCGGCCGGACCGCGCACGTGACCGGCAGCGTCGTCATCGAGGGCCAGGACCTGGCCACCCTGACCGCCGAGGGTCGCCGCCGCATCCGGGGCGACCGTGTCTCGATGGTGCCGCAGGACCCACTCACCTCGCTCGATCCGGCGTTCGCGGTGGCTGACCAGGTCGCCGAGACCATCCAGGCCCATCGGGATGTGTCCGCGGACGAGGCACGCCGACGGGCCATCGACCTCCTGACCGCGGTGGGTATCCCGGCTGCGGCCGAGCGCGGCAGGGACGCGCCGCATCGACTGTCAGGCGGCATGCGTCAGCGCGTGGTCATCGCGACGGCGCTCGCCAACGATCCGGCGCTGCTCGTCGCCGACGAGCCATCGACGGCGCTCGATGTGACCATCCAGGCCCAGCTCCTGGCGCTGCTGCGTGACCTGCGCGACCAGCGGGGCATGGCGATCCTGCTCATCACCCACGACCTGGGTGTGGTCGCCCAGCTCTGTGACCGGGTGGCGATCATGTACGCCGGCCAGCTCGTCGAGGACGCGCCGGTGGCCCGCGTGTTCCGCGCGCCGCTCCATCCGTACACCCAGGCGTTGCTCGCCGCACAGCCGGGGAGGGGCGCCGCGCGTGGCCAGCTGCGGGTCATCGGCGGCCAGGTGCCGGACCTGGCAGACCCGCCGCCGGGGTGCCGGTTCGCACCCCGTTGTCCGCTTCGGATGCCCATCTGCGAGACGACCCCACCACTCCTCCCGGCCGAGCCGGACCACCATGTCGCGTGCTGGGCGGATCCGCTGACCCATCCCAGGGCCGCCGCGTGAACCCCGACGTGGCCACGCGGTCCCTGCCCATGGCATCCGGCACGCCCGCGCCGCTGCTCGAGGTACGGGACCTGGTCAAGGAGTTCCCGATCCGCCACGACGTGCGCGGTCGCGCGACCGTGGTCCACGCCCTCGACGGCGTGTCGCTCACCGTGGCGCCCGGGGAATCGGTCGCCGTGGTGGGCGAGTCGGGGTCGGGCAAGACGACGCTCGCCCGCTGCATCCTGGGCCTGACGCCGCCCACCACGGGCACGATCCAGGTCGGTGGTCGGACCGTGGGCAGGAGCCAGTCGGACCTGCGGGTCATCCGACGCCAGGTCCAGCCCGTGTTCCAGGACCCGTACGCCTCGCTCGACCCGCGCTGGTCGATCGCACGCACCATCCGGGAGCCGCTCGACGCGTTCGGCGTCGGCACACCCGCCGAGCGCGAGACACGTGTCGCGGCGCTGCTCGACCTGGTCGGGCTCTCGCCGCGCACGGGTCAGCGTCGGCCGCACGAGCTGTCGGGCGGCCAGCGACAGCGTGTCGGGATCGCGGCGGCGCTCGCGATCGAGCCACGGCTCATCGTCGCGGACGAGCCAACCTCTGCGCTCGATGTATCCGTCCAGGCGCAGATCCTCAACCTGCTCGCCGACCTCCAGCGGGACCTGGGCATCGCGCTGCTGCTCATCACCCACAACCTGGCGGTCGTGGAGCATCTGTGCGACCGGGTGCTGGTGCTGTACCTCGGGCGGCTCGTGGAGCAGGCCAGCGTGCCCGACCTGTTCATCGCCGCGCGACACCCGTACAGCCATGCGCTGCTGGCCGCCATCCCGCTCCCCGATCCGGCGCATCGGCTGCCGCCGGTGGTCATCACGGGCGAGGTGCCCAGCCCCATCGACCCGCCACCCGGCTGCCACTTCCATACCCGCTGTCCGCTGGCCATCGAGGTCTGCGCCTCGGCGCGGCCCGCCATGACGTCGTTCGGACCCAGCCATCTCGCCGCGTGCCATGTGGCCGCCGGCGCCGCCTGACCCGGCACCACAGAGGAGGGGACCCATGCCCATCGCCAGCGTCAACGGGATCGACATCGACTTCCTCATCGAGGGCGACGGCCCAGAGACCATCGTCATGGTCAACGGCCTCGCTGACGAGAAGGAGAGCTGGGGCTACCAGACGCCCGACCTCGTGGCCGCCGGCTATCAGGTCGTCAGCTTCGACAACCGGGGTGTCGGGAGGACCTCGATGCCGCCAGGCCCGTACACCACGCGCCTGTTCGCACAGGACACCAAGGCGCTGGTGGACCATCTCGGCCTGACCGGGTTCCACATGGTGGGCACCAGCATGGGCGGCATGATCGCCCAGGAGTACGCCATCGCCCATGGGCACGACCTGCGATCGCTGACGCTCAGCTCCACCTACGCGGCACCCGGTCCGTTCTGCACCCGGATGTTCCGGCTGTGGCAGGACATGGCGCCCGTGATGGGGGTCGCCGCGGTCATGCGGGACGTCACGCTGTGGGCGTTCACGCTGCCCTTCTTCGAGACGCGTGGCGAGGAGCTCGCCGAGTTCGAGACGGCGATGGCGGGCATCGCGCAGCCGCTCGACGCGTATCTCGCCCAGCTGTCCTCGATCATCACCCATGACACGACCGACCGGATCGGCGCCATCCGCGTACCGACCCTGGTCATCGCCGGCGAGGCGGACATCCTCATCCCGGTGGAGCTGTCGCGGCGACTCCACGCCGCCATCCCGGGTGCCGAGTGGCGTACCACGCCGGGTGGCCACGCCTCCATCTGGGAGCACCCCACCCAGTTCAATCAGGCCGTCATCGAGTTCATCGGCCGGCATCACGTCGTCACGTCATCACAGGAGGTCTGACATGGATCGAACCGATCGCATCGCGGAGGCCATCGATGCCTCCGAGCCCACCGCCACGCCGGGCATGGTCCAGCGGGTCCTGGGGATCGACCTGAGCCGGCGCGAGTTCCTGCGTCGTTCGGGCGGTGGCGTCATCGCCGCATCCGGCGCGAGCGCGCTCCTGACGGCCGTCGCGAGCCGGCCGGTCGGCGCCCAGGACGGTCCGGCGATCGTGCCGGGTGGCACCCTGCGCGCAGCGCTCACCGGTGAGCCGGACACGCTCGACCCGGCGACCAGCACCATCTACACCGGTGCCCAGGTCTACGACAACATCTTCAGCAAGCTCATCGACATCGACGAGCGCAACGAGCTCTACGGGATCCTCGCCACCTCGTGGGAGCAGACGAGCCCGACCACATGGGTGTTCGACCTGGTCGAGGGCGTGACCTTCCACAACGGCGAGCCGTTCACCTCGGCCGATGTCGTGTACACCTTCCAGCGCATCCTCGATCCGGCGACCGCCAGCGGCTACACGCCCCTGTTCGATGCGATCGACACCATCGAGGCGACCACCCCCGCACGGGTGACCTTCACGCTGAAGACCCCCTTCGGCCCGTTCCTGACCAACCTCGCCAACAACGGCCAGATCGTCAACCAGAAGGCGATCGAGTCGACCGATCCGGCGCGCGACCCGGTGGGCACGGGCCCCTTCCGGTTCGTGGAGTGGGTCCAGGGCGATCACGTCACCCTGGAGCGGAACCCGGACTACTTCCGGGACGGCCGGCCATATCTCGACGGCGTCGAGTTCCGGTTCCTGCCCGTGGACCAGAGCCGCATCGAGTCACTCCGATCGGGCGAGCTCGACTGGGTGGACGCGGTGCCGCTCCAGCAGCTGACGTCGCTGTCCGCCGATCCCGCGTTCACCTATGTCACCAGCCCGACCGCGGGCATCCCCGACTTCCTCGCGCTCAACACCACCAAGCCGCCGTTCGATGACCCCAACGTCCGGGCCGCCATCGCGCTCGCGGTGGACAGGACCCAGATCAGGGACATCGCCTACTTCGGGGCGGGCGAGGTCGGCTCGATGGAGGTGCCATCCGGCTCACCCTGGTTCGGGGGCGCCGATCCGTACGCGGCGGGTCCGGACATCGAGGCGGCGAAGGCCAAGCTTGCCGAGGCCGGCGTCAGCGGCACGCTGACCGTCAGCTACCTCGGCCTGCCCCAGTACCCCGAGCTGCTCAAGACGGGCGAGGTGGTGCGGGAGCAGCTGAAGGCGATCGGGGTGGACCTGGTCATCGAGCCAGTGGACGTGTCGGTCTGGTTCGACCGGTTCGTCAACGGTGACTACGAGATCACGTCGGCGTACCAGGAGCGCACGCTCGACCCGGACAACTTCTATGCGCTGGTGCTCCGGTCCGGCGGCTCCATCAACACCACGGGCTACTCCGACCCGGCCTTCGATGCGCTCGTCGAGCAGGCACGCACGGAGACGGACGAGGCGGTCCGCAAGGACCTCTACGAGCAGGTGCGCGCCCAGGTCTGGACCGACAACCCGCTCGTGTTCGCGCACTACGAGACCATCAACTACCTCATGACCGCGAACGTGGCCGGCTCGACGGTCAACCCGACCCTGGGGCTGCGCCTGGAGGACGTCGGCTTCACGAGCTGACCCCGCGTCGGCATGCGGCCGGCGCTCGTGGATCGAGGCCCGGGTGGTGCGTCGCCCGGGCCTCGACATGTGCCAGGGAAAGATGGACCGTGGGACCGGCCCGCCCGGCCACGGCCCGTTTCGGTATCGTGGACACGGCCGGGCCGGCACTCGATCCGAGGGATGTGCCGGAGACCTGGCGGACGTCGACCAGCCGGTGCCGCTCCCCGGGCGGTCGTCGAGGCTCGACCCATCCTGGCCGGAGGCCGACCGATACCCCTGGAGGACGCCCCATGGCCCAGTACGACCTGCCGCTCCACCAGCTGCGCGCCTACACGGCGCCCGACCTGGTGGCACCCGCCGACCTGGCCGACTTCTGGTCATCGACGCTCGCCGAGACGCGAGCACACACGCTGGGCGCCACCTTCGAGCCGGTCGAGACGGGGCTCGCGCTGGTGGACACGTTCGACGTGACGTTCGCAGGGTTCGGCGGCTCACCCGTGAAGGGCTGGTTCCACCTGCCACGGGGTCACGCTGGCCCCGTGCCCGCCATCGTGGAGTACCAGGGCTACGGAGGCGGACGCGGGCTGCCCCACGAACGGTTGCTGTGGCCGGTCGCCGGCTATGCCTACCTGCTCATGGACACGCGCGGCCAGGGGTCGAGCTGGTCGGTCGGCGACACCGCCGATGCGGACGGGGCGGGTGAGCCCGCGCATCCGGGGTACATGACCCGGGGCATCCGGTCGCCGGGGTCGTACTACTACCGGCGCGTGTTCGCCGACGCGGTCCGTGCCGTGGAGGCGGTGCGAGCCCATCCGGCGGTGGACCCGGCGCGCGTCGCGGTCACGGGCGGCAGCCAGGGGGGTGCCATCACCCTCGCCGTGGCGGCGCTGATGCCGGACCTGGTAGGCGCCGCGCCGGACGTGCCGTTCCTGTGTGACCTGCCGAGGGCCACGACGCTCGTGGACAAGGACCCGTACGCCGAGGTCGCGCGGTATCTCAAGGCGCACCGCGACCACGTCGACCAGGCGTTCCGGACCCTCGCCTACTTCGACGGCGCGAACCTCGCCCAGCTGGCCAGGGTGCCCGCCCTCTTCTCCGTGGCGCTCATGGACACCATCTGTCCGCCGTCCACGGTCTACGCCGCGTACAACCGCTACGCCGGCGGGAAGTCCATCCGCGAGTACGCGTTCAACGACCACGAGGGTGGCCAGGCCTTCCACGACCGTGTCAAGCTCGCCTGGATGGCCGAGCGTCTGGGCGTCGCAGAGCGACCCGCCGCGTCGCGATGACCGGCCGGGTGGCCGTCCGGTGCCCGCTCGACCCACCGCGCCCTACTTGCTGACACCCCGCGTGAAGCCGTTGTAGATGTAGCGCTGGAGCGCCAGGAACACGATGAGCGTGGGGATGATGGTGATGACCACGCCCGCGGAGATGACCTGCCAGTCGGCGCTGTAGGGACCCTGGAAGCGGAACAGCGAGGTGGCGACCACGCCCAGGTCCCGCGATGGCATGTACAGGAACGGGATGTAGAACTCGTTGTAGATCGCGACGCCCTTGATGATGACCACGGTCGCGATGGCGGGCTTGAGCAGCGGCAGCACGATCGACCGATACACCCGGAAGGTCGACGCGCCGTCGAGGTACGCCGCCTCGTCCAGGGAGATCGGCACGCCTCGCAGGAACTGCAGGAAGATGTAGATGCTGATGATGTCCGTGCTGGTGAACAGCACGATCGCCGCCCAGCGGGTGTTGAACAGGTCCAGGCCCACGATGAGCTGGAAGGTGGCCACCTGTGCGGTGACCGCTGGTACCAGGGTGGCGAGCAGGAACAGGAACACCACGAGGCGCCGCCCCCGGAAGTCGAATCGGCTGATGGCGAACGCCGCCATGGACCCGATGAGGATCGAGCCCGCCACCGACACCACCAGGATGAACGTGGTGTTGAGGAGTCCCATGGCCATGCCGCCGCGTGTGAACGCGGTCACGAAGTTGTCGAGGTTGAGCCAGTCGACCGGGACCCCCAGCGGTCCCCCATCGCGGAACTCGGCACGGGTCTTGAACCCGGCCATGAACACCACGATGAGCGGCAGCAGCGCCACGCTGGCCGCGAGCAGCAGCGACGCGTAGATGACGACGCTGCCCACGATCGAGCGGGGTCGCAGATCGAGCCTCACTGGCTGATGTCCACCGGGTCGTCACGGATGATCCGACGCTGCATGCCCGTGACCACGAGGATGATGAGCAGCAGGATCACGGCCATCGCCGATCCCAGCCCCACCTTGTGGAACTTGAACGCGATGTCCACGGTCTGGATCACGAACGTGGACGACCCGTTCGACCCGCCGGTCATGATGTAGGGGATGTCGAACACGGCCAGCGAGCCCTGGATGGCCAGGATGAAGCTCAGGCCGATGACGGGCTTGATCCCCGGCGCGATGACATACCGGAACTGCTGCCAGCGACTCGCGCCATCGATGGACGCCGCCTCCAGGATCTCGTGCGGGATGGACTGGATGGCGCCCAGGAACAGCACGAAGTTGAGGCCCATGTAGCGCCACACGGACACGCTCGCCAGCGATGCGTTGTTGAGGCCCCGTTCACCCAGCCAGTACCGCTGGTGATCCTCCAGACCGACCGAGGCGAGCAGCGTGTCCAGCACCCCGTCGGGCTGGAACACGTACAGGAAGATGAACCCGATCGCGACGCCGTTGATGAGGTACGGGAAGAAGATGATGCCCTTGAACAGGTTCCGGAAGCGGACCTTGTAGCTGAGGAGCACCGCGAGATACAACGCGATGCCCAGCTGGACGAACGCTCCCACGAGGTAGAACAGGCTCGTGGCGAAGACGCCGAACAGCTCCGGCCTCCGGAACACCTCGAGGTAGTTCTCCAGGCCGACGAAGTCCCGCTCCCGCGACAGCCCGTCCCACTCGACCAGGCTGAACGACAGCATCGCCGCGATGGGCACATAGGTGAAGACGAGCAGCAGGAAGATCGGGATGGCGAGGTACGCCCAGGGCACCAGCCACCGGCGCAGACGCGTGGACAGCGGCGGGCTCGCCGCGTGTGCGGCGGACGCAGGCACCAGGCTCTGCACGGGTTCCGACCGCACCGATGGCTCCCTCGCTCCGTCGAGCCCGGGCCCTCCCGGACGTCGACCGTGGACATGATGCGCCGGATATCCTGACGGCCGGGCGGCCCGGGAGGGGGGTTTCTCCCGGGTGCCCGGCCGTCGGTGTCTGGATCGGCGCCCCTGACTCAGCGGCGGCGGGTCACTCGCCCGTCACCTCCGCCCGGGCCGCGGCCCAGCGGGTGTCCAGGTCCGTGAAGATCGCCTCGAGCGTCTCGCCCGATGCGCCACGGGCCGCATCCACGATCCGCTGGCGGTACTGGGGCTGCCAGAGCCCGATCTCCGCCTCGGCGTCGATCTGGTCCACCCAGCCCTCCTCGCCGGCCGGTGCGGGGTCCTGGAGGAGCAGCTTGACGCCCAGCTCCTGGAACGTGGCCAGGGCGGCCGGGAACTCACCGTCGATGCGCGGCGGGATCTGCTGCTCATCCGCAGCGAAGCCGGACTCGTCGGCGAACCAGGTCACCCACGCACGCGCGGCGTCCTTGTTCTCGGAGTGGATGTTGATGCCCATGTGATAGTCACCACCGGCACCCGAGTAGAACTCGCCGTCGACCTGGTACGGGAAGGGCACATAGCCGATGTCGTCGGCGCTCGCGCCCGCGTTCACGGCCGCTGCCTGCATCTGGCTGATCGCCCAGCCACCGAGCGCCATGGTCGCCACCTGGCCGGTGGCCATGAGGTCCTTCGAGGGCTCCCACGACGTGGTCGCGGGGTCCTCCTCCACCAGGCCGGCCGCGACGGCATCGAAGATGAGCTTGTCGATGACGTGATGGTCGGCGCCCTCGGCCCACGGCGCGTCCGTGTGGGCGAGGCTGTTGACGAAGTCGGGGCTCGCGCTGATGGAGCCGCGATAGGCCTCCCACTGGGTCATCGGCCAGCCATCCGCGTAGTTGGTGTACAACGGGATGGCGTCCGTGCCGGCCTTGATCGCCTCGAGTGCCGCGAGGAATGCCTCCGGGGACGACGGCACCTCCGTGACACCGGCCGCATCCCACACCTTCCGGTTGACGACGAAGCCCGACGCGTTGCCCGCCGTCGGGATGCCGTAGACGACACCGCCGAACGCCTTCTCGGTGATGAAGTTGTAGACCGAGGAGAGCTCGTCCAGCGAGCCCAGGGGCTCGAAGAAGGTGCTCAGCTGGTCAGCGCGCACGGACGGCGGGATCATCAGCACGTCGCCGTACTCCGGGGTGTTCATCCGGATGGCGACCTCGTTCGCGTAGTCGGTGAGGCCCTCGAACTCGACCGTGACGTCCGGGTAGCGCTCGTTGAAGGCCGCTGCGTAGCGGGCCAGCGTGCCGTCCTCGAGCCGGTCGGTCCGATGCGTGAGCACCGTGATGGTGCCCGAGGGCGTGTCCTGGGCAGCGCCCAGTGCCGGGGTCAGGGCCAGGGCACCCGCCACCAGCACGCCGCTGAACGCCGTGAGTCGTCTGCTCATGTCTCTCCTCGCCTGACGGGACCGGCGAGGGGAACGGTGAGACCCAACCCGCCGATGCCGGACTCCTCCGAAGCGGGCGCACGCTACCCCGACGGGCTCACGGATGTCAAGTGGACTTCCAGCCGTCTGGGACTGGAATATCAGTTGACAGTTTCAGGCGATACGCTACGATCCCGTCCCAGCGACCTCACCACGACCCCGGAGGCAGCGTGTCCGGAACCACCATCTCGAATGGCAGCAGCGGCCACCTGGTCGAGCCTGCGCGCACGTCCTCGAAGGACCCCGGACGGGCGTCCGGTCTGCTCATCCGGCCGGTGCCGGGCCCCGCGGGCGCGCCCACGCCGGTCATCCCCTGGGAGGACCGGCCGACCGACAGCGAGGGCGTCGTCTGGCGCTCCAGCCGCAACCCGATCATCCCGCGCGACCTGCTGCCCCGCTCCAACAGCATCTTCAACTCGGCGGCCGTGCCGTTCGGGGACGGCTATGCGGGGGTCTTCCGGGTGGACGACCGGACCCGGACCATGGACCTCCACGCGGGCCGCTCCACGGACGGCATCGACTGGGTCATCGATCCCGAGCCCATCCGCTTCCGGCCCGTCGACGACCGGGTGCGGGAGCTCTCCGAACGGCCCTTCGAGCATGCCTACGACCCCCGCGTGACCTGGCTCGAGGACCGCTGGTACGTGACGTGGTGCAACGGCTACCACGGCCCGACCATCGGCATCGCCTGGACCGACGACTTCCGGACGTTCCACCAGCTGGACAACGCGTACCTGCCGTTCAACCGCAACGGGGTGCTGTTCCCGCGACGCGTCGGGGGCCGCTACGCGATGCTGAGTCGGCCCAGCGACAACGGCCACACGCCGTTCGGCGACATCTTCTGGTCCGAGAGCCCCGACCTGGTCCACTGGGGCCGACATCGCCACGTGATGGCACCCCAGGCATGGACATGGGGATCGACCAAGATCGGCGCCGGGCCGACACCCATCGAGACGTCCGAGGGCTGGCTGCTCATCTACCACGGGGTGCTCACGTCCGCGAACGGCTTCGTGTACTCCATGGGCGCGGCGCTGCTGGACCTCGACGAGCCATGGCGGGTCATCGCCCGGGGCAGGGACTACCTGCTGTCGCCCCAGGTGGCCTACGAGCAGGTGGGCGACGTGCCCAACGTCGTGTTCCCGTGCGCGGCCCTCGTGGATCCGTCGACCGATCGGATCACCATCTACTACGGCGCCGCGGACACGGTCACCTGTCTGGCGCACGGGTACGTCTCGGACATCGTGGCGTCCATCCGGGCCTGATCGGGCACGCCGGCGCGTCGTCCGTCGCGGCCCTGGGCGGGAGCGCTCCGAGGCTACCCTGGGCGGAGCGCTCCGAGGCGGCCCGCCCAGGGCCGAGCGCGTCAGGCGCGAGCGGCGCGTGCCGAGTGCGTGTCGCCGTCCGTGACCATCGGCTCCCGGACCGAACGCCGCTCCACCAGGCGGGGCCGGAGCGAGGCCTGGACCACGTGGCCGTCCGGGAACTCCATGCGATGCAGCAGCAGCGTCACCGCGAGCCGGCCCATGCCCAGCTTGTCCACCGCCATGGTGGTCAGCGGTGGGGAGACATGGCGGGCCAGGTCGATGTCGTCATAGCCGACCACCGACAGTCGCTCGGGCACCCCGATGCCGGCCCCGCGGGCGGCGTCGATGAGGGCCACCGCCACCGCGTCGTTGGCGCAGAAGGCGGCCGTCACCTCGGGATGCGCCTCGAGGTAGCCGATGGCAGCGTCCGCGGCCATCTCGGGGGGCACATGGGGCGTATCGACGAGGTGGGCTCGAAGACCGGCGTCCGCGACGACCGACTCGTAGGCACGCCGCCGCTGGACCATGCTCGGGAACGACTCGGGACGGGTGCCCACCAGGCAGATCTCCCGATGGCCGCGCTCGATGAGATGCTCCACCGCGGTCCGGGCACCGGCGGCGTTGTCGCTCACCACCGCGTCCAGGTCGGCCTCCTCGGCGTAGGCATCGACGAGCACCGCGGGGGGTCCATCCTCCAGCAGCGCCGCGGTGCCCTGGCTGAGGTGCGCGCCGATCACGATGAGGCCGTCGCAGGCGCGCTCGGTGACCAGCCGTGGCACCTCCAGCGGGTGGTACTCATCGTCCACCGGCATGTGGGCGAACAGCAGGTCCGCCTCGCGCTCACGGCACATCCCTTCCACGCCGGCCATGATCGGCGCATAGAAGCGGTTGACCTCCGGCACGTCGCCCTGGGCGGGTGCCTTGATGATCATGCCCAGGGTGACCGGCCGACCACGTCGGCCATGGCCGCGACCCACGGACCGGTAGCCCAGTCGCCGGGCCACCTCGCTGACACGCTCTCGCGTCACGCGGCTGACCCCGGGCTCGCCCCGCAGCGCCAGCGACGCCGCGGCTGGGGAGACGCCTGCCTCCCGCGCGACATCGGCAAGGGTGATGCGACCTCGGCCCGTGCCGTCGCCGCTGGATGGGCTCACGGGTACTGACGGTATCAGTGCGTTCTTCAGTCGTCAAAGCACGGCCCAGTGGGGCCGTCCGACCTGCCGAGGGAGATCGGGCCAGGCGTGGGCACGGTCCCGTGGCCGCAGCAGGGCACCCGTCCGTCAGACTGGGCCCCGCACCGAGCCATCGCCCTCGAACCCAGGACGTGCCATGGCCCTCCAGGTCCCACCCCGCCTCAGCCGAACCGTCGTCACCGGACCCAGGCGGGCCGGTCGTTGACCGACATCGCGGTCAGGGTCCCCGGCATCGACCGTGCCTATCGGTGGCGCGAAGGTTGGGGTGAGCTGCCAGCACCCGCCGACGCGCTCGCGTGGGCGCATCCGGGTGTGGCGACCATCCCCTCGGGGGGCGTCCTCGTCGTGGACGCGGACGAGCCGGTCGTCCATGAGCTCGACCCCGACGGGCGCCTGCTCGGCTCCAGGGCGTTGCCGGTCACGGAGGGTCATGGCATCACGCCCGATCCCGAGGCGGGCCCAGGCTGGTTGTGGGTCGCCGATCCCGGGTTCAAGCTCCGGGTCCGCGATGGTGAGCGACATCGGGACGGTCCGGATCATGGCCGAGTGGTGCTCCTGGATGACGCAGGCACCGTCCGCGTGGCGATCGACGCACCACCCCACGATGCCTATCGCCATACGCCCTTCCGGCCGACGGCCGTGTGCACCAGCGGCACGGCCAGCGACCGCATCCTGTGGGTCGCGGACGGCTACGGCGCGAGCCTCGTCCATCGATATCGAGCCGACGGCACGTATCTGGGCACCATTCACGGTGGCCCGGACGATCTCCGGTTCCAGACGCCACACGCCGTGTTCCTCGATGACCGGACGACCGACCCAGCGCTGCTCGTGACCGACCGTGTCGGGCGTCGACTCCAGGCGTTCGACCTCGATGGTCGATACCGCGGGGTGATCGGGGCAGACCAGCTGACCAGCCCCAGTGCCATCGCGCTCATGGGCGACCTGCTCATCGTGGCGGAGCTGCGCGCCAGCCTCGCGGTGCTCGATCCCGACGGCCGGGTGATGGGCCGGGTCGGTGACCGGGTGGTCGTCGCGGACGAGCCGGACTGGCCGAACGAGCGCGACCCGGACAGGGGCCTCGTGCGTAGTGGGAGCATCGCTCCGGGCGGGTTCCATGCGCCCCACGGGCTGGCCGTCGGTGTGGACGGATCGATCACCGTTGCCGAGTTCGTGCTCGGTGGCCGGCTCGTGCGACTCACCCCACAGAGCTGGGCCTGACGGTCCGCCCGATGCCCGGATCGTCGACGGTCGACCCCTCCTCGTCGCGCTCGGCCGTCGCCTGGTGCGCAGCGAGCAGGGCCAGGCGGCGATCCCGCCACGCCTGGCGAGCCGGCAGCTCGTCGAGTGGCAGCGTCGTTCGCCGCTCGGCATGCAGCCGGGCCACGGTCCCCGCCGACCAGGCACGCGGTACCTGGGTGGCCGCGATGGCGTCGAACACGGACCCCAGGTGCGCCACGAAGTCGCCCAGCCCACCCGCCGCGTTGAGGTCGATGGTCTCGAACGGGCCCATGAACGACCACCGCAGCCCGAGCCCATGGCGGACCGTGCGATCGATGTCCTCGGCCGATGCGATGCCGTCGTCGTAGAGGCGGTACGCCTCCCCGAGCAGGGCCACCTGGAGCCGGTTGAGGATGAAGCCGTCGATCTCCTCGCGGAGGACGACCGGCACCTGGCCCACCGTCTCGTACAGGCGCCGGGCCCGTCCCACGACCGCCGGGTCCGTCCACGGCGCGGGCGACAGCTCCACCAGCGGCACCAGGTGCGGCGGGTTCACGGGGTGGGCGACGAGACATCGTGACCTGCCGGCCAGCCCCTCGGAGGAGCGCGACGCCGGGATGGTCGATGTCGAGCTGGCCAGGATGGCGGTCGGCGGGGCGAGCCGGTCGAGCTCCGCCATGACCTGCCGCTTGACCTCGAGGACCTCGCGCGTGCTCTCCTGGACGAGTTCCGCATCCGCGACCGCGTCGGCGATCGAGCCGGCGACGCGGATCCTGTCGAGCACGATGGCGGGGTCCTCGCCCAGGAGCCCGACCCCGGCCAGGTCCTCCAGGGCGGGTCCGATCCCCGCGAGCGCCGCATCGGCGACACCGGGGACCGCGTCGAACAGCGCCACCGGGTGTCCGGCACGCGCGAAGACGATGGCCCAGCTGCGCCCCACGAGGCCGGTGCCCACCACCGCGATGTGCTCGCGGCTGGCTGATGGCGATGGTGTCACGGCGATCCCGGAGAGCGACCCATGGATCCTGTCGAGCGGCTCGGCTCCATGACGCGCATCCTGCCACGCGCCACGGGTGTGACGCGCCGCGTCCCCGCGCGTCTCCCCTGATGACCTCCTGTGACGGACCCGGGAGGTCGGTCGGGAGGTGTGCGTGTCGAGGGGCTCCCTGTTCCGCGTGGCGGTGACGGTCGCTGTCATCGTGAGCACCGTGCCGGGCGTGTCGGCGCCGGGTCGGTCGGCGCCGTCGAACGGCGATGCGTCGGTCGCCCCGCTCGCCCCCGTCGGACCTGATGGCACCGGTCCGGCGCCCGACCCGCCCATCGGTGAGCCGTGGTCCGTCGAGCGCGTCGTGTCACTCACCGAGGTCCACGAGAACAGGGTCGTCGCCTGTGGCGACGGGTACACGTGGATGGTCGCCGGACGTGATGCCCGGGATCGGATGGTGGCTCGCTTTTGGGTGTCCGACGATGGCGACACATGGACGCGCGCCGGGAGTCTTCGCCCTGACCCGCGACATCGCGACGGCTGGCAGGTCTCCGAGCTGCTGTCGGTCCGCGGCGGCCTCTTCGCCCTGGGTGGGGATGGACGACGACTCGCGGTCTGGCGCTCTGGTGACTGCGGACGCAGCTGGCGGCAGCTCGACAGGACCTCGTTCGGCCTCGGCCGCGACGCGTTCGGCATCTCCCAGGGTGTCGAGGCGGCGGTCGCCGGCGACCGGATGCTGGTCATCGCCTCCCAGGGCGGCGAGGGGATCCCGCACCGCCGATGGGCGTGGACCATGGACCCGGATGGTCGATGGCGGCGCATCGCGGGCGGCCTTGACGGACGCGTGGACGACGGTCTCGGGTCCACCGGGAGCAGGTTCTTCGGTGTCGACTGGGTCACCGGCGACCCGGGAGGCTCTCAGCTCGTGACATCGTCGGATGGCGTGACGTGGACGCCGGCAGGCGCGCTGCCGTCCGCGGGATCCGTCACCTGGGACCCCGATGGCCAGCGATTCCTGACGGTGACCCAGGAGCCGCACGATGCGCCCGCTGCCGCTCCCGTGCTGTGGCAGTCGTCGACCGGTTCGATGTGGACCATGTTGGCGACCGGCGCCCCGAGCGCCGTCACCTACGGCAGCACGGTCGCTGCCGGGCATGGGTCGATCGTCTGGACCGTGGATGCCGGCGAGCCACGGTGGTCCTGGATCGCGACGTCCACGGACAGCGGCGAGATCTGGTCGGTCTCGGCGGGCTGGCCCGGCCAGTCCCTCGTCGGCCCGAGCTCCATCGCGATCGGGAGCGACACGACCCTCATCGCAGGCGGTGGATGGGAGGGTCGTGCGCGCCTCTGGCGGGAACCCGCGGGATGCGAGACAGCATGTCGTGCCCCCCAGCCGGTCGGTCCTCGGTCCGCTACTCCTGGATCACGAGCCATGTGGAGCGCATGGACGAGCCGCTCTCGCGATGCGTGTTGAAGACGCTCTTGAAGAGCCACCCGGCCACGCGCTTGGTCCCCTTCGAGCCGACCATCGTGACCGTCGTGAGGCGCCCGGATGCACCCCGGTCGGACAGGTCGATCGCCTGCAGCGTCCCGACATCCGTCCGTGGGTCCCGGGCCATGATCGCACCCAGGGTCTTGAGCGTGAGCTTGCGCGTCTGCCAGGAGTCGTACGGGCTCCCGGAATCCCATGGCCGTCCATCCGGGTCGAGGTCCTTGACGCCCTTGAGGTAGGCGACCTTCGTGCCGGGGGCCCCCGCGGCGTTGGTGAACACCCGCCACGAGTCCTCGGTCGCCCCGCCGGACGCGCTGTGATAGAAGGTCTGCGCGACCGAAGAGCCGTACTTGACCACCTTGCCCGCGGTGGCCTCCACCGCCGCGGAGCTGGCCGCGGTCTCCACCTTGATGCCCCAGTACACCTGGCTCCGGGCGTCGGCGTACAGGTCGAAGGCCGCCGATGCGTCGCGTGCCTTCCAGGCGTACGAGCGGGCGACGATCGCCTGTGCCCGGAGCGCCGCCTGTGGCCACGCCGGCGGCATCTCCTTGGGCACGACGCCCTCGAGGTATCGCTCGATGGGCAGGGTGTCGATGATGCGCACCCGGCCGTTCGCGTCACCCGAGATCCGGAGCGAGCCCGCGACGACCCGTCGATCGGCCGGCAGCAGGGGCACCGCGAACGTCACCGTGTCCGCGTCCACGGGTTCCACGACCAGCTCGCGCTTGTGCGTGAGGTTCGCCACGAGCGTGCCGTCCCCCTTCAGCACGCGGAGCTTCCACTGGTTCCCGTCGAGGCCCACCAGCACGAGCGTCGCGCCCGAGGGATAGGTGTCTGCCACGCCCACGATGCGCCAGCGGCCACCCTTGCCCTGGGCCAGGTCGACCGGCAGCTTGGGGAGCGCCCGCCAGGGCACGATGTTGACGCGGATGTCCGTCGTCGCGGTCCTGGCCGTGCCGATGGTCGTGCCCGGGAAGTAGTGCGTGACGATCTCGTTCGCGGACTGCCCGGCGAGCGCCCGACCGCGGGCGCCCCACTGGCTGAGCCCCACGCCATGATCCGTCCCGCGGCCCACGAACCGGAACTCGCCGGGCTGGGTCGCGGTCGATGGCGTGCCGGAGGTCGCCTTCGCGGGACCGGTCGAGACCTTGAGCTGGATGGTCGTGCCCTTGGCCAGCGTGCGTGGCGTCCCGTCCAGCAGGTGGCTGGGCTTGGTGTTGACGGCCCTGCCCTTGGCGACCGAGGCGTGGGTCATCTTGAGGTCGGTCGTCTGGACCTTGAGCCCGGCAGCCGTGATGGCCGCCCTGGCCTTGGCCGGGGTCATGCCCTTGACCTTGGGCACCGTGACCTGGGCCGTGGACACCGCGCTCGCCTTCGCGGGACCGGTCGAGACCTTGAGCTGGATGGTCGTGCCCTTGGCCAGCGTGCGTGGCGTCCCGTCCAGCAGGTGGCTGGGCTTGGTGTTGACGGCCCTGCCCTTGGCGACCGAGGCGTGGGTCATCTTGAGGTCGGTCGTCTGGACCTTGAGCCCGGCAGCCGTGATGGCCGCCCTGGCCTTGGCCGGGGTCATGCCCTTGACCTTGGGCACCGTGACCTGGGCCGTGGACGACGAAGCCGCGATGGTCGGGGCGACGGTCGGGGGGACCGCCCACAGCAGCACGGCGAGCGCGAGCAGCGGGACGAGGATGCGCCGCACGGTGCGCATCGCGGCGATCCGATCCGGGGATCGCGGGTCGGGATCTGGTGATGTCATGGAACCTTGTCACTCCGGCTCTGCTGGGGCACGCCCGGAGGGACGCACCTGGATCGGCTCGCGGTGGGCACCGCGTTCCGGGCTATCGGCCCATCGACGCCTCCCGCGACGTCCCCGCATCGATGGCCACGAGAACGGTCTGCCGCCGTGGGTCACGCCGCGACCCGGCCTGGGCGATCTGCTGCATGATCCTTGTCTCTCCGGTTCTGCTGGGGCACGCCCGGAGGGACGCACCTATCTGCCCCCCACCATCCAGCACCCGACCACCACCCTGCCATGGGTGGGCGGTCAGGGGCAGGCATGGCCCCATGGTGCTGGGTGGCTCGATCGCCATCTACCGGCCCGTCGACACCTTGAGCTGGATCGCCGTGCCCTTGGCCAGCTTGCGTACCGTGCCGTCCAGCAGGTGGCTGGGCTTGGTGTTGACCACCTTGCCCTTCGCGACGGAGGCGTGGGTCACCTTCAGGTCAGGGGCCTTCACCTTGAGACCGGCCGCCTGGATGGCCGCCTTCGCCTTGGCGGGGGTCAGACCGCGGACCTTGGGCACCTTGACCTGGGCCGTGGACGACGCGGCGCTCGCCTTGGGGGGCCCCGAGGACACCTTGAGCTGGATGGTCGTGCCCTTGGCCAGCTTGCGTACCGCGCCGTCCAGCAGGTGGCTGGGCTTGGTGTTGACCACCTTGCCCTTGGCGACCGATGCGTGCGTCACCTTGAGGTCGGTGCCCTGGACCTTGAAGCCCGCGGCCTTGAGGGCCTCTCTGGCCTTGGCCGGGGTCATGCCTCGCACCTTGGGAACCTTGACCTTGACCTTGGCCGTGGACGACGATGCCGCGGAGCTCGACGTCCCCCCCGCGGCCGCTCGCCATGCCGATGCGGTGAAGTCGAGGTCGCCGGCGATCGACCGTGCGTAGCCCATGCTCACGATCCCCGAGCCGTTCGGGTTGGCGAGGCCCTTCTTCGTCCCGGCGAACGAGTCGAGCCAGGTGACCTTGGGCTTGCTGCGGTCCCAGCTCGAGGGGGCGGTCTTGCCGGGCCGAGCGAGGTCGGGGTCGATATGGATCCGGCCGCGACTGCGGAGCGCCTTGCCGTCCGGCCGCTTCGTCACGTAGAAGTCGTGGGTACCCACGGCCCCGGCGTTCGGGCGGTAGGCGTCCTTGTGCGCGGCAGCGGTACTGCGCGTGTACGTCGTCATGAACACCTGGTCGAGGGTCTTGTTCGACGTCATCAGCGTGTCGATGAGGTTGCCACGGGGGTCGCCGGCGGTGAATCGCTGGGCCTGGAGGGCGAAGACCGCGCTCGGATGACCGCCGGAGGGGTAGCTACCCGAGCGCAGGAACCCCTGGGCGAAGTTGTCGACGTGGCGGACGGCCCACGCGTAGGACGGGATCTGGTTGTCCTTCGCATTGCTGCTCGCCTCCTCGCCGTTGCCGCTCGTATAGCACATGTGGCTGAGGATGACGATGGCCCTGGGCGCGAGCTGGAGCTTGTCACGGACCCAGTCAGCGCCGAGATACGTGACCGCGGAGCTGCCGCGCTTCGCGTTGAGACCCAGGCCGTGGGCGGTCGCGTCGTTGCCGTCCCCCGATCCCCGCGCGTGGCTGGGATAGCCATTGCCGTGCATGAGCGCCACGAACAGGTCGGCGCCCTTGGAGGCCCGCCGGACGGTCTGCTTGTCCGCGTACGGGCTGTAGACCTTGCACACGTTCATGCCCGCGGACTTCGCGGCCGTGGCGATCTCGTTCGCCCACGTCTTGAACCGGCTCGTGGAGCTGCCGACCGGACCCACCACGATGGTCGCCTTGAAGGGTGGCTGCCCCGTGCAGGCGGCGTTCGTGCCGTCCGTCGCATCGAGCGTCTCGGGGGGCGGCTCGAGTGGTGGCTCGAGCGCGGCGCGGGCGGTGGGCACCGTCAGCGACATGATGGACAGGACGGCCGCGATGGCGACGGGGAGACGCACGGCGGGCAGGGAGGGGCGTCGCGGGGCACGCCGCGACGCAGCTTGGGCGAGCTGCATGGACCTTGTCACTCCGGCTTCGCTGGGGCACGCCCGGAGGGACGCACCTGGATCTCCCCCAAGCATCCACCCCTTGGCAACCCCCCTGCCATGGGGTACGCATCCAGACGTCTGTGATGGCGACGTCGGGCCGGTGCGACCGCTGCCCGTCCACTGCCATGCCTGCCTCCGCCGTGCGGCCCATCGCTCCGTGGCCTCCCGCCCCGTGGCCTCC
>CAZYTQ010000031.1:24067-29575 GCA_964650135.1 uncultured Anaerolineaceae bacterium | reverse complement strand
GGCCATGGGCCGCCCCACCCAGCAACGCGTGGACCGGACGACCCTCGGCATGGCCGGATCCTCGCCTACGCTTCGGGTGGCACGGGGAGCTGGCCGCTGGCGTCGACGGTCGAGCAGGCCCGGCGCTACGTCGACCGGGGGTTCCGCGCCGTCAAGCTGGGCACCGGCTATACCGGACGCCCAGGCAGGCGGCCGATGGGAGCGGTGCCACCCCCGTACGGGACGTGGTACGCGGCGACCACCAGCCAGCGCATCGACGATGAGCGGGAGAAGCTGGCGGCGCTGCGGGACACGTTCGGCCATGACGTCGAGCTGGCGGTCGATTCGCACGCGGTGCAGGTGCGAGAGCCATGGTCGCGTCGGGACGCGCTCGCCCTGGCGCTCGCCATCGAGCCCGCCGACGTGCTGTTCCACGAGGAGCCGCTGCGCTACGACGACCCGGAGGGCTATGCCGATCTTCGCCGCCGGACGCGGGTCCCGATCGCGGGCGGCGAGTGCCTGACGGGTGTCGACGAGTTCCGTCGCTGGATCGACCTGGGCGCACTCGACCTCGCCCAGCCGGATGCGTCGCACGTGGGCGGCATCGGCATCTGCCGCACGGTCGCCCGCCTGGCGGAGGCGGCCGGGGTCGGTCTGCTCGTCCATACCGGTGGTTCCATCGGCCCCGGGTTCATGGCCAACCTGCACGTGGCGTTCGCGAGCCCCAATGCCCGTGCCGTCGAGGTGGCCCTGGCACCCGACGACATCCGACGGGAGCTGCTGGTCGAGCCGCTGGTGCTCGACGACGGGGACCTGCGCCCACCGACCGCACCCGGGCTGGGCGTCCGGCTGCCGGAGGACCTGGCCGACCGGTTCCCGTATCGGCCGGGCTTCGAGGAGGTAGCGTGACATGAGGACCGACGTGATCGGGTTCGGGATCCTGGGTTCGGGCAACATGGCCGAGGTCTACGTGGACGCGCTCGAGACCCAGGTGCGAGGTGCCCGGCTCGCGGCCGTGGCGCTCGGCTCCCGGGCCGCGCCGCTGGCCGCCGCCCACTGCGTCGCGGTCGAGCCGGACGCGGCCGCGCTCCTGGCCCGCGACGACATCGACGTGGTGGTCATCGCGACCCCGCATTCGACCCACGAGCCACTCGCGGTCGCGGCCGCTCGGGCGGGCCGTCATGTCTATCTCGAGAAGCCCATGGCGGTCGATGTCGCCGCCTGCGACCGGATCATCGAGGCATGCCGCGCGGCGGGGGTGATGCTCACGGTCGCGAAGCAGACCCGCCACCTCGAGATGACGATGCACGCTCGACGGCTCGTGGACGAGGGTGCCATCGGCGACGTGCGCATCATCCGTGCGACCAGCCCGCTCATCGGCCTTGAGCTGCCCGAGGGTCACTGGCTCGCCGATCCGGCCGAAGGTGATCTGTTCCTCGACTGGGGCGCCCACGCCTGCGATGTCTACCGATGGCTCACCGGCTCCGAGGCGGTACGGGTGCACGCCGAGGTCGCGGACTTCGGTGCGACGGGTCACAACGGCCCGACCATGATGGCCCAGTACCGGATGGCCGATGGTGCGATCTGCCAGGGGTTCCTGAGCTACGAGATCCCACCGCCGGGCCTGGGGTCGGGGTCCAACACCCAGTACCAGGTCATCGGCTCGCTGGGCATCCTCGAATGGGACCTCGATCGGATCCGGCTCGGCGATGCCGCGGGCTGGCGGGTGGTGGACGAGCAGCCCACCTGGACCGATCCATGGCAGCCGCACCACCCGCGGAGGATCGGCAACACCGCCCGCCAGGTGCAGGGGTTCGTCGATGCGCTCCGTGGTGGCGGGGCGGCCCCGGTATCCGGCGAGGACGGGCGGGCCGCCATCGCCATGGCCACCACCGCCTCGCGTGCGGCGGCGTCGGGGACCACGGTGACCTTCCCTTGACCCCGACTGGCGGCGTTCGTATGATGCCCGCCATGTCGAAGGTATATTGTCGACAATCATGGTTGCGGGCCAGGATCGGCCGTGTCGCGGGGCACGACACGCCTCCCGGCTGGTGCCTCGAGCGTGGGTCGGGGTGACCTCGTCGAGCCGGGGCGTGACCGCCTGGCCGGGCCGTGTCGCGGGTCGGCTGGACCGGCTGAGCGATCGCGCGTTCGGCTGGCTGGCGTTCCTGCCCGGCGGCGCCCTGGTGCTCCTGTTCGTGCTGCCGCCCATCATCGCCGTGGCCAGCATGAGCCTGTTCCGGATCGAGCTGCTGCGGGACGACCTGACGCCGTTCGTGGGGCTCGACAACTATCTCCGGCGTCTGCCCGCGGACCGGGCGTTCCTGGAGGCCGTGCCTCGGACGATCGTGCTCGCGGCGGGCGTCACCGCGCTCACCGTGCCGCTCGCGCTGGGCTGTGCGTTGCTGCTCACCAAGGCGTTCCGGGGATCGATGATCGTGGGCATCGCGGTGCTGCTGCCGTGGGCGGTGGCACCCGTGGTCACCGGGCTCTACTGGAAGTTCATCTTCCAGTCGCAGTTCGGCCTGGCCACCGCCATCGCCAACATGGTGGGCATCGCGGATGGACCGGTGGGCTGGCTGGACACCGCGGACGGCGCGATGGTCGTGGCGATCATGGCCACGGCGTGGCGGATGGTGCCCCTGATGGCGCTGCTGCTCCTCGGGGCGCTGCGGACCGTGCCTGAGGCGCAGTACCGAGCGGCGCGGATGGACGGTGCCGGCGCCTGGCAGAGCTTTCGATCGATCACCCTGCCCGCGATCGCGCCCACCCTCGCGATCGTGGCCATCATGACCGTGATCCTGTCCCTCCAGATGATCGACATCCTGTTCACGTTGACGGGTGGCGGTCCCGGCCAGTCGACCACGGTCATCACCTACTACCTGTACAAGAGCACCATCGGCAATCTCAGCTTCGGATACTCCGGGGCACTGGCCGTCGTCCTGTTCCTCATCATCCTCGGCTGCAGCTGTCTGCTGCTGCTGGTGCGTGTCCGGCGCGGACGTCGAGCGCAGACGCCACCGGAGGATGCGTCGGGGGCGACCGACCCCGTCCTCGGACGTCCGGCTCCTGCGGCCAGCGCGGCGGTCTTCGCGTCGCTGTCGCTGGACCCCGATCCCCCGCCCCGACGGCTGCGCCTCCCGGCCTGGGTCGGTCGCACGGCCGTGGTCGTGGCGGCCGTCGCGCTCATCGTGTGGCTCGTGGGACCCGTGGTCTGGATCATGATCACGAGTCTCCAGCCCGAGGGCGCGGTCACCCAGCTGCCACCACAGCTCACGCTCGACCTGCGTCTGTCCAACTACGTGGATCTCCTGTCACGACCGCAGTGGCAGGGGTCGATCGTGGTCAGCCTCACGGTCGTGACGCTGGTGACCATCCTCACGCTGTTCCTGGGCGCGCTCGCCGCGTATCCGCTGGCGCGCTATGACCTGCCCGGCAGCCGCGTGGTGCTCATCGTCCTGCTGCTCACACAGATGGTGCCCGCCATCGTGGTCGCCATCCCGACGCTGCTGGTGTTCCGCTTCCTGGGTCTCAAGGACACCATCGCCGCGCTGGTCATCGTCAACACCGCGTTCTGGATGCCACTCGTGGTGTGGCTGCTCCGAAACGTCTTCCGGGAGGTCCCGCGGTCGCTCGAGTCCGCGGCGCGGATGGACGGCTGTGGTCGCATCGGCACCCTGTTCCGCGTGATCGCGCCGGCGGCCTGGCCCGGGCTGTCCGCGACCGCGATCCTGCTGCTGGTGGGCACCTGGAACGAGTTCCTGTTCGCGGTGATGCTGGGCGATCGCAACGCGGTCACCGTGACGCGGCTCATCGGGTTCGTCCAGGCGACGGTCGGGCCCGAGGGCCCACCGCCGTTCACCCTCGTGGCCGCCGCAGGCGTCACGGCGTTCCTGCCCTGCCTGGTGCTGGTGATCGTGTTCTTCCGGCGCCTCATGGCTGGCCTCAGCCAAGGGTATGTCAAAGGATGAGGGAGGTGACCTGACGACCAGCCATCACAGCATCGGGACGTCGCGCATCCACGTGAGGAGGAACCTGTTCCATGACCGGACGTAGACCCACCAGCATCCCCTGGCTCGACCATCAGGTGAGCCGTCGAGCCATCCTCAAGGCTGGCGCCGCGCTGCCGCTGGGAGCCGCGATGGCCTCGGCGACCAGCCGTGGCGCACTCGCCCAGGACGCATCGTCCGCACCCGCTGACTTCAGTGGCGTCACCCTCCAGGTCTGGAGCGGCGGCACCGTCGCGCCGCCCGCCGAGGCCGCAGCAGCCGAGTGGAACGCCCTCACCGGTGGCACCGCCGTCATCACCGTCGTCCCCTTCGGTGAGCGCGCCCTCAAGTTCGCGGGCGTCGTCGCGGCACAGGATCCGGCCGTGGACCTGCTCTATGCGAGCGGCCAGTTCGCGGCCCAGTTCGGCGACCGCCTGTTCGTCGACCTGACGGACCCGAGCCTGGCCATCGACACGAGCGTCTATGTGCCGGCCACCCTGCCGGTCCTCACATCGCCCGATGGTGGCCTGCGAGGCCTGCCGGTCCATTCGGAGATGGAGGTCCTCATCTTCAATCGGACGATGTTCGAGGCGGCGGGCCTGGACCCCGACGCCCTGCCCACGAGCTGGGACGAGCTGTTCGCCGCTGCGCCGGCCCTCACCGATGGCGATCGCTATCCCATGGCGTTCCCCATCGGAGGGCTGTATGGCGCCGCGCTCTACCTCGTGTTCCTCAACAGCATCCCGGGGGCCCAGCTGCTCTCCGACGACCGGACCCAGGTCCTGTTCGGCGACGAGTCCGGCCTTCGGGCGTTCCAGACGATCGAGGCGGGTCTCAAGGCCGGCTTCTTCGACCCGAACCTGGCGGCGGACGTCGAGGACTACGCGGTCGGCACCATGTTCAACCAGGGCAAGACGGCATCCCAGATCAACTTCGCGGAGCTGTGGGGCTACGCGGTGGGCAAGGATCCCGAGAACTTCCCGACCGTGCTCCAGCCGGAGGAGGTCGGTGTCGCGATCGCCCCCGGCGTCGACACCGGGACCAGCGGCAGCGTCAACGGCTTCGAGGGCTTCGGGCTGAATCGCTTCGGGGTCCAGCAGGCCGCTGCGCTCGACTTCCTGCGCTACCTGACCAGGGAGCCGTTCCAGAAGCAGATGAACCTGGGCGGCACCCTGCCATCCTCGAACACCGCCGTGCTCGAGGATCCCGAGGTCCAGGCGGTGTACCCCATCGGCGGGGTGCTCGCCGCCCAGGGCCAGACGAACCTCGACCGGTATGCCGCGCCATACGACTGGACGCCTCCGCTCCAGGAGGCGCTCGGGCGGCTGTACCGCGGTGAGGTCGGTGCCGAGGAGGCCCAGGCGTCCGCGGTGGCAGGCGTCCAGGAGATCGTCCTCTCGTATCTCGCCGGGGCCTGAGGCTCCGCACCACGCAGGGCAGGCTGGGGCGTCCGCCCCGGCCTGCTCGCCATGGAGGTCACCGCATGACCATCGGGTTCGGCATCATCGGCACGGGGATGATGGGCTCCACGTACGCCGAG
>CAZYTQ010000031.1:0-24057 GCA_964650135.1 uncultured Anaerolineaceae bacterium | reverse complement strand
CCGAGGCGCTGCGTGCCCAGGCGCCCAGCGGCAGGCTCGTCGGGGTGGCGGGTGGTCACCGGGCGGAGGCGCTCGCCAGCGAGTACGGGGTCCCGGCGATGCCGTCGCCGGAGGCGCTCCTGGCACGGCCGGATGTCGAGGTCGTGGTCATCGCCACGCCCCATACGACCCACCTGCCACTGGCGCTCGCGGCCGCTGCGGCCGGCAAGCACATCTATCTCGAGAAGCCGATGGCGCTCTCGGTCGCGGAATGCGATGGGATCCTGGCCGCGGCCCAAGCTGCGGGCGTGACGGTCACCGTCGCGTCGCAGTCGCGCTACAACGACATCTCCATCCGTGCCCGGCAGCTGATCGACGACGGCACGGTCGGCCGCATCACCATGTTCCGCGTGACCAGCCCCACCGTCGGCTGGGACGTGCCCGCCGACGGCTGGTTCGTGGACCCGAAGGAGGGGGGAGCCTATCTGGACTGGGGTCCCCACGGCTGTGACACGCTGCGCTGGTTCACAGGCTCCGAGGCGACCGTCGCCTTCGGCCTGTTCCAGAACTTCGGCGACATCCCGGCGCTCGACCCGAGCGCGATGGTCACCTATGGCATGGCCTCGGGTGCCATGGCGCAGCTGTGGATGAGCTACGAGATCCCGGCGCCCGGCCTGGGCTCGTACATGCAGTGGCTGTGCGTCGGCGACGACGGCATGCTGGACTTCACGCGTGACGTGCTGCGGGTCGGCCAGGGTGACACGTGGCGGGTGGAGCTGGAGCTGCCGCCGTGGGACTGGTCGGTCGACCCGAAGGCGCCCCGGCGCATCGGGCTCACGGCACGCCAGGTCGAGGGCTTCGCGCGCTCGCTCATGGATGGCACGCCGCCGGAGGTGACCGGACGGGATGGCCGGGCAGCCATCGAGATGGTGGAGGCGGCGATCGCGTCGGCGCGCAGTGGTCAGGCCGTGCCCATCGAGCGCCAGGTGTAGCTCCCGGGGTCGTCGAGACATCGGGAGCTACTGCGAGGGTCGCTCATCCACCTCGTCGAGCTCGAGGCGGAGGAAGTGCACCGCCGGGACGCGGTCCTCCAGCTGCCCGAAGAAGCACACCCCGACGACGCCGTCGTCAAGCCCGACCGGCATCGGCTGACCGAAGGTCCAGCCCCACATCGAGCCCCACAGGGCCGGGTCGCGCTGCGTGCGCGGCTGGCCGTCCGCGGCGTCACCGATGAGGCGCCCGGTCGATTCGTCGAACAGGATCGTCTCACGGCCCCACGTCCGGCCGCCATCGGGCGAGACGCGCGCCCGGACACCCCGGGGTGCCGTCCGTCGGGGGTACACCACCAGCAGCCGGCCATCGGGCAGCGCGAGCGGGTTGAGCGGCCCGCCCACGATGCCCGTGTCCAGCGCCCGGGACCAGCTCCGGCCGTCATCCTCGCTCCAGCCGATGCGTGCTGTCAGGGTCTCGTCACGCACGACGTCGTGGGCCCACACGAGTGACACGATGCGGCCATCGGAGAGCTGCGCGACCCGCTGGTCATAGTGGGCGACCACCCGCGCCGGGTCGTTGAGCATCGCCGGTCTCTCTGGCCAGGTCCGGCCGTCGTCCGCCGACCGGAGGGCGAACGCGTGGTACCCGCGAAGCCATTCCGACACATGCGTCCGGGCGTGGCGCTCCACGGGGAAGAACCACGTCCCCGACGCGAGCGCCGTCGGGGGACCGCAGGGGATGGCCCACTCATCGAGCGTCCGACGGCCGTCGACCACGATGGGCACCTCCCAGCCATCGTCGATGGCCCGACGCGCGATGACCGTATCCGCGTCCACCAGGCCCGCGGCGTCAGGGTCCCAGCCGGCCGACCCGGGTGGCACGATCCACATGCGCGCGGCGGCGAGGACGACCGTGCCGGTCGGGGAGGCGCCCATCTGGGGTCCCGCCATGGACGCGGCCACCGGGTGGTCCATCGCGGCTGGCAGGTCGGGGGCTGACGGGAACGGCGAGGCCATCGGCTCCCAGGTGACGCCATCGTCGGCCGATCGGTGGACCGCGATCCTGCCATCGGGGCTCATGCGCGCCGAGCCGACCCGGAAGGCGGCCAGGAGGTACGCCGTACCCGACGAGTCACGGACGCGGCAGACGGTGGTGCCGGAGTATGACTCCGGCCGATGGCTCGGCCAGGCGTTCCGATGGATGACCACGTGGTCGATGATCCGCACGCGTGCTCCAGAGTCTTGGATATTGTCGACGATCTTGTGAGTATAGGCCCGCGCCTCGCCGCGCTGATGGATGGGGCGACACCCGGCGACCAGCGCGAGGATGAGCGGCCAGTCCCGTGCTGCGTCGCGTATGCCGCGCAGGCTCGGCCTGCTAGGGTCTCGCCATGGAGCGGCTGCGGGTCCGATGCACGGTCCCCTTCGATGCCGAGGACCGGGCGATGCTGGCCGCGGTGGACCCTCGCCTGGACATCGTGTTCGGCGGACCGGACACGGCCGATGTGGTCGCCGCGATCGAGGACCCGATGGCGGAGGTGCTGCTCTCGTCCTGGTCGCCACCCGACCGCTCGCGGATGCCCGGCCTCCGCCTGCTGATGACCACGAACGCGGGTCTCGACTCGCTGTACGCGCTCGACCCGTGGTCGCTGGGCATCGTGGTCACCAACGGGTCGGGGCTCCATGCGGTGCACATCGGCGAGTACGTGCTGTGGGCCACGCTGTTCGCGTTCGGGCGCACCCCGGCACGGCTCGCCGAGCAGGCGAACCATCGCTGGGCGATGGGTGACGCGCGGCTCCCGTTCGCAGGTCGACGGCTCCGTGGTCGCACGGCGGCGATCGTGGGCTACGGCAGCATCGGACGGGAATGCGCGCGCCTCCTCGATGCGTTCGGGATGCGCATCCTGGCGCTCAAGGCGGACCCCACGTCGCAGGTCGACCGGGGGTGGCGAGAACCTGGCACGGGTGACCCGGAGGGTCGCATCCCGGAGCGATTGGTCGGTCCCGATGGGCTCGCGGACATCGCGACCGCGGCCGACGTGGTGGTGCTCACCGCGCCACTCACCCCGCGCACCCGCCATGTGGTGGACGCGCGGATCCTGGGCGTCATGCGACCGGGTGCGTGGCTCGTCAACGTGGGACGTGGCGGGCTCGTGGATGAGTCGGCGCTCATCGATGCGCTCGCCAACGAGCGGATCGGCGGAGCCGTCCTGGATGTCGTCAGCGAGGAACCGCTGCCGACGGCGAGTCCGCTCTGGTCCCAGCCACGTGCGGTCATGACCCCGCACGTCTCCGCGATCGGCGACTTCGACATGCTGCTGCACCAGGCCGCCCGGTTGTTCGCGGAGCAGCTGCGTCGTCACCTCACAGGTCAGCCGCTGCTCAACGTGACGTCACGGGTCGCGGGGTACTGACCCGGCCTCGACGACCCGGTGGGACCTCGATGGCGGCGGCCCTGGGTCGCCCGACGTGATCAGCGGGGCCGATTCCCCTGCCGCTGTGCCTCCTTGGCGGCCCGGGCATCCTCCTTGGCCTTGGCCTTCGCCTGCTGCTCACGCATCGCGCGGTTCTGACGAGCGCGTTCCTGCGAGCTGCGCAGGAAGTTGCGGTACCAGGCGGCGAAGCCCGCAGCCAGGATGCCCACGAGGACCGCGATGCCCACATACGCCACGAGCTGGCCAGGCTCCAGACCCGTCGGCTCGGTGCCGGGCGTGGAACCGGGCGGCGCGGTGGCCTCCGCAGGGACCATCAGCACGAGGAGCGAGAACAGGAGGCCGTCCACCAGCCCGAGGACCGCACCGACGAGATAGCTTGCCCGGGGCGCGAGGAAGCCGCCGATGAAGAACACGAACAGACCCGTCGGCTGGAGGACGAGGGACACGACGAGGCTCACGAGGCCCGCCATGCTCTCCGGCACGATGTGCCACGACCAGTAGGCCAGCGCCAGCAGGAACGCGCCGAACAGCATCAGGAACGGGATCCAGAGCTTCCACTCTCGGCGGAGCATGCCCGGCAGGATGCGCAGGTCCTCGAGCACGTTCGGCATCCGGAACATGCCCGGACGGGGCTGTGGCGCGGTCTCGATCACCTCGATGCCGTTCGTGTCCAGGACGTCGGTCTCCCCGGCACGCGCCTGCTCGCGGTAGTTCCGTCGCGCCTGGGCGCGGCTCGTGTTCTTGGCGCGGGCCAAGGCTCCTCCTTGTCGAGCGGCGGTCGATGCGTCGACGCGCGCTCTGGTCGTCGTCTGGGGCGCGTCGTGCAGCCGGATGGCCGATCGTCCCGGCAGCGCGCGCAGCCGCGATGGTACCGCGGCGGCCGCGTCGCGTGGTCCGACGGGTCCCGATCGTGGATATCGCGCCGGTACGTGACCCGTAGATCGACGGTACGGGCCCGGTGGATCACACCGACGATGATGGTCCCCGCCGCCGACCCTGCCCCGCCTGGAACACCCGCCGGGAGGTCGGTCCATGCGTCCAGCATCGTCAGTCACACACATCCCCGGGCACCGCGCCACCCTGTCGGTCGTGGGTCTCGCGATCACGTTCGCGAGTCTCGGTTCCGTGGGCATCGTGGCTGCGGCGCCAGCTCCGTGGGATCCGTCGCCGGACCTCGTGATCGGTGAGGTCGTGACCGGCGGCAAGGCCGCCTCGGACGAGTGGATCGAGCTCTTCCATCGGGGTCGACAGCCGGCGGACCTGGGCGGCCTCGAGCTGGTCTACGTGACCGCCTCGGGCAGCAGCGTCTCACGCAAGGTGGACTGGTCCGGATCCGTCCTGCGGCCTGGTGGCAGCCTGCTGCTGGCCAACGGGAACGGTGCATGGGCTGACCTCGCGGATGCCACCTGGACGGGCGGGCTGGCGGCTGGCGGTGGCAGCGTCGTCCTGCGGGTGACCGGGGGCGAGGTCATCGATTCGTTGTCATGGGGCGATGCGGCCAACGACTGGGTGGAAGGACACCCTGGTCCGGCGCCAGGCCCGGGCGAGTCACTGGAGCGGTTGCCCGATGGCGGCCTGCGGACCGGCCTCGATACGAATGACAACCGGGCCGACACCTGGATCCAGCGACTTCCGATCCCAGACGCACGACACACGACCCCTGAGCCGACCCCGCAGCCCACGCCGACGCCCACGCCCGAGCCGACCGACGCGCCGACCCCGCAGCCCACGCCGGCACCCACGGCGACCGCGGTCCCCACCCCCACGCCTGCCCCGACACCCCAGGCACTTGACATCGTCACCGCGCGAGCGCAGGCGCCTGGCACCCGCGTGCGCGTGGTGGGGACGCTGAACATGCGGCCGGGGCTGGTGGGAGCCGGCAAGGGCGGATATCTCCAGGACCACACGGCGGGCATCGCGATCTCGCTCGCGAGCGCCGCATGGCCGGCCATCGACGCGGGCCGGCTCGTGCAGGTGGATGGCACCCTCGGCTCACGGTTCGGCGAGGCGACCATCACCCTGGACGGCGCGCCATCGATCATGGACATCGGGCCTGGCGACCAGCTCGTGCCGGTGGCCGTGAGCGCGGGCTCGCTGGAGCACGTCGAAGGTCGATTGGTCGTGGCCAGTGGCACCATCAGCGGGTCGCCCGACGACCTCTCGGATGGCTTCGCGGTGGACCTGACGACGAGCACCGGCAGCCTGCGCGTCGTGGTCGCTGACGCGACGGGTATCGACCGCGCCACACTGTCATCCGGTCGACGCGTGGCCATCACGGGTGTCGCAGGGCAGCACGCCTCGACCGCGGCCGGGACGAACGGGTACCGCATCCAGCCTCGCGGACCCGATGACCTGGTCGAGCAGCCGGCCGCGACCTCGACCCCGTTCGCCACGCCCTCGGGACTCGGCGGGTCACCGGGTCCCGACCCGGCACCCACCGTCACGCCCCGACCGACCGCGACGCCCAAGCCCACACCGACCGCTGCTCCCACCGCCAGCCCGGTGTCTGTGGTGTCCATAGCCAGCGCACGCCAGCTGCCTGTCGGCGCCCGGATCGCCATCGAGGGCACCGTGACCGCCATCCCGGGCCGCATCCTGCGTGCCGGCGTGACGTTCCTCCAGGATGGCACCGGGGCCATCGCCGTGGCGCTGCCGGACGGTGTCGATGGCGCTGCGATCACTCCTGGCACCATCCTGCGCCTCGCCGGTCGCATCGCCGACCCGTACGCCAACCGAGAGCTGCGCGCCGAGCGTGCCACGGATGTCGTGGTCCTCGGTGAGGGTGGCGTGCCAGCACCGGCATCCGTGGGCTCGGACGGCCTCGTCGAGTCGCGCGAAGGGCGGCTGGTCCGGAGCGTGGGCACGATCGTGCGGCTCGAGTCGGGCAGCAGCGGCTCGCTCGCGGTGACCCTCCGTGACGCGACGGGCGAGATGCGTGTGTTCCTGTTCGGCGCGCTGGGGGTGGCCAAGGGCGACCTCACGGTCGGGGCCGGCCTGCGCGTCACGGGCATCGTGGGCCAGCGTGAGACCTCGTCGGGAGCCGGGGATGGCTATCGCATCTGGCCGCGAGACCGATCGGATCTCGTGGCGACCGCTGCCGCGCCGACGGCGCGCCCCGGCGCGACCGGTGCACCTCGGTCCACCGATCGGCCAGACGCCACGACCTCTCGCGTGACGCGTATCGCGGCGGCATCCGAGGGGGCCACGGTCACGGTCCAGGGGATGGTCACGGCTCCCGCGATGCTGCTCGATGGGGAGGGCCGGCGAGTCACCCTCCAGGATGGCTCGGGTGCCATCCTGCTTCGGCTGCCAGCGGGGGCCGCTGCGCCGGCCGTGGGCGCCCGCCTGCGCGCCACGGGCACGGTCGGTTCCTGGTACGGCGGGCGTCAGCTGGCCGCCGACGCGGCACCCAGCCAGACGGGCACCGGGCGAGCGACGCCGGTCGTCCTGCGTCGCGTTCCGGGCTCGGACGATGAGTGGCGCCTGGTGCGCGTCCGCGTCCGCATCACGGATGTCTCACGGAACGGCGACACCTGGCGGGCCGAGGCGACCCTGGGAGCGGCTGGCGGTGTGCCCATCGTGGGCGTCGCGCGCAGTGGTATCCCGTCCACCGCGCTGGTGGAGGGCCGCACGGCGGTCATCACGGGCATCGTGAAGCGTGCCCATCCGAGCGCTTCGGACCAGCGCTTCGGGATCGTGCCCAGGTCTGTCACCGACATCGAGCTGGGTGACGCGCCGGCGGGTCGTGACCCGTCGGCATCGGGCGACCCAGCGGTCGGCGCGCCTGGATCGAGCGACCCCGGGACGCCGGGGACCCCCGGGATCGTCGGGGACCCATCGGCCATGACCGCGGTCGCGCTCCGCGACCTGCCACGGCTCGAGGGCCGCACGGTCCGTGTCGCGGGCGCCGTCCGGGACCTGACGCTGCCCATGCTGACGCTCGATGACGGCACCGGCCGGGGCATCGTCCGGCTGCTCGACCAGGACACCCAGTTCGTGCCGCCACTCGTCGCCGGCGAGGTGCTGAACGTGACGGGCATGGTCACGGCGCGTGACGTTGGTGGGTGGGAGGTGGTGGCGGGCAGCGACGCCGTGATCCGAGCCTCGAGCCTCCGACTCGTGGCCACCACGCATGGCCCGGACGCGGACCCCGACGTGGGTCGGGCGGTGCTGCCGTCGACCGCGCCATCCGGGGCCCCGGCGAACGCGCTCCATCCGACCGCGGGTGACGATCCGGGTCGTCTGGCGCTGGCCGGTGTGCTCGGTCTGCTGGCCGCGGGCTCGGTGCTGGTGGCAGGCGTGGGAGTCGTGATGGGCATCCGACAGCGGACGCGTGCCACGCCGCAGGGTGTCGGTACGGAACCTGCTGGGTCGCCTGCGGGCCCAGGCCCCGATGGGCCGGCCGTGGGCACGCTCGGGGACCTCGACGGGCCACCCGCGGGCGCAGGCGTGGCCCCCCACGGACCCCGCTCCGGGTCGGGCCGCGCGACGCCTGGCGGCTGACACGCGGCACCCGCGCGGGTCGGCGAGCGTGGCCGAGCGTGGCTCGTGCTTGACGCTCGCCGATCCGCGTGCCTATCGTTCGCGGGACCCCGCTCCAGCCGGGGCCGATGCAAGGGAGCCAGCTTGCCCAACGGGGATCCCCGGGTCGCGCTGCCGACCACCGACCGCCAGTACCACATCGACCTGGCGCCGGGCGAGATCGCTGACCACATCCTGCTGCCCGGCGACCCGGCTCGCGTCGACCGGATCGCCGGCATGCTGGACACCGTGGAGGTGCGCCGGAGCCATCGCGAGTTCTCGTCCGTGACGGGCACGCAGGACGGCCTGCGCCTGTCGGCGATCTCGACGGGCATCGGCACCGACAACATGGAGATCGCGGTCGCCGAGATCCTGGCCCTGGTCCGGAGGCCCACGCTCATCCGCATCGGCTCCTGTGGCGTCCTGCGTGAGGACATCGCCCTCGGCGAGCTGGTCATCACCAGCGCCGCGGTGCGTCTGGAGACCACGACCAGCTGGTACGTCCACGAGGGCTACCCGGCTGCCGCGGACTACAGCGTGGTCGCGGCACTCGTCGAGGCGGCCGCACGGCTCGGTCGTCGAGCCCATGTGGGGGTCACGGCCACCGCCCCGGGCTTCTACGGTGCCCAGGGTCGACCGATCCCACAGCTGCCCATCCGATACCCCGACCTCGCGGACCAGATGGCCGCGCAGGGCGTGGTGAACTTCGAGATGGAGGCGTCCGCCCTGCTCGTGCTGGCCCAGCTGGCCGGTTGCCAGGCGGGTGTCGTGTGCACCGCGTTCGCGCAGCGGGTCGAGGGTGTGTTCCTCGACGAGCAGGGTCGGGCGGACGCTGAGCGCGATTGCATCGAGACGGGGCTTGGCGCGCTGCGTATCCTCGCCCAGATGCAGGCACAGACCAGGGCAGCCGGTGTCGCGCATTGGCGACCCTCATTGTGGTCGTCGGGGATGGCACCCTAGTCGATAGCTTCGAACGTGTGGAGGGCCGGCAGATGTCCGACCCCCGCTCGCGTCCGGACGGCGTCCGGGGAGATGGAGGAATCGGGATGGCGGAGGCCTACTGCGTCAAGGACAAGAAGAAGGTGGAGATCAAGGACCCCACCCAGATCACGATGAAGAACGGCAAGCCGGCCACCAAGGGCACCTGCCCCGAGTGCGGCGGCAGCGTCTTCCGGATCGGGGGCTGACCCACGTTCGTGGGTAGGGACGGCTGACCAGCCGCCCTGGTCGGTCACGGGACCGGCCACATCTCGCTCCGAGGCCGACGCCCGACTCCGATGGGGTCGGGCGTCGGCACGTCTCGCGCGAGCTTGTGACCCTCGGCCCGGGCCATCGAGCACTGGTCGTGCCCGGAGGCTCTGCTACGATCCGGGTGTACATCAGAAGCGTCCGCACCGTGTCGCGCTCGGCGTGACGGCGCGTACCGTCGAGACCCGAGATCATGCCCGCCCTCCCTCACGTCGCGAACATCGTCCCCAGCCGGACCTGCCGCCGGCCGGGTGGACGGGCACGGGTCGCACTTCGAGGAGGATCAGGATGACCGTCAGGGTCGGCATCAACGGCTTCGGTCGCATCGGTCGTCAGTCGCTCAAGGCGATCATCGAGCGCGCCCCCGACGTGGAGGTGGTCGCGGTCAACGACCTCGTGGACACCGCCACGAACGCGCTCCTGTTCAAGCACGACTCCACCTATGGCGCCTATCCCGGCACCGTCGAGCACACCGATGACTCGCTGGTCATCGACGGCCGCACGGTCCAGGTGCTCCAGGTCAAGGACCCCGCCCAGCTGCCCTGGAATGACCTGGGCGTGGATGTCGTGGTCGAGTCCACGGGCATCTTCACGGACGCCGCCAAGGCGCGCGTCCACCTTGATGCGGGTGCCCGCAAGGTGATCATCAGCGCCCCGGCCAAGGGCGAGGACATCACCATCGTCCTGGGCGTCAACGAGGATCGCTACGACCCTGCGGCCCACCACATCATCACCAACGCGAGTTGCACCACCAACTGCCTCGCCCCTGCGGCCAAGGTGGTCCACGACAACTGGACCATCGAGCGCGGCCTCATGAACACCATCCACTCGTACACCAATGACCAGCGCATCCTCGACGTGGCCCACAAGGACCCGCGCCGGGCACGTGCCGCCGGCCTCAACATCATCCCCACGACGACCGGGGCCGCCAAGGCGCTCGCCCTGGTCATCCCGGAGCTCAAGGGCAAGTTCGACGGCTTCAGCCTGCGCGTGCCCACGCCCACGGTGAGCGTCGTGGACTTCACCGCGCAGCTGGCGAAGCCGGCCACGGCGGAGGAGATCAACGAGGCGTTCCGTGCCGCGGCCGCGGGCCCGCTCCACGGGATCCTGGGCGTGTCCGACGATCCGCTCGTGTCCACCGACTTCCGGGGTGACAGCCGCTCCTCGATCATCGACGCGGCATCCACGATGTCACTGGGCGGTGACTTCGTGAAGGTCATCGCGTGGTATGACAACGAGTGGGGCTACAGCTGCCGCGTCGCGGACCTGGTGTCCTTCGTGTCGGCCCGGCTCGGCGCGCCGGCGGTCGCCTGACGGCCATGGACAAGCTCACGGTCCGGGACTTCGACCCGCAGGGCAAGCGGGTCCTCGTCCGGGTGGACTTCAACGTGCCCATCGAGGACGGCCAGGTCAAGGACGACACGCGCATCCGTGCCGCGGTGCCGACCATCGAATATCTCGCTCGGCGCGGCGCCATCGTCATCCTGATGAGCCATCTCGGCCGACCCAACGGCAAGGTCATCGAGTCAGCGCGGCTGCGGCCGGTCGCCGAGCGACTCTCCCGCCTGCTGGGCATCAAGGTGCCCTGCACCGGTGACGCGCTGGGCATCGGCACCCAGGATGCGCTGGGTCGGCTCAAGCCGGGCCAGGTGATCCTGCTCGAGAACCTCCGGTTCCATGCCGCCGAGGAGGCGGACGACCCGGAGTTCGCGAAGGCGCTCGCCGCCTACGCGGACGTGTATGTCAACGATGCGTTCGGCACCGCCCACCGGGCGCACACCTCCACCGTGGGCGTCGCGAAGCTGCTGCCCGCCTATGCGGGACTCCTCATGGAGAAGGAGATCACGAACCTCGCGGGCCTCCTGGAATCGCCCAAGCGGCCGTTCGCGGCCGTCATCGGTGGTGCCAAGGTGAGCGGCAAGATCAAGGTCCTCGAGCACCTCATGGACAAGGTCGACACCTTCGTCATCGGGGGCGGCATGGCCAACACGTTCCTGGTGGCCAAGGGCCACACGGTGGGCAAGAGCCTGCTCGAGAAGGAGCGTGTCGAGGACGCCACGCGCATCCTCGAGACCGCCGAGGCCACCGGCGTCCAGGTGCTGCTGCCGACGGACGTCGTGGTCGCCAAGGAGATCACGCGGGGGGCCGAGCACAAGATCGTGCCGGTCCACAAGATCCCCAACAGCTGGTCCATCGTGGACGTCGGGCCACAGAGCATGGAGACCTTCATGGCCGCCCTGGACGCGGCGCGGACGGTGGTCTGGAACGGGCCGCTGGGCGTGTTCGAGGTGCCCACCTTCGGGGACGGCACGCGAGCCATGGCGCGCCATCTCGCGGACCGCGCTCGCGCGGGCGTCACGGTCGTGGTCGGCGGTGGCGATTCGGTCGCCGCGATCGAGGAGCTCAAGCTCGCGGACGCGTTCACCCATGTCTCCACGGGTGGTGGTGCCAGCCTCGAGTTCCTCGAGGGCCGCGAGCTGCCGGGTATCGCCATCCTCCAGGATCGACCCGCACCGGTCGGCGCAGGGAAGGCGAAGAAGTGACGACCATCGAGATCATCGATGCCCAGGAGATCCTCGACTCGCGGGGCAACCCCACGGTCGAGGTCGCCATCCTCACCGACGACGGCTCCGTGGGTCGTGCGGCTGTGCCCTCGGGCGCCTCGACGGGCGCCCACGAGGCCGTGGAGCTGCGGGATGGGGACCGGAAGCGCTATGGCGGGAAGGGCGTCCTGACCGCGGTCGAGAACGTCATCGACCTGATCGGGCCTGACCTGCTGGGCGAGGACGTCGCCGACCAGGCACGCATCGACGCCCGGCTCATCGCCCTCGACGGCACCGCCAACAAGGGCAAGCTGGGCGCCAACGCGCTGCTGGGCGTGTCACTTGCTGCGGCACACGCGGCGGCCGCGTCCTTCGGACAGCCGCTCTACCGATATCTGGGCGGTGTCGGTGCCCGCACCCTGCCGGTGCCCATGCTCAACATCCTCAACGGTGGGAAGCACGCCCTGGACTCCACGGACTTCCAGGAGTTCATGGTCATGCCCGTCGGCTTCGATACCTTCGGTGAGGCGCTGCGAGCGGGCACCGAGGTGTTCCACGCGCTGCGCGCCGAGCTGCACGACAAGGGGCTTGCCACGGGCCAGGGCGACGAGGGTGGCTTCGCGCCGTCGCTCGCCTCCAACGCGGCGGCCATCGAGACGGTGCTCCGGGCCATCGAGCGGGCCGGCTACCAGCCCGGCGAGCAGGTCGCCATCGCGCTCGACCCGGCGACCACCGAGCTGGTCGACGGCGAGCCGCTCACCGACGGTCAGCTGCGCTACCGGCGGGCCCAGGAGGGGCGCACCCTGACCACGGGCGAGATGATCGACCTGTGGGCCGACTGGGTCGCGAGGTACCCCATCGTGTCCATCGAGGATGGCCTGGCCGAGGACGACTGGTCCGGCTGGGCCGCGCTCACGGCGCGCATCGGCGATCGCTGCCAGCTGGTGGGTGACGACCTGTTCGTGACCAACCCGACCCGTCTCTCGCGAGGCCTGGAGGAGCGCTCGGCGAACGCGATCCTCATCAAGCTCAACCAGATCGGCACGCTCTCCGAGACGCTCGACGCGGTCAGCCTGGCCCGCGGCCATGGCTGGGGCGCGGTCATCAGCCATCGCTCGGGCGAGACCGAGGACACGACCATCGCGGACCTCGCGGTGGCCACCGGCACCGGCCAGATCAAGACGGGTGCGCCGTCACGGTCCGAGCGGGTCGCCAAGTACAACCGTCTGCTGCGCATCGAGGCGGAGCTGGGCGACACGGCGATCTTCCCGGGTCGATCGGCCATCGCCACCTCGCGGTGAGGACCCGAGTCATCGGCTCGCCCGAGGTCGCGGCCGCCGTGGCCCGGCGTCCCATGAGCCCCGCGTGAGCAGCGGCACGCTCCTCTCGGAGCGCGCGCCGGCGCCCACCCGCCCCGGTCGGTTCGTCGACCGGGGTGCCGTGTTCGCGGGTTACGTGGGCATCGGCATGGCGGTGGTCATCGCCATCGCCTTCGCGCTCATCATCCCTGTCCAGTCGCTCGTGTTCGTCACCGCGCCCCTCGCGGGCCTCGTCATCGGCGGCTACGCCAACAGCCGGTCCGGTCGCTGGCGGCCGATGCGCCGGCTGTTCGTCAACGCGGCGTGGGCGGGCTTCGTGACGGGCATCTCACTGGCCATCATGTACATCCTCATCCGGCTCCTGTTCGTGTTCGCGGACACCGGCACGATGCCCGACGGCACGACCCTCGCCTGTCAGACCGGGCCTGACTGCACCTATCAGCGCTACGCCTCGGACCCGGAGTTCGCGGACGACCTGGTGGCCGCGGGCATCTCCGACGGCGACACCCTCGCGAGCGCGGTGATCAGCGACCAGCTCAACGGCGGGCTGCTCATCACGCTGTCCGTGATGGCGGGTGCGGTGGTCGCTGCCGGCGTGCGAGCGCTCCGGACACCGCCTGCCGATGAGCGCCACGCGTCGGCAGGTGCCGCCGATGCAGGCCCGGAGGCGTCAACCGCCTGACCCGGTCGGTACCACGAGGGGCGTCGTGGATGGGCGTGGCTCGGCGAGCAGCCACTCCAGCATCCCCGGAGCGAGCGTCTGCCATGTCTCGCCGCCGTGGCCGTGCGGGGGCGGGTCCGCGAGCTCGACCGCGACGCCGCGTGCGGCCAGCCGCTCGGCCATCGCCCGCGCGCCCTCGATGATCCAGTCGTAGTCCTGCGCGCCAGCACCCAGGAACACACGCATCCGTCCCAGGTCCGCGGTCCCGGCGAGCCGCTGCGGGTCACGGGCATCTCGATCCGCCTCGTCGTGATACAGCCACGCGCGCTCGGGCTGGATCTCCAGCGCCACGGCCGGGCTGAGCCCGGCGGCACCCCCGAACCGGTCCGGATGACGGAACGCGAGATGGAGCGCGGCGTAGCCGCCCATGGACAGGCCCGCGACATGGCGCTCCCGGGGTTCCGCGGAGATCGGATAGCGTGCGGCGATGGCGGGTAGCAGCTCGTCCGCGAGGTAGGTCCCATACGCACCATGGTCCCAGCCGTCATCGCTGGGTGGTGAGTCGACGCCCATGCTGTCGTCGGTGTTGGCCGACACGAGCAGCACCGGCGGGATGCGCCCGGCCGCGATGAGGTCCCCGGCGATGAGGTCCGCGCCGAGGGCGTGGAACCAGACGCTCGCGTCCCCGCCCTGGCCGTGGAGCAGCAGGACCACGGGATAGCCGCCGGGCGGCGCCGGCATCGCGGGTCTCCACACCAGCGCGCCCATGGTGCGGCCCAGGGCCGCGCTCGGGATGTCCAGCACATCCATGTCGGGCCGCTCGGGTGGGGGCCAGGGAGCGGGGTCCGCGGGACGAGCCATCTCGCGCACGACGAGCGACGCGACGCCCGTGGTGATCACGATCGCGGCGATGACCATGGCTGTCAGCCGCCACGGTCCGGTCCTGCCGGACACGCGACGACCCGGGGGTCGGCCCCGGGTCGTGAGCGGCGTGTCGCGAGTCATGTGCGGCGCCCGAGGGCCCGCGTCATCGTGTCAGCTGTCGTCCGCCGTGGTCGAGGCCTTGGGCGTCGCGGTCTTGGTCGTCTTCGACGCCGTGGCCTTGGCGGTGGTGGAGGTCGATGCCTTGGCGGCCACTGTCTTCGGGGCGGCCTTCGCCTTCGTCGTGGTCGACTTGGCGACGGCCTTGGTCGTCTTGGACGCCGCGGCCTTGGTGGTCGCCGCGGGCGCCTCCGTGGCCGTGGTGGCCTCCTTGGGGGCTGTCTCGCGGCTGCTCTTGGAGAGTGCTGCGCGCGCCTTGCCGGCTGCCGTCTGCTCGCCCTTCGCCTTCGAGGCCTTGCCGGCCGCGATGCGTGCCTTGGCGGCCTTGGTCGCCTGCGCCTTGCTCGTCTGGCGGTTGACCTTGCCGGTGGTGATGGTGGCCGTGCCGCCGAGCGCCGCGTTGATCTTGAGCATCAGCCGGCTCTTGCGACGTGCTGCCGCGTTGGCATGGATGGCGCCGGCCTTGGCGGCCCGATCGAGCGCGGACACGGCCTCGATGAGGGCGGTCTGCGTCGCCTCGACGTCACCGGTGCCGGCCGTGACCTGCGCCTTCTTGACGAGCGTCTTCGCCGCGGAGCGGCGCGGCTGCAGGACCTCGGCGCGGCGTGCCGCCTGTCGGACGCGCTTCTTGCCCTGGGGCGAGCGCGCGCCTCTCCAGGTGCGGGACGAGTGAGCCAAAGTCGATCCCCCTTGGGAGCTGGGTGCTGGTCGATCGATGGCCGATGCGGGATGGGCGATCGGCCGCGTTGCTGGTAGGGCGTGGCGGTACACCACGCGCGACCGCGAATGATATCACGTGCTCACAGGCTGTCAGGGGTCCCAGGTGGGCGCCACCAGCAGCCCGTCGATGACACGCGCATCGTGCGTCTGGGTGATGGCGGTGATCGGGATCGCGCCGTACACGTGGGGGAATCGCTCGCCCTCCGGATGTGCCAGGTCCCCCGGCTCGTCGCGCACCTCGATGCCCGCGCTCGCCAGCTTGTCCGTGTCGATGCCCAGGAGGATGAGTGGTGTGTCCAGGTCGGCATAGAAGCGCCGGACCACGCCCGCGACCTGCTGTGCGTACGAGCAGTGGATGAAGCCCACGTCCGCGAGCGTGAGGCCGTGGGTGGAGATGGCATGGATGCCCCGGCCGTGCGCCACGTCCCAGTCATCGGTCAGGGCCAGGTGCCAGATCAACGCCATGGCGTCAGCCGCCCCGTGCCGGGACCTGGCGCGCCCACAGGTCGATGGTCGGCAGGCCATGGACACCCAGGAGCTGGGAGATCTCGCCCGCATGGAACGCGTCGTGGGTCGACAGACGTCCCAGCATCGAGGCACGCGAGTGGACCTGGGTCGTGCTGCCGAGGTCCCGGCTCGCGGTGCGCGCGAGGTCGTCGACCGTCCAGCGATCGAGGGTCGCCCGGAGCACCTCCCAGCTGGAGTCGAGCGCCCACGCCAGCTCCTCGCCGCTACGCGGGTGCCCCGGCTCGTCCTCCCAGCCGAGGCCGCTCGCAGGATCGGGGAAGGGTGTCGTCTCGGCGCCCGGCTGACCGAACACGCCACACAGCCAGTAGACCCGCGCCCCTGCCGCGTGTGCCGCGAGCGCCCAGATGGGGTCGTTGGCAGGACCGGCTCGCAGGGCCAGCTGCTCGGTGGTGAGGCCCACCACGGCGTCGCGCATGCGTCGCGCGTGCTGTGGCCAGTCGGGGTACAGCTCGGTCAGGGGTCGGGTCATGCGCCCAGTGTGGGTGGTGGCGCAAGACGCGGCTCGGCGTCCAGGATCCCGGGAGCAGATCCCCGGCGGCGAGGATCTGCCCGAGGGTGCACGCCACGACCTCGGGACACGGCATGGGCGCCCGACCGCCACGAGAGCATCGTTTGCTAGACTCGCCGCGCCCCATGCCCAGCATCCCGCAGTCACGCCTGCGCAACTTCAGCATCATCGCCCACGTCGACCATGGCAAGTCCACCCTCGCGGACCGGATCCTGGAGCTGACGCACACCATCGACGCACGCCAGATGACCAGCCAGGTCCTGGACTCGATGGATCTCGAACGCGAGAAGGGCATCACCATCAAGGCCCGCGCGGTGCGTCTCGAGCACACCGCGGCTGATGGACTGCGCTACGGCCTGAACCTCATCGACACGCCGGGTCACGTGGACTTCAGCTACGAGGTGAGCCGCAGCCTCCAGGCCTGCGAGGGCGCCATCCTCGTCGTCGACGCGGCCCAGGGCATCGAGGCCCAGACGCTCGCGAACGTCCACCTCGCGCTGGGGCAGGGGCTCGTCATCATCCCGGTCATCAACAAGATCGACCTGCCCTCGGCGGACCCGGAGCGGGTGATGACCGAGCTGGAGGACGTGCTCGCGATGCCCCGCGAGGAGGTCATCCTCGCCTCGGCCAAGGACGGCACCGGCATCCCGGCGATCCTGGAAGCCATCGTCGAGCGCATCCCGGCGCCGAAGGGCGACCCGAACGCCCCGCTGCAGGGCCTCATCTTCGACTCCCACTACGACGCCTACAAGGGTGTCGTCGCCTATGTCCGACTGTCCGAGGGCACGCTCCACCCCCGCCAGTCGATCCGACTCATGGCCTCCGGTGCCCAGGCCGAGATCCTCGAGCTGGGCGTCTTCCGACCCCAGCTGGTGCCCGTCGCGCAGCTCGGCCCGGGTGAGGTGGGCTACGTGGCCACGGGGCTCAAGAGCGTCGCCGACTGCCAGGTGGGCGACACCATGACCGCCTCGGAGCGGCCCGCCGCAGCACCGTTGCCGGGCTACAAGCCCGCGCGCTCGCTGGTGTTCGCCGGGCTGTACCCGCTCGAGGGGCCTGACTATCCGCTGCTGCGCGATGCGCTCGAGAAGCTCCACCTCAACGACGCCTCCATCACCTTCGAGCCCGAGAGCTCGGTGGCGCTCGGCTTCGGCTTCCGCTGCGGCTTCCTGGGTCTGCTCCACATGGAGATCATCCAGGAGCGGCTGGAGCGCGAGTTCGACCTCGACCTCATCGCGTCCGCGCCATCGGTGGAGTACCACGTGACGCTCACCCACGGACGCGGCGAGATCCCCGTGGACAACCCGGCACGCTTGCCGGGCCCGTCGGACATCGAGGTCATCGCGGAGCCGTGGGTCACGGTCTCGATCATCACGCCCTCGCAGTACATCGGCACGCTCATGGAGCTCGCCACGGGCCGGCGGGGGACCATCGGCACCATGGAGTACCTCGACCCGCAGCGGGTGCTCATCACCTTCGAGCTGCCGCTCGCGGAGGTCATCGTCGACTTCTACGACCAGCTCAAGAGCCGCACCCAGGGCTACGCCTCGATGGACTACGAGCCCATCGGCTATCGGCCGGGCCAGCTGGTCAAGCTCGATGTGCTCGTGAACGGCGAGCCGGTCGATGCGCTCAGCCTGATCGTCCACCGCGACAAGGCGCGCACGGCCGGCCAGTCGCTCGTGGAGAAGCTCAAGGAGCTCATCCCGCGCCAGATGTTCGAGGTGCCGGTCCAGGCGACCATCGGATCGAACGTCATCGCCCGCGAGACCATCCGCGCGATGCGCAAGAACGTCCTGGCCAAGTGCTATGGCGGCGACATCACCCGCAAGCGCAAGCTGCTCGAGAAGCAGAAGGAAGGCAAGCAGCGCATGAAGCGCGTGGGCAGCGTCGAGATCCCCCAGGAGGCATTCCTCGCCGTGCTCCGGACCGGCGACGGGTGAGCCGGCAGGTCACGTGCGAGGGGGACCGCGACCGGGCCCTGCGACGCTTCGACGCGCTCGGCGTCGTAAGGTGTAGCTCCCCGGTCGGCGCGACGGCGGCCGGCGACCCCCAGACCAGGAGCGACGATCGGCGGATGCGTGGCATGGACACGGCTTCCCGGACAGGGTGTCGATGGGCCTGATCGAGAGCCTGCTCGTGCTGGGTCTGCTGGGCCTGCTGGTGCTGCTTCGGCTCGATGCGCCTCGCTTCGGGGTGGCCGAGTACGACGACTCGGGGCGGACCACGGGCTGGCGTCCGTGGGCGCGCCGGCTCGCCTGGTTCGGGCTCGGCCTGGCGCTCGTGCTGCTGGTCTACTGGCTGCACCCCCAGCCCGTGTCGGTGCTCCACCTGGACATGGGCCCCGACCGGGAGCGCTCGCTGCTGCTGGGTCTGCTCCTGGGCGTCGCGGGCATCGTGCTGGCATTCCTGTACGCGTGGATCCGCTACGCCGGGTTCCGGCTCCCGGCGCCCCGGGCGTATCCGGGGGCGATCGTCAACAGCATCGGCACCGCGCTCATCGACGAGGCGGTGTTCCGGGGGATCATGCTCGGTCTGCTGCTCCACCAGGGCATCGGCCTGTGGCCGGCCATCGCCATCCAGGCCGTGGTGTATGGCATCGCGACGCGACTCCTTGCTCGCGGCCGGAGCAAGGGGATGCTGTTCATCGACCTCGTCCTCGCCGTGGCGGGTGGTTGGCTGGTCGCCGAGACGCTGGGCATCGGGGCGGCCGTGCTGGGCCACACCATCACCCGGTTCGCGGTGTTCCTGGCCACCGGTCACTCCGACCAGGCACGGCCCGTGGGCTGGGAGCCCGAGGATGTCGAGGGACGAGCGCTCCCGCCGCAGGGCTGGGACGTGGCCGGACGACCCGGACGCCAGCGGTCATACCTCGGACCGCCCCAGGCATACGATCCCGGGATGCCTCCGTTGGGCGCCATGTACGCCGGGCAGTCGCCCTTCGCGGGCCAGGGATACCTGCCGCCCGAAGGCCAGGGATACCCTCCGCCCGAAGGCCAGGGATACCCGCCACCCGAGGGCCAGTGGCAGGCGCCGCCGGGTGGCCCGGGTCCATGGCAGCCGGGACCGTGGGACGTGCCGCCGGGGATGACCGGGGCGCCACCGATGGGCCCGGGCATGGCCGAAGGCACGGGATATCCACCGACCGGCCCGATGACCGGTGATCCGGGACCGCCGACCGGCCCGATGACCGGTGATCCGGGCGCCGATGCCTGGACGAGCGCCGGCCCCTGGGTCGCGGATCCGGCCACGGGGGCCTGGTCGCCTGCACCGCGAGCTGACGCGCCGTCCGCTGGGGATGCCGATGGTGGTCAGCGCGGTCAGCCTGCCTGAGGCCACGCCCCGCCATCCCGACGCGCCACGTGCCCCGGTCGGGTTGTATGTCCACGTCCCGTTCTGCGTCTCGCTGTGCCCCTATTGCGACTTCGTGGTGGTCACGGGCCGTGCGGCCCGCGGCCCGGCCTCCCGTATCGGCGAGCTCGTGCGGGCGCTCCTCGTGGAGCTCGAGCTGCGGGCCGATGCCCTGGACAGGTCGATGGGTCCGCGTCCGCCGCTCCGGAGCGTCTACCTGGGTGGCGGCACGCCATCCCTCCTGACGGTTGCCCAGATCGCGGACATCCTGAGCCGGGTCGAGCGATGCCATGGCATCGCGGCTGATGCGGAGATCACCCTCGAGGCGAACCCCGGACCCGCGGAGCGCGGCGACCTGGCCGGCATCCGGGCGGCGGGGATCACGCGGCTCAGCCTGGGTGCGCAGTCGATGGACCCTGGGGAGCTGCGTCGCCTGGGTAGGCGCCATCGGCCGCAGGACGTGCGCGACGCGATGGTCGAGGCTCGGGCCGCGGGCATCGGCTCGGTGAGCCTGGACCTGCTCATGGATGTGCCTGGCCAGACGCTGGCATCGTGGGATGCCACGTTGCGCGAGGTGGTGGCGCTCGACCCCGACCACGTCTCCACGTATCAGCTGACCCTCGACGATCCGGATGCGGAGGGCCTCACGGGTGGTGATGGCGACCATCTGCCGGTGCGTCGGGGCGCGCGACGCTGGCGGATACAGGCGGCCGCGAAGCAGGACGAGGACCGGGCCGCCGATATGGACGCGCACGCCGACGAGCTGCTCGGCGCGGCTGGCCACGAGCGATACGAGCTGTCGAACCGGGCTCGACCCGGCCATGCGAGTCGTCACAACCTCGGGTACTGGCGGCGACAGGCGGTCGAGGCGATCGGGCCGGGCGCCCATGCATCCGATGGGTTCCGCACGCGACGCTGGAACGCGGCCCGTCTCGACCGGTATCTCGGCGCGCTGCTGCCGACCGACGGGACCGCCGGGCGTCTGCCACCGGGTGGCGCGGAGGTCGTGGATGACGCCATGGCCGTCACCGAGGCCGCGATCCTGGGGCTCCGCCTCGCCGAGGGGGTGGACGCCGACCTTGCCGCCGAACCACACCTGGTCCCCGGCCTGGCCTGGGCGTCGGCCAATGGGCTGGTGGCGCAGCGCGGCGACCGGCTGGTGCTCACGTCGAGGGGTCGGCTGTTGTCCAACGAGGTGTTCGCGCGTCTCCTGCCCTGAGGCCGCTGCCCTGAGACCGCTGCCTGAGGCCGCGCGACCGCTGGGCGCGGCCCGACGGCCCGGCACCCTGGGTGCGCGATACTCCATCCATGAGCAGCCCGTCGCCAGCGTCGATCCGCAAGCCACGGCGCCTGCGCTCGGGGGACGCGGTGGCCATCGTGGCACCGGCGACCCCGTGGGAGAACCGCTCGGAGCTGCTGCGCGCGATCGCCGGACTCGAGGCGTGGGGCCTCGAGGTCCGTCTCGGGGCGCACGTCAACGACCGCCACGCCTATCTCGCCGGCCGCGACGAGGATCGGGCGGCGGACCTCGCCTGGGCGTTCGGCGATCCGGCCATCCGCGCGGTGTTCTGTCTCCAGGGTGGCTACGGCACACCGCGCCTGGTGCCGCTGCTCGACCGCGCGACGATCGCCGCCAACCCCAAGCCGCTGTGTGGCTACTCGGACATCACCACGCTCCATCTCGCCATCGAGCGCTGGGCGCCCGTGCCCACCATCACCTTCTATTCCAATGGCGCATCCGGGGTGGGGGCCGCTGACATGACCGAGCTGTCCCGGACCGCGTTCCATCGCGCCCTGTTCAGCGATGAGCCATACGGCCCCATCGCGCCCATCCCCGAGGACCCGTACATCCGGACCATCACCGGTGGCCGTGTCACGGCTCGCCTCACGGGCGGCTGTCTGGACCTCGTGCGGTCCACGCTGGGCACCCCCATCGAGATCGACACGCGCGGCCGGATCGTCTATCTCGAGGACCTCGACGTCGGGACCTACCAGCTGGACGGCGGCCTGACCCACCTCCGGAACGCGGGCAAGCTGGCGGACGCGGCGGGCATCGTCATCGGTGAGCTGAAGCGGGTCGGCTGGCGCGAGGACCTCGCCTCGTTCATGCAGGACATGAGCATCGAGGATGTGCTCGAGGAGGTGCTCGGCCCGCTCGGCGTGCCCTGCATCTACGGCCTGCCCATCGGCCACGGGCGGCATCATGTGACGGTCCCGCACGGTGCGCTCGCGACGCTCGATGCGGACGCCGGCACGCTCGTCGTGGAGGAGGTCGTGACCGCCGACGGATGAGGGCCGCGACGGCTGTCGCCCGGTCGGCCCCGGAGCGTGGACGGGCCCGCTGGGGCATCATGGGCCGGGACAGCCATCACGCTGCGGAGCCTTCGCCGTGCATCGAACGACCACACGCGCCCTCGCGTGCGCCCTCATCGCCGTGCTCGCTCTCGGCGGGTCGACGGTCGCCCATCCGGGTCCTGCCCCCTCCGCTGCGGCCGTGTCGTCCGTCGCGCTCGCGGCACGGGCCGCGGCCGCGCCACTGCCGGCGTGCGCCTATAAGGACATCAAGACCCGCTTCCGGGGTGAGGGCCAGTGGCGCAAGACGCTCCTCGACACCCGGCTCAAGGTCGGCCGGAAGTACGCCCCGAACGACCTGGTGCCGGTCAGTCGCGCGAACATCGCGGGTGGCGGCAAGGTCCGCAAGGTGATCATCGGGGACCTGAAGGCGATGGCCAAGGCCGCGCGCAAGGCCGGCAAGGCGATCGCGGTCCAGTCCGCGTACCGGAGCTACAGCCAGCAGGTCTCGACCTTCCGCTACTGGGTGTCGGTCAGCAGCTATCAGCGAGCGCTCAAGGTGAGCGCGAGGCCGGGTCACTCCGAGCACCAGCTGGGCACCACCATCGACGTCCGGAGCGCCTCGAGCACGAAGGCACCGTGGGCCTACGACGACTGGGCGACGACCGGCCCCGGTCGATGGATGAAGGCCAATGCCTGGAAGTACGGCTTCGTGATGAGCTATCCGAAGGGCAAGGCCAGCCGCACCTGCTACAGCTATGAGCCGTGGCACTACCGATACGTGGGTCGCGCCCGTGCGCGTGCCATCCACGAGAGCGGCCTCACGCCGCGCGAGTACCTGTGGCGGCACTTCGAGTCGGTGCGCTGACCTGCGTCCGTCCATGAGACGGCGGATCCTGACCCTGGTCGCGACCCTCCCGCTCGTGGCTGGGTGCGCCCTCGCATCGGGGACCGATCCGTCGGTGCCGACCGGCGCGCCCTCGGACGGCCTGCCGACGCCCGGTGCCAGCGCGTCGCCCACGACCGCACGGGCGAGCGATGGCACGGCGACCGGGCCGTCCGCCGGTCCGGCCTCCAGCCCTCGGCCACTGCCCGCGTGCCGCTATCGTGATGAGCCCGTGCTCGGCGACCCCGATCGCGACTGGGCGACGCTCGTGCTGGACACCGTGTCCACGCTGCCCCAGGGCTGGGCGCCCGAGCGTCTCGTGGGCACTCGGCGCGTGGGGCTGCCCGGCGGCTTCGAGGTGTCGCGGGTGATGATCGACGACCTCGGCGCGCTGGCCGACGCCGCTCGCGACGCGGGCGTGCCCATCGCGGTCCAGTCCGCGTATCGGAGCTACGCCTACCAGGTGACCACGTTCCAGGGTTGGGTGGCACGTTCGAGCGAGCGCGAGGCGCGCCAGGTGAGCGCGCGACCCGGCCACTCCGAGCACCAGCTGGGCACGGCCGTCGACCTGCGGTCGGCCGGTGACGCGCGACCGCCCTGGGAGCTGGACGACTTCGCCGAGACGCCCACGGGCGCCTGGCTTGCCGAGCATGCCTGGGAGCACGGCTTCGTGATGAGCTACCCGGATGGCGCGCACGACGAGACCTGCTACAGCTACGAGCCATGGCACTACCGGTACGTGGGCAGGGACGTGGCGGCGGCCGTCCACGAGAGCGGCCTGACGCCCCGGCGGTACCTGTGGGAGACGTACTGGGCGCAGCCCTGACGCGACGGCTGACCCACCGCGGGTCCGACGGAAGCATCCGATCCACTGTGATGGCGGTCAGGGCCGGGCGGGAGCCGCATCCCGGGGTCCGTGCCGGGGGGAGCCGGGCAGGGGCCGCATCCCGGGGTCCGGGCCGTGCGGCAGCGCCCCGTCTCAGGGGGCCCGGCTCCCCCCGGCACGGACCCCGGGATGCGGCTCCCGCCCGGCCCT
>CAZYTQ010000030.1:0-30162 GCA_964650135.1 uncultured Anaerolineaceae bacterium | reverse complement strand
GGGCTCGGTCCTGGCGTCGAGGTCGACGTCGGCTCCGGGGTCGGGCTCGGTCCTGGCGTCGAGGTCGACGTCGGCTCCGGGGTCGGGCTCGGTCCTGACGTCGAGGTCGACGCGGGCGTGGCAGACGCGGCAGTCTCGATCAGCTCGATGGTGTCGACATGGATCATGCCCGTGGTCTTCCGGGCATCGCGGCCCTGGACCTGCACCTCGCGCACTCCGGGCGGCCCGGTCAGCGTGATGTCGCCGGCCCCGGCGCGCGGCATCCAGGCGCTCCATCCACCGTCATCCTGGCGGATGCGCAGGTCCACGCCGTCCACACCCTGCAGCTCGAGCGTGACCTCCCTCGTGATCGTGGAGGCGGCATCCCCAGCGATGACCATGCGGCGTGACCGCAGCCGCTCGACGTCGCCGTCGGTCCCGGCTGCCACGTTGCCATCCACCTTGTCCGCGCGGTCGGGGAGTGTCATGGCACCCGTCTGCCAGAGTGTCCAGCTGGTCCAGCCTGCCGGCAGCAGCGGCGCGCTGCAGCCCCAGCAGGCGACCCAGAGCGGATGGCCGCCGAACGAGGTGTCGTTGCCGGTCACCTGGTTCCACATGTGCTGGGACGTGTAGATCATCGCGATGCGACCGGTCCGGACGTAGATCCGGTCGAGCATCACGTGGAGCTGCTCGCGGACGTATGCGCGGTCCGCCTGTCCGAACGAGGAGAAGCACTCCACGTCGACCACGGGAGGCAGGGTGTCGTCGATGCCGCCCGATGCGACCATCTGGTCCACGAACCAGTCCGCCTGGACCAGACCGGGCTTCCGATAGTCAAAGAAGTGGTAGCTCCCCACGGCGATCTTCGCCTTCCTGGCCGCGTCCAGATGGCGCACGAACCACGAGTCGAGGACCGTGGTGCCCTGCGTCGCCTTCGTGATGACGAAGCGGATCCCTGCGGCCTTCGCGGCCTTGACATCCACCTTGCCCTGGTAGGTGCTGATGTCGATGCCGGGCGGTCGATAGGGGGTTGGCGTCGGCTTGGGCGTCGGTGTGGGCGTGGGCTTGGGGGTCGGTGTCGGCGTGGGTTCGGGTGTCGGTGTCGGCTCCGGGGTCGGTTCGGGTGTCGGCGTGGGCTCCGGAGTGGGCGTCGGTTCGGGTGTCGGTGTCGGCTCCGGGGTCGGTTCGGGTGTCGGCGTGGGCTCCGGAGTGGGCGTCGGCTTGGGCGTGGGCTTCGGCGTGGGCTTCGGCGTCGGCTTGGGCGTCGGTGTGGGCGTCGGATAGCAGCCGAGCGGCGCAGGGGCACCTGCGGCCATCCCCTCACGGGCCTCGCCGGGCCGGCTCGCGGCATCACCGTTGGGCGTCGTCCATGTACCGATGCCCACCACGGCGACCGCCAAGGCGAGCATGACGACCCAGACTCGGATCGCGACACCATCGACCCCATGTCGTCGATCTGACACGCCGGTCCCTCCTGGGTGGGGCTGCGCTGTTGGGCGGCAGGATGCCACGACGGCGGGGCGATCGGAGGACCCGGTCGTACGCCCGCCCCTGCTCCAGGCGGGGTAACGGAGCCAGACGACGGTGCCACGTGGCCGCTGACGCGACATCTATCGAGGGCTCACCTGCCACGTATCGGTCGATCACGCGCCACGTATCGGCTCCGGGGACCCCGGTCGACCCTGGTCCCGCCCGCCCTCCACGACGGACGACGTACGCCGAGCCGGGACACACGTCGACCAGAGGATGAGGCACCCGGTCCTGCCGGCCGACACCGCCTGGGGTGGATCATCGGGTCGGACCTCGCACCCACGCCGCCGATCGACCGAGACCCGAAAGGACCCCACGATGAGCACCTCCCTGCTGACCGACCGCCCGCTCGCCCCGACCATCGCCCATGAGCCGATCACGCTCGCGACCGACCGCCTGGAACCGCTGGCACGGCAGCTGACGGGACCGGTGCTGCGGCCGGGCGACGTCACCTGGGACGAGGCGCGGCTCGGCTGGAATCGTCGATGGTCCCCGCAACCACTGGCCATCGTGCGTGCCGCGCACGCCGAGGATGTCGTCACCACCGTGCGCTTCGTCCGTGACGCCGGGATCCCGTTGACCATCCGGAGTGGCGGCCACAGTCTCGCCGGTCATGGCGGCGCGGATGGCGCACTGATGCTCGACCTGGGCGGGCTGCGCTCGATGACCATCGACCCCGAGGCGCGCATCGCGCATGCCGGTCCTGGTCTCACGGCGGGCGCCTACTCGGCCGCCGTGCAGGCACATGGTCTGGCGACCCCACACGGCGATACCGCGAGCGTGGGTCTGGGCGGCCTGACGCTGGGTGGCGGCATCGGTTGGCTGGTGCGGGCCTACGGTCTGACCATCGACTCGCTCGTGTCGGCGGAGCTGGTGACGGCAGATGGCGAGCTGATGACCGTCGACGCCGACAGCGATCCGGAGCTGTTCTGGGGTCTCCGGGGTGGCGGCGGGAACCTGGGCATCGTCACCCGGTTCAGCACGCGGCTGCACCCGGTCCAGCGCTTCCTGGGTGGCGCCATCGCGCTGCCCCTGACACGCGCGACCGTGCGGGGCGTGATCGAGGCCGGCATGGCCGCGCCGGATGGCCTGACGCTCATCCCCATGCTCACGCTCATGCCGCCCCTCCCCTTCGTGGCACCCGAGCACGTGGGCTCGCCGACGCTGCTCGTCCTGGTCGCGTGGACCGGTGACATCGAGGCCGGCCAGCGCGCGCTCGCCCCGATCCGGGCACTGGCGCCGGCCCTCGGCGACATGGTCGCGCCGATGCCCTACCCCGCGATCTACAGCCTCACGGAGCCGGCCAGCCAGCCGACCATCGATACCTCGCGCTCGGCGTTCCTGTCACATCTGGACGACGACATGATCGAGGGACTCATCGAGGGCTTCAGCCGCACCGTGTCCTCCATGCCCCTGGTCCAGCTGCGTGTCCTGGGTGGCGCCATGGGTCGAGTGGCCCCCGATGCCACGGCCTTCGCGCATCGCGACGCGCCACTCATGGCCGTCATCATCTCCGCGGCGCAGGACCTCGCCGAGCTGCCCGCCCACGAGGCCTGGGTCGGTGCGATGCATGACGTGATCGCACCGGCCAGCACCGGGGTCTACGTCAACTTCCTGCATCGGGAGGGCCCGGACCGCATCCGCGCCGCCTACCCGGGCGCCACCTACGATCGACTCGTCGCGCTCAAGCGGCGTTGGGACCCCACCAACCTGTTCCGGTCGAACCAGAACGTCGCACCCTGAGCCGGGGCCTGTACGCTGGTCGTCGATGTCCGCATCGCCCACGCCGGCCGGCCACCCCGCCACTCGCATCCGACACGCCCGCCACGATGAGGCGGGCGCGCTGGCGTCACGACTCACGGCCCTGTGCCATCGCTCGAAGGCACACTGGGGCTATCCACCGGAGCTGCTCGACCGCTGGGCGGGGGATCTGCGCATCGACCCGACCGACATCGCCCGGGACGTGGTGCTGGTCGCCGAGACCGACGATGCGGCCACGCCCACAGGTCCCGGGTCGCCCGATGGCACCGGCTTGATGCTCGTCGGGTTCGCGCGGATCGGCGTCGTCGATCCGCGCATCGCACAGCTCCACGACCTGTGGGTGGAGCCCGTCGCCATGGGCCAGGGTGTCGGGCGTGCCCTCATGGAGGCTGCCATGGAGGTCGCCCGGACGCTGCCAGCCGAGCGGTTGCGCATCGTGGCCGATCCGAACGCCGAGGCGTTCTACGCGCGATTCGGCGCGGTCCGCGTCGACGAGGCGGACTCGGACGTCGTGGCGGGTCGCCGCCTGCCCATCCTGGAGCTGGAGCTCGGACCAGGACGGATCGCGCACGACCCGGCCGAGCCGGGCTGAGCGACGATCCGCATCGCGCCTCGGCGCGGCTACTCGCCGGGACCGGGTGGCCCGGTCGATCGCTCGACCCACTGCGCCCGCCAGGCAGGTGCCTCGAAGGGCTCGGACCAGTACGCGGTCTCTCGTTGGATCCGCCCGTCCCGGAGCTCGAAGATGAACACCGAGTCGTAGGCCGGCCCGCCATAGTCCAGCCGGGCTTCGGCGACCACCAGGTCGCCCGAGCTGATGATCCGTCGCGGCGTGATCGTCGGCAGCTGCGGGAACGCCTGGTAGACCCCACGCCGGTTGACCGCACCCCGGATGACCTCGCCCGACTGCGGCCAGTCCATCACCGCGTCATCGTGGAACAGCTCGTCCATCACCTCGACGCGACGCTCGTTGATACAGGCCACGAGCCGTCGCACGACATCCTCGTTCGACATGACCGACCCTCCTTCGACCGATGCCGCCTGGGTGGGCCAGGAGCGCACCGACCCACTGGCAGGTCGGTGCGCATTCTCACGACGTGGAAGGAGGGCGTCAACGAGCGGGATGGCGACGACGTTGACCACAGCCGTGACATCGGCCCCTGACACGGACCTGCGGCGTCTCAGCGCGGGATGACGATGTCCTCGATGCCCGGCTCGGCCGGCGGATAGCCGGGGCCCATCTGCTCCAGCGTCTCGCCGAGCACCTGTGACACGGCCAGGTTGCGGAACCACTTCCGGTTGGCCGGGATGAGGTGCCACGGTGCGTGCTCCGTGGACGTCCTCTCGAGCATCTCCTCGAAGGCCTTGCGATAGCTGTCCCACCTCTCACGCTCCGGAAGGTCCGCCGCGGAGAACTTCCAGCGCTTGTCCGGGTCGTCGATACGGGCCTGAAGCCGCTCCCGTTGCTCGTCCCGGTCGATGTACAGGAAGAACTTGCGGATGACGGTGCCTTCCTCGGTGAGCATCCGCTCCCAGTCGTTGATGTGCCGGTACCGCCGCCGCCACACCGCCCGAGGCACCAGGTCGTGGACCCGCACGATGAGCACGTCCTCGTAGTGGCTCCGGTTGAAGATGGCCACCGATCCCTTGCCGGGCGTGTGCTCGTGGATGCGCCACAGGTAGTCGTGGCGCAGCTCCTCCGAGCTGGGTGCCTTGAACCCCGTGACCGTGCATCCCTGCGGGTTGAAGGCATCCATGACGTGGCGGATGGTGCCGTCCTTGCCGGCCGCGTCGATGCCCTGGAGCACGATGAGCAGCGAGCGCCTGCCCTCCGCCCACAGCCGCTCCTGGAGCTCGGTCAGGCGGGCTTCCTGCTCGGCCTGGTGCGCCTCGGCGTCCTCGCGCTTCCAGCCATGGGTCCGCTGGGCGTCGAACCGATCGAGGTCGATGCGGCTCCCGGGGGCCACGCGCAGCTGGTCCGAGAGCGAGTGCCGAGGGTCCTTGTGCGCCACGGAGGTGCCTCCCGAGCGATCACCACGCTCGCCGCGACCGGACATCCGTGCCGCCACGCGAGCGAGCGCAGCATACCCGCGTGGCCACGGTCAACGCGGCGACGCGCGGACCACGGGTGACGAGACGGGCGTGTCCGGCGTGCCGGGCGATCCGGGGGGCACCGGACGCTGGCTACCCGGGTCGACGGGGAGCTCCGGCACCTGGTCGCTCCGCAGCCAGGCCTCGAGGAAGGGCCGCAGGTCCCGGCCGGCGACCTCGGTCGCTAGGTCGATGTAGTCGTCCGTCGATGCGCTCCGACCCCGGAACCGGTCGAGGAAGGTCGTCTCGATGGCCCGGAACGTCGCGTCGCCCACCTCGCGGCGGAGTGCCTCGAGCGCGAGCGCACCCTGGGCGTAGACGGTGGCGTCGTACACGTCGCGCGGGCTGCGTGGCCGGTCAGGCGGGCCACCCGCGTCGCGCGCCTCCTGGGCGATGGCATGGGACCGGGCGGCTCGACCGTCCACGCCCAGCGTGTCACAGCCCGACGCCGCCTCCCACAGCTGCTCGTAGTAGGTGGCATGGCCCTCGCTCAGCCACTTCTGGTCCCAGCGGGCGATGGCCACCGAATCACCGAACCACTGGTGGGCGATCTCGTGGACCAACACCGACCCCCAGGCGCAGCGGGACACGCGCGGGTCGAGCATGCCCGCACCCGCGAGGATGAGCGTCTGGCCCTCCAGGATCGCGTCGGTGGCGCCGGGTGGCACGAGCTGGATGCCCAGCGTCCGGAACGGATACGGCCGACCGATCGCGTCCTCCAGCCACGTCACGAGCCCGGGCAGCACCGCCAGCCGGGCTGCCGCGAGTGGCGCCAGCGCGCTCGGCACCACCGAGCGCAGGTGGGGGCCGCCCGTGACCTGGTCCTCGATGAGGGTGGACCGCCCGACGCCCATGGCCAGGACATGTGTCGCCACGGGATCGTCGGAGACCCACGTGGTGGTCGTCGAGCCGTCGGGGTGGGGCACCTCCTCGACCCGTCGGCCGGTCGCGATGCCCAGCATCCCGGCCGGCGCCGTCAGCCGCACCCGGGATGGCGCGAGGTCCGTCGGGTGGTCGTTGGAGGGGAACAGCGTATGGGCGCCGTTCGGCTGGGACGCGAGGAAGAAGCCACCATCGCCATCGGCCAGGAATCCCCGCGCGTCCGTATGACCGACCCCGCCGTCCATGCCCAGCTCCTCACCCAGCCGGTGGACCGGACCGGGTCGCGCGACCCACTCCACACGCAGACGAGCGGTATGCCCCGCGAGCAGGACCTCGGGCGGCACGACGACGAGCTTGCGCCCGAACCCGTCCCCATGGTGCTCCGCGAGGACCCCGCCCACACGCACGCTGGCGACCTCGGTGGTGTCCCGGCGCAGGTCGAGCGACAGCTCTGTCAGGTGCTCCCGCAGCTGGACGTCGATGATCGCCACGCCCTCGAGCCACCCCTCGGGGTGGAGCGCGTCCGGCGCGTGCCACGTGAGGTCGAGGTCGTATGCCTGGACGTCATAGCCGCCGTTGCCGAGCGTGGGATAGAACGGGTCACCCAGCGTCCGGGCACCGGCTGTGACCTCGACCGGCGTGATCGCCCACGCCGCCGGCACGCCCGGCATGCCCGACACGGCCAGGAGCGTCGCGATGGCCATGACACCGAGGGCGGCCCATCGGATGCCCCGGGAGTGGTGCGCCGACATCGTGCGCAGCCTAGCGGACATCCGACCCGCCTGACCCGGACGGACCCGGACGGACCCGGGCCGCATGATCGTGGGGCTGGTCCATCGCGCCCGCGTCGGGAACCGGGCGCCCATGATCGGCGTCTGTATGCCCATCGACCCACCGGGCCGCCACCGGCCCGGTCCATGCCGCGCATGCCTGACCGGAGGACCACATGTCCACGACCCTGACCATCGAACGCCCCGGGCGGACCGCCTGGATCGCCGCAGGCCTCCTGGCTGGAGCCCTCGGCGCCAGCCTGCTGGGTCCGGCCATCAGCCCGGTGCGCGCCCAGGGCACCAGCTCGGACGATCCGCACACCCTGAGCGTGAGCGGCACGGGCAGCGTGTCCGTCCGCCCCGACGTGGCCGACGTCACCCTGGGCGTGACCGTCCAGCGCGACCAGGCGGGTGCCGCGGCCGATGACGCGGCCAACGTGATGGATGCGGTCGTGAGCGCGGTCAAGGCCCTGGGCATCGCCGAGGACGACATCCAGACCAGCTCCATCTCGCTCAGCCCGGTCTACGACTACGATCGCAGCCCGTATCGCCTCGTGGGCTACCAGGCCAGCAACATGATCACGGTCACGGTCCGCGACATCGGTCAGACCGGCGCGGTGATCGACGCCGCGACCGGTGCCGGTGCCACGGACATCGGGTCGGTCACGTTCCGGGTCGAGGACCAGGATGCCGCCGAGACCGCCGCTCGCGAGCAGGCCGTCCACGCCGCGCGTGCCAAGGCGGACACCATGGCGGCCGTCGCGGGTGTCGAGATCGTGGGTGTCATCAGCATGAGCGAGACCAGCGCACCCATGCCCTACCCGGTGTACTACGGCCGTGAGGCCGCGGGCATGGCTGCGGACCAGGCATCCACGCCGGTCCTGCCCGGCACGGTGGATGTCGAGGTGACCGTGGCGATCGTCTACCAGATCCCCTGACAGACGGGGCTCGGGGGTGGCTGGTGCCGCCGCCCGGCACCCCATCGGCTGGGCGGTGGCTGGGGCCATCGCTCAGCTTCCCTCGCCTCGGCCGGGACGACGCTGTCCCGGCCGTTCGCTTGTCAGCGCAGCCAGCCGGTGGCCAGGTCGAGCAGGCCCTGACCCACCCAGGCGAGCGCGAGACCCAGGATGAGCCTGCCGATGAGCGTGGCGGCCAGGAACCGCCGGAAGCCCATGCCCATGGCCCCGGCCATGCCCACGCCAAGGGACGTCAGCGGGTTGGGCACCATCGAGAGACCCAGGATGGTCGCGAAGCCATGGTGGCGGAGGAGGCCGTCCAGCTTGTCGCGAGCGCGTCGGGCGCGGTCACCCGAGATCGCACGCCCGAGACGCGAGGACCCGCGGCTTCGAGCGGCGGCGTGTCGGGCGGTCGCTGACCGCTGCGCGGCCGCGTCGGCCGCCACGTACAGCGAGACCTGGCCGAGGGCCATGGCCAGACCCCCCACGACGCCCGCGGTGGTCGGGTCCAGCGCTGCACCTTGCTGCACGATCATGACCCAGCCGATGAACCGGAGCCCGGGCACCGGCACCAGCAGCCCGCCATTGGCGATCCAGTTGGTCACGAACAGGCCGAGGTAGGCGAGGATGTCCAGCCCGTCGGCGATCCGGAGGAGCAGGCGCAACCCCGCGAGCCCGATGGTGAGACCCGCGATGACCAGACCGGCGATGGCCGCCACCCGGAGTCTCCCAGCCGCTGGCAGGAGCCGGGCGGTCCGGGCATGGAGCCGGGTCAGCCACTGGGGGGTGCGGTCGTCGGGTCGGAGCGCGACCTCGCCATCGGTCGTGACGCCGGGCGCCTCGGCGACGGACGGCCGCGGGCGCTGGGTGGGGTCATCGGCCGAGGTGATCGGCCCGGGCGTCCCCGATCCGGCAGGCTCGTCCATCGTCTGCAGGATACGCGGCCCCTCGTGCGTGACCGCTCGGTCGAGCCGATCGCGCCGGTCGCGCCGGTCGCGGCCAGCGTCGGCGATCCAGGTGAGGCACGAACGGGAAAGCGGCCGGCGTCGCGCTCCCAGTAGCTCGTCGCCGGCCGCAGGGACGATCCTGGGCGGTCCCGGTCACGGTACCGGGCTGGACCGAACGATACAACAATGCTTGACCGAAGGGAAGTGGGAATCCGCGGCCCTGTCCCACGAGCCGGTCAAACGGGAGTGGCGACCCCCACGGTCGTCGCGACCGGTCCTTCCGCGACGCGCAACGCCTCCCGGCTGAGATCGAACGCCTCGCGATGGCGACCCTCGCGCGCGAGCAGGTCCGCCCATGCCACGAGCACGTCCCGGAGCGACGTGGCCGCGCCCGATCCACGCAGGATCGCGACGGCCGCGGCATACGACTCCAACGAGCCGACCGCCTGGCCAGCGGCATCGAGCGCCTCGGCGCGGGTCACGAGCGCGGTCGCGAGCGCCCGGTCATTGGCCGTGGCACGTGCCAGGTCGACGGCCTCCGTGGCGAGCCGGGCGGCATCATCGGGCCGACCAGCCGCCAGGGCGATACGTGCCTCCGTGTCCGCGACGTGCGCCAGGGAGCGGCGGTCGCCGGCGGCCTCGTGTCGTTGACGTGCCTGCGCCGCGTAGGTCCCTGCGCGCTCGACGTCACCGCCCTGGAGCCACGCCAGGGCCAGGTTGTTCTCGAGGATCGCCGCCTCCAGACGCGCCTCGACGCTCCGGTACAGCGCGAGACTCTCGGTGCCGGCCCGCACGGCCCCCTCCACATCGCCCATCGCGGCGCGGTTGGTGGCGACCATCGAGAGCAGCGACGCGCGACGACGGTCGTCCAGGTCGCCCGAGAGCGTCCGCGCACGATCGAGCCATGCCACGGCCTGGACGTGCTCGCCCAGATCCGTGGCCACCGATCCGAGCGCCGTCAGCACCCGCATGCGCAGGTCCGATGGGCCCGCCGAGCCAGGTCCATCGAGGTCCTCGAGGACCCGCACCAGGAGCGCCCGAGCCCCTGGGCTGTCGCCTGCCTGGAAGCGGGCGTAGGCGAGCCAGTATCGACCCACCAGCACGTCCGACAGCCGACCCAGGAGCTCGAACAGCTCGATCGACTCCGCCGCCACGCCCAGCGCCTGGTGGCCCCGCTCCAGCCGACACAGGGCCTCCGCGAGCCCGGCGAGGATCTCCGCGCGAGCCGCACGTTCGGACGTCTCGGCGAGCAGCGCGCGATAGGCGTCCGCGGCCTCCTGCCAGTGACCCGAGGCGAGCATCAGGTCGGCTTCCATGCGGTCCCATCGGTCGTCCCGGGCCAGGAAGCCCGATGCCGGCAGGCCGAGCCGATCCGCGATGAAGTCGAGCGCCGCCATCGAGGGCTTGGCGTGGCCCTGCTCGAGGGCGCTGATATAGGCCTTGGTGTATCGGCCCTGGGCGAGCTGCTGCTGGGTGAGCCCTGCCGCCAGGCGCGCGGCACGGATCCGTCCGCCGATGCGGGTGGCGAGCGGCGTGTCATCCACGACGATGCGGGTGCGGCGTCCCATGCTGTCCGGAAGTGTAGCGCGGACGAGCGAGATGAGCGACCCCACGGTCATGATCCGGATGACCCATCTGGTCGAGTCGATATGGTCATGGTGTCCCTGGCTGTCCGATCATCCTAGTCTGCTCCGCAGGTCACCATTCGGTGACGCACCCACCCCGGAGGAGGCTCTCCCGATGCTGTCGCGCCCTCGACGCGTCCAGGTCCTGCTGGCCATGGCCATCTCGATGATCGGCACCGTGGCGACCATCGTGCCGGCGCTCGCGGGCACGGTCGCGGGTCCCTGGCCGCGGTGACCGACCACCGGGTCCGCCTGTCCCGGACCCGGCCCCTCGCCGATCCGGGACCGGCCATCCAGCCGGTCCCGACCCGACCAGACGGCCGTCGCCCGACGCCGAGGCTCCGGATAGCCCACCATCGGGGGCGTGAGCCCTCCCCCTGACCGTTCGCGCTCCGAGGTCCTCGTGAGCGTCGATATCGAGGCGTCCGGACCGACGCCGGCCACGGGTGCCCTGCTCGCGCTGGGCGCCTGCCTCGTGGAGCGGCCCGTGGAAGCGCTCTACCTGGAGCTCCGTCCCGCGCCGGATGCGCCGTGGGACGTGGCAGCGGCACGTGTCCATCGGCTCTCCCGCGACCTGCTCCTGCGGGACGGGCTCCCGCCGGCCGAGGCGGCGGCTCGTCTCGGCTCCTGGCTGGACCATGTCGCCGCGGGCTCGGTGCCCGTGTTCGTGGGGCTCAATGCCGGCTTCGACTGGATGTTCGTGGCGGACCTGCTGTGGCGAGAGCTGGGCCGGAACCCGTTCGGCCACGCCCCCCTCGACCTCAAGGCGCTGTACATGGGTCGCGCCCGGGTGGACCGCTGGGCGGCGACCGGCAAGCACGACATCACGCGGCGATACCCGGTGACGGCGCGCCACACCCATCACGCCCTCGAGGACGCGCGGATGCAGGCCGAGCTGGCACGCCGACTCCTGGGCCTGCCCGAGCCGCCCACGGGCGTCGTCGATCACCCGACCGATGGCGCGGAGGATGCCCGGAGGGTCTGACCCCGGCCTGCCCGGGGTACTGGTCGACGGGGGTACGACGGAGCCATGCCGCGGTGCCACCTCGCACCACTACCGTGCACCCCATCGACTTCCCACCGGGTGGTCGCGGGGCCGTCACCACGGCCCCTGGGACGCGACAGACCTCCTCGTCGCGACCCAGGGAGACGGCACCGCAACCCACCACCCGTCACATCGACCGGCGGCCACGGACGGATCCTCCTCCCCGTCCCAGGTCGCCGGTCGTTCGTTCGTCCGGTCGACGCGCGCGACGCCGCTGGGAGCGGTGCTCGTTCCCTGGATGCGCGCCACGTCCGGGACCCGGAGCATGGTGGCGGCGGGAGCACCCACGCGTCGTGGCGGTTCCGCTCCGCGGGCCTACTCCTCGGCGTTGGGCACGCCGATGATGTTGTAGCCGCCGTCCACGTAGATGACCTCGCCGGTCACCGTCCGCGACAGGTCCGAGCAGAGGTACAGCGCGGTGTCACCGATGTCCTCGATGGTGATGGGCGTGCGCATCGGCGACACGTCGCGGAACTGGCGGTGATGCTTCTTGAAGTCCTTGACGCCCGACGCCGCGAGGGTGCGCACGGGGCCTGCGCTGATGGCGTTGACGCGGACGCGCTCGGGGCCCAGGTCCACCGCGAGATAGCGCACGATCGCCTCGAGCGCCGCCTTGGCGACGCCCATCACGTTGTAGTTGGCGACGACCTTCTCGGCACCGTAGTAGGTGAGCGTCAGGACGTTGCCGCCGTTCGTCATGAGTGGCTTCGCGGCTCGCGTGATCGCGATGAGCGAGTACGCGGAGATGTCCATGGCCAGCGCGAAGCCGGCACGCGACGTGTCGCTGAAGTGACCCTCGAGCTCCTCGCGCTTCGCGAACGCGACACAGTGGACGAGGATGTCCAGGGTGCCGTAGCGCTCCTGCCACGCGCCGAAGACACGCTCGATGTCGGCATCCTGCTGGACGTCACAGGGCTCCACGAAGTCCGCGCCGATGCTCGCCGCCAGCGGCTTGACCCGCTTCTCGATGAGCATCTCGGCGGAGCTGAAGCCCACCATCGCGCCCTGGGCATGGAATGCCTTCGCGATGCCCCATGCGATGGAGTGGTCGTTCGCCACCCCGAACACGAGCGCCCGGCGCCCCTCCAGCAGACCCACGCGTCTTCCTCCCTGCGGCTCGCCTAAGGATAGGCGCGCAGGGCCACCGGCGGGCGTCCGTGGTGCCACACGGCTCAGGACGGTGCGGCGGATGCCTCGGGTGCTGCCGGGCTCGCCGCCGGCTCGACCGGCAGCGGCTCCAGGAGCACGATCGCGTCGATGTCCACGGGTGCCTGGCGGACCGTCACGGTCAGCTGGTGCTCGCCTGCGGACAGGTCTCGCAGCACCGTGGCGAGCGTCCGCCCGGACTTGCGTCCCCGGGACAGGTCGACCGTTCGACAGGTCCCTCCCGACTCGGCGGTCGGGTCGACACACACGTCGATCTGGCCCTGGCCATCACCGGTGCTGGCCACGATCCCCAGCGACGTGGCGGTCGCGGTCAGGCTCAACGAGTCGCCGGGCCTGGACGAGCGTCGGACGGTGCCCTTGGTGGCGTCCTTGCGGGCCGCCTTGGTCCAGCGCCCGGTGTACTCGATGGATGGGTCGGCCTCGCCCAGGACGGTCAGCTTGAACGGCTGTCCCTCGATCCACGGCCCGGGATCCTGGCCCCGGACGAGCGCGCGGATCCGGAGCTGGTAGGTGCCCGGCTTCATGCTCCGCGTGGCGCCGGTCCGACCGGACACCGTGGCGAGCTTCTGGTACTTGCCCCAGCCCTTCCTGCCCTGGGTCCGGACCTCGAGACCGTAGCGCGGCGTGCCCGACTCGACCTCGCGGCCCGCCGACCAGGTGATGATCATGGGCACCGCACCCGCGCTGGTCATCTGGCCTCGGCGCATGGCCGCCACGGGCTCGCTGGGCTGGTCACGAGGCGGCTCGACGGTGATGACGAAGGTATCCACGCCCTCGGCAGCCTGGCTGTCGGTGGCGATGACCGAGACCGCCAGCTGGCCCGCGTCGGCGTCGGTCGGGACGCCCGCGAACGCGAGCGTCTCGGCATCGAAGGTCAGCCACGCCGGCAGCGGCGAGCGGTCCTCGCGCAGGGCGGTCACGACGAAGGCGTCGCCGATGTCGATGTCGGCATCGATGAACATGTCCGGGTCGAGCACCAGCTCGAACCGCTGGCCCACGGGCGCGACCTGGTCGGGCGTGGGCTGGGACACCTGCGGGGCGTCGTTCACATCCTCGACGGTGAGCGTGAAGCTGCCCGCTGCCTCGTCGCCTGCGGCGTCCGTGGCGGTCACGGTGATGACCGTCCGACCGGCGTCCGCATCGCGCGGGGTGCCCTGGAACGTCCAGGTGTCGGCATCGAACGACAGCCACAGCGGCAGCGCGGCGCCCTCGGCCCCGGCAGCACGCAGGTGGAGCGTGTCGCCGAACACCAGGTCGGGGTCCGTGAACAGGTCGCTGGAGAGCGTGAACGAGAACGGCTGGTCCTGGTCGATGGTCTGGTCGGGGATGCGACTGACGAGCTGGGGCGAGTCGTTGACGTTCACGACCCGCAGCGCGAAGTCGGTCGCAGCCGATGCCCCCAGCTTGTCCGTGGCCGTGACCGTGATGACGAGCGTGCCCACGTCGGTGTTGCGAGGTGTGCCACGGAACGTCCGGTCGCTGCGTGCGAACGCCAGCCATGACGGCAATGGCGTGCCGTCCTTCTGGGTCGCGTCATAGACCAGGGAGTCGTCCTGGTCCTGCTCGTCGAACGTGTCGCGTGGGAAGGTGAAGGTGAACTCCTGGTCCTGGATCGCCTTCTGCTCCTTGATGGCGGTGGCCACCGTGGGCGGATGGTTGACCCGCGCGATGCGCACGTTCATGAAGGTCTGGACCGACTCACCCGCCAGGTCCGTGGCCACGACGGCGAGCGAGAGCTGGCCGATGTCGTCGCGGGACGGCGTCCCCGAGATCGTCCCGCTCTGCGCGTCGAAGCGCAGCCACGCCGGGAGCACCGAGCCGTCCGGCAGGCTCATGGCCAGGGTCAGGGCGTCACCCGAGTCGAGGTCGTCGTCGACGAAGGTGCCCTCGGGGATGACGAACGTCCAGAGGCTGTCCTCGGTCGCATCCTGATCGGGGATGGCCTTGCCCACGAGGGGCGGATCGTTGGTGTTGGTGATGTCCAGCGTGAATGTCGTGGTGCCCGTGAGGCCGTCCGGGTCCGTCGCCGTGATCGCGACGGTGAGCTGACCCACGTCGCCGTCGGCTGGTGTGCCGCTCAACAGGCGGGCACCCGGGTCGAACCGCAGCCAGGCGGGCAGGTCGGAGCCGTCCGCGAGACCGGCCGACCAGGTGAGCGGCTGGGTGTCGGTGAAGAGGTCGGCGGGAAGCGTCAGCTCCAGCAGCCCGTCCTCGGCGACCACCTGGGGTCCGACCGTGGTCGTGGCGACCGGTGCCCCCGGCACCGGTGGGTCGGCCTGGCCGACGTCGTTGACGCCCCAGCAGTCGAGGATGCCGTTCTCGGCGATGACGCACGCGTGGTCATCACCCACGCTGACCTGGGTGACCAGGGCGCGGGTGGGCGGTGTCTCGTCGGTGGGTGGCGTGCCCCAGCAGGTGGTGGTGCCATTCGCGGCCACGGCGCATGCCTGGGTGGTGCCGACGCCGACCGAGATGGACGAACCGGCGGGTGGCGTGGCCTGGCCCGTATCGTTGGCGCCCCAGCACTGGAGCGTGCCGTCAGCCGCGATGGCGCAGGCCGTCGACGGACCAGCGCTCAGGGCGATGAAGGTGCCGGCGGGTGGCGTGGCCTGACCCGCATCGTTGGCGCCCCAGCACTGGAGCGTGCCGTCACCCGCGATGGCGCAGCCGAACGCGCCACCCGTCGCGACCGCGACGAAGCTGCCGGCAGGTGGCGTGGCCTGACCCGCGTCATCGGCACCCCAGCAGGTGAGGCTGCCATCCGCCGCGATGGCGCAGCCGAAGGTGTCGCTGGTGGCGACCTGGCGTGCCGCTGCGCTGGGCAGGCTGCCCTCGGCCGAGGGGCCCCAGCAGGTGATGCCATCGGTGCCCAGGGCGCAGCTGCTGGCATCGCCGATGCTCAGCTGACGCCATGTGCCGCTGGGCACCTGGTCCTGGCCTGCGTCCGCGGCACCCCAGCAGGTGAGCTTCGAGTCGCTCGCGACGGCACAGCTGTGATGCGCGCCCGACCCCACCGTCCAGCGGCCGACCGGGCCGGGCGCCTGGGACAGCGCCTCCTCCCATGTGTCGTAGCCCCAGCACATGACGCTGCCGCCGGCCGTGACCGCGCAGGTCGTGAGATAGCCCGCGCTCACCGCCTCGAACCGCTCCACCGGCACGGTCGACTCGCCGTACGCGTCGTGGCCCCAGCACACGGCACGCCCGTCGGGCGCAAGGCCGCAGCTGTGGTTGTAGCCGGCGCTGACGCTCACCAGCCGATCGGTGGGCGCCTCCGTCTGTCCGCTGTCATCACTGCCCCAGCAGGCGGCGGTGCCGTCCGTGCGCAGGCCGCAGGTATGCCCGAAGCCCGCGCTCACGGAGAGATAGGTGCCGGGCAGGACCTGGAGCTGGCCCGCGTTGTCGCTGCCCCAGCAGGCGATGCTGCCGTCGGCAGCCACGGCACAGGTGTGCGAGTCGCCCGCCGACACCTGCCGGAATCGGCCGGCCGGTGGCGTGGACTGGCCACGGTCGTCAGCCCCCCAGCAGGCGAGCGTGCCGTCGGCACGCACGCCACACGTGTGCCTGCCCCCGGTCGAGACCTGGCGGAACTCGTCATTGGGCGGGCTGGACTGGTCGTCGCCATCGAAGCCCCAGCAGCGGACGGTCCCGTCCGTCAGCACACCGCAGCTGTGGAGGTTGCCGGCGGCGCCGATCTGACGGAACAGGAGGCCGGCTGCCGGGTTGACCTCCGCTGGTGACGCCTTGCCCCAGCACCATGCGGCGCCATTGCTGCGCAGCGCGCAGATGTGGTCCGAGCCGCCGCTCAGCATCTCGAGCGCCGGGGTGCCCGCGTCCGGCTGCGCCGCACGGGTCGGCGTGGTGCTGGCCACGGACGCGAGCGCGCAGGCGAGGAGCACGATCGCCAGCAGCACGCGGATGCCCGGGATCGGAAGGTGGGGCAGGGACCGGACGAGGTTCGGGGACACGGACCGCCTCCTGGCGCGTGGGTCGGATCGCAGCATGTCGGTCCCGGCCGGATCGAGACGGTCCGGGTCCGGCTCGGATGATGGCGTGCGGTCCGGTGCGATCCACACTGGCCGAGAGTCCCATCTGACGGGGCCGCCGGGCAGTACCAGCGGTGGCGGACGGTCAGGGCTCCGGCGAGTCACCTGGTCCAGCGTCCGGCGATGGGTCGGGGACCGACGTCGGCGTCGGGTCCGGTGTCGGGGTGGCCGTCGGGGCGGGCGGCGGGTCCGATGGCGGGGGCTCCGCGCCGGGGCTCGGCGACGGGGCGGGCGGCGGGTCCGATGGCGGGGGCTCCGCGCCGGGGCTCGACGACGGGGCGGGCGGCGGGTCCGATGGCGAGGGCTCCGCGCCGGGGCTCGACGACGGGGCTGGCGGCGGGTCCGATGGCGAGGGCTCCGCGGAGCGTGTCGTGAGCGGCAGCTGTGGGAGCACGACGCCGTTGTCGCGCAGCCGCGTGGCGCCACGCACGAGGTCAAGACGCACCAGCCACTCGCCGGTCTTCCCTGGTGCGCTGATGGGCAGCTCGATCGCCCGGGCCGCCCCCACACCCAGGCTGGGCGCCAGGGCGACCGAGCCGATGAGCGTCCCCAGCGCCCGCGACGTGTCCGGCAGCGGTCCCCAGGGCACGACGCGCGCCTCGACCGTCCAGCCGCTGAGCGTGCTCATGCCCGTGCCCTGGAGGGTCATCCCGATCGTGCTCACCTGACCAGCCACCAGCTCGCGCGGCACCACGACATCCGAGGCTCGCACAGCGAACCGGCGATCCTTGAGCCAGGCGCCCACCGCGTCGAAGTAGGCAGCGGCGAGCGCGGTCCGGACCGCCGGGCTCCGCAGCCTGGAGCGCTCCGGCGCACGGTCGAGATAGAGCGATTCCCCGAGCACCGCGGGCATCATCGCGACACGCGGCCGGGCCGCGCGGTAGGGCCGAAGCGAGACATAGTCGCCCGTGCCGAGGCCCCGGTCACGCACCTTCCAGCGACGATCCTGGAACGCCTTCAGACGACGGATCGACGAGCCCTGGAGGGCTTTCGCGAGCACCCGGCTGGACGACGCCCACGGCGTGGCCGGGCCGTAGAACGTCTGGGTCCCGCCATGGCACCGACACCGGGTCGCGTTGTTGTGGATGTTGAGCACGACGTCCGCGCTGGCCAGGTTGGCGATGTCGTTGCGGATGGCGAGCTCGTCCTGGTGGTCGATGTCACCGTCCAGGTCGCGGTCACGGCGCGGCCGGTTGACGTCCCGGTCGGTGGTCCGGGTCATGACCACCGTGACACCCGCCGCGGTGAGCATCCGTTCCAGCCGGAGCGCGATATCCAGGTTGAGGTCCGCCTCTTCCACGTTGCCCACGCGGGCGCCCGGATCGCTCCCACCATGCCCCGGGTTGATGGCCACCACGATGGCACCGGGGGCAGCCGGGAACAGACGAGCTGGGGCCTTGGTGACCCACGCCGTGAGCACCTGGCTGCCACTCGGGACGGTCGCGGTCACGCGGATCCGGTACGGCCCGTCAGGCACCAGACGTCCCTTGGCATCGCGGCCGTTCCAGGTGATGCGCGAGGTGCCGGCGGCCCGCGACACATCCGAGAGGAGGGTCCGCCGCACGGCGCCATCGAAGTCGAGGACCTTGACGGTGAGGCGGCTTGGCTGGGCCAGCGTCAGCGAGACCGCGACCGACCGGCGTGGGTCGGCACCCTTGAACGGGGAGCCCACGACCCTGGCGCTGGCGATGGGGCTGACCGCACCCGCGAGGGTCACGGCCGCCGGGCCGGTGGTGGTCGCATCGAAGGCGGCGGTGACGGCTGTGCCCGCGGTCGGGACCACGCCCGCGACAGCCGCCGCGTCGGCGACGGCGGCCCGTCCACCCAGGTCCCAAGGCACCGTCAGGAGCGCAGCCAGACCGAGGACGATGGCCGCCAGGCCGATCGGTGGGTGGGCACGGTCTCGTCTGGCGGAGGCTCGGGTCTCGTCAGCCATGACCCGGAGTATGCCGGCCACGCGAGGCCGGTGCGACCCGGCACCGGGCCGACAGGACCATCACCGGCATGACCATGGTCCGCTTCCGTGGGCGGTCGGCCGGCCCGACCATGGCCCGCGGACGGAGGGGTCATCCGTGGACGTTGCTCGGACGCCCGCTGATGACCCCTCGTCTCTTCCGTCGGCCCCCCGGCGTGGCCCGGACGCGGCCGACCGGCACCGCAGCGACTCCCGCGTCCTCCGGGTACCCTGTGAGCGTCCCTGAGCCCATGTGGAGGTCGTGTGGCACCAGTCCGCGACGGATCCCTCCCCGGTCGCGGGGCGCGCCCGTCTCGTGTCATCGCCCTGGCGCTGGGCGTCGCGCTCACGTTGCCCGGCGCGGTCGGCGCCGTGGCCCCTGTGGCACCCGCCGTCGATGCCGGCGCGGGTGGTCCCGCGGTCAGTCGACCCGGCGCGGGAACGAGCGCCTGGATCGTGACGCTTCGGCCGCGTGTCGTGGCGCCGGTGGGTGTGGGCACTGCACCGCGCGCCTATCGCCTCGACACCGCCGCTGGCCGGACCGCGGCGCGCGGTCGTGCCCGACGCACCGACCTGGCCATCGACGGCCTGGAGACCAGCCGCGGCTTCCGTGCCACCGACCGGTTCCGCTGGGCGCTCCAGGGCTTCTCGGCGGACCTCACGGCAGCCCAGGTCCGCCAGATGCGAGCGGACCCGTCCGTCGCCTCGATCGTGCCGGACAGCCGCGTGACCATCGCGGCGGAGACGGTGCCACTCGGTGTCCGGCGCATCGGCGGCACGGTCGGTCTCGCCTCGGGCGACCACGTGGACATGGACGTGGCCGTCATCGACACCGGGGTCGGTCCCGTGGGCGGCAACGAGCTGGACATCCGGGTCGAGGGCGGTGCGCCGCTCGGAGAGGACCAGGACTGCGTCTCGAAGACCAGCTTCGATGTGCGCGACGGACACGGCCACGGCACCCACGTGGCGGGCACCATCGGTGCCCGTGACAACGGCGTGGGGCTGGTCGGTGTCGCGCCGGGTGCCCGCATCTGGCCCGTGCGCGTGTTCGACTCGCGTGGCAGCGGCTCGACCTCGTCGGTCATCTGTGGCATCGACTGGGTGACCCGCTGGCTCGGCCAGACCGCCAACGCCGGCCGTCGGATGGTCGTCAACATGAGTCTGCGCGGACCCGATGACCGGCGCTCCGCTCGCGCCTGTGACGCGAGCGGCACCGATCTCCGGGACCCCGAGCACGCGGCGATCTGTGCGGCGACACGCGCCGGCGCCGTCATCGTGGTCGCGGCGGGCAACGAGGACGCGGATGCCGACCGGTACGTGCCGGCACGCTATGCCGAGGTCATCACGGTGGGCGCCCTCACCGACTTCGATGGCCAGCCCGGTGGCCTGGCGAGCGCGGCGGATGTGCCCGGCTGCAGCCCGCCGTCCTCCGGCGAGCGGGACGACCGGTTCGCGCGCTACAGCAACCACGGTCCGCAGGTGGATGTGGTGGCGCCCGGGACGTGCATCCTGTCCCTCGCGCGCAGCAGCGGCAGTGGCGTGCGCACCGCGCTGATGAGTGGCACGTCCATGGCTGCGCCACATGTCGCCGGCGCGGTCGCCCGCTACCTCGTGAGCCACCCGGACGCGACGGCGGACCGTGTCCTGACCCGTCTCAGGGCCAGCGGCGCGCTCGACTGGGCGGTGGAGTCGGACCCATCGCTCGGCGACGACCTGGATGCGGCCCCGTTGCGTCGGGTCGATGTGGGCGGCCTCCTGGCATCCTCCGCGTCGATCCGGGTCTGGCCGCGACGCACCATCACGTCCGTGGCGCGCGGTGTCCGCCAGCGCACGTTGCCGGTCGAGATCCAGCGGCTGGGTGGCGCGGGCGACGACGTGCAGCTGTCGCTCGGGGACCTGCCGGACGGCGTGCGGCTGGTCGATGGCCCAGCGACCGTCACGGGCCTGCGCGGCCGCCTGACCATCGATATCGATGCCGACACGGCGCAGGGCGACCTGCCGTTCACGCTTCGGGCCCGCGTCGGTGGTGACCTGGTCGAGGAGCGACCGCTCGTGCTGCGCGTGGACCGGACCCTGCCCGATGTCACGGGCAGCGTGCCGCGGGTGCGCTTCCGCTCCGGTGTGGGCTTTGGCGGGACCGCGAAGCTCCGGGCGACGTGGACCGCCACGGACACGCCGAGCGGCGTCGCGCGGAGCGAGCTCCAACGCAAGCGAGGCTCCTGGCGCCAGCTGGCCACGGGTGGGGGCACCGGGAGCGCGTCGTTCGATCTCGAGCGTGGCGACACGACCCGTCTGCGGGTGCGAGTGACCGACCGGGCCGACAACCAGGCGACATCCGCGCCGATCGACACCCGCCTGCTGGTCCGGGACTCGTCCAGCTCGGTGGTGCGCTGGACGGGCGGATGGCGCACCGTGACCGCGTCGGATGCGCTGGGTCGCAGCGTCCGTCGCTCGACCAGCGGCAGCTCCCGGGCGTCACTCACGTTCTCGGGACGCGGGGTGGCGCTCGTCGCGCCCCAGGGGCCACGCCAGGGCAAGGTGACCATCTCCATCGATGGCCAGACCGTGGCGACCGTGGACCTGTCAGCCGACCGGAAGCGACCCCGACGCGTGGTGTTCGCGTCGGGCGTCCTGGCACCGGGCTCGCATGTCATCACCATCCGGACCCGCGGGTCGGGCACCCAGCTGGACGCGTTGCTCGTCCTGCGGTGACCGTCAGCCACGGCGCCATCGATACCGACCCACCCAGCCGGGCAGGAGGGCGAGCGCGGCTCGAGCCTCCCGCCGCCGGAGCAGGATCAGGCCCGCAGGGAGCCGTAAGCCTGCTCGTAGTGGGTCGCCGGCCGATCCCAGCCGTGATCCTCGCGCATCCCCCGTGCCACGAGCGCCTGCCATCGCTCGCGGTCGTGCCACGCGGCGATGGCACGTCGCGCGGCACCCAGCAACGCCTCGGGATCGGCCGGGCCGAAGGTGAAGCCATTGCCCGCCCCCGGATCGAGGTCGGCGTCGGTGATGGTGTCGACCAGTCCACCCGTCGCCCGCACCAGGGGCACGCTGCCGTAGCGCATCGCGATGAGCTGCCCCTGCCCGGACGGCTCGAAGCGCGAGGGCATCAGGAAGAGGTCCGACCCGCCATAGATGCGGCGCGCCTCGTCGCGATCGAACCGGTCGAGCACCGCGATGCGCTCCGGGTGCTGCGCCCCGAGCGCCGTGAGACCGGCGATGAGATGGGCGTCACCGGTGCCCAGGATGGCGAGTCGGGCTCCCAGCTCGAGCAGGCCGGGGGCCGCCGCGGTCACCAGGTCGAACCCCTTCTGGGGATCCAGCCGCCCGATGACACCCAGGATCGGGCCATCAGGCGACAGGCCGAGACGAGCGCACAGGTCGGCGCGACAGGCGGCCCGTCCCGCAGGGTCGTCGACCGAGAACGGTGCCGCCAGCGCCCGGTCGCGGGCCGGGTCCCAGACACCCGGGTCGATGCCGTTCATGATGCCGATGTAGCGGTCGCCTCGCTCACGCAGGACGTCATCGAGACCGGCGCCGTACTCGTGGCCCAGCGACTCCCGGGCGTACGTCGGGCTCACCGTGTTGACCAGGTCGGCCCGACGCACGGTCTCACGCAGAAGGTCGACACCCGCGTCGTCGCCCATGTCGCGTGGCAGGTCGAGGCCCCATGCGCGATCGCGCGGCACCCAGCCGTGGTAGGCGAGGTTGTGACACGTCAGCAGCGTCCCCATGCGCGCGAGGAGCGGATCGTGGGCGTACCGGGTGCGCAGCGACAGGATGGCCGGGCCTGCCTGCCAATCGTGGCCATGGAGCACGTCCGCCGGCCGGGCCTCGGCACGCATCGTCTCGAGCGCGGCACGGCCGAGGAGCGTGAAGCGCAGCCCGTTGTCGGGATGGTCACCGGAGGCATCGCCATAGAAGCCCGCGCGGTCGAAGGAGGGTTCGTGGTCCACCAGGCGCAGCCGATAGCCATCGGCTCGACCGCTCCGGACCACGACCGGGACCCGAGCGAAGCCATCCTCGGTGCCACCGGCCGGGTCGGCTCCCACGGGCACCTGGATCGAGAGCGCCTCCAGTTCGTCCGGCGGTCGCAGGCCGCGATAGAGCGGCAGATAGACATCCACCTCGTGCCCCCGCGCCTCGAGCGCGCGCGCGAGCGCGTCCACGACATCCGCCAGGCCACCGGTCTTGGCGAACGGCTCACACTCGGAGGTGACCATGGCGATGCGCATCGCCACAGGGTAGTGCCTGCCGCCGGCGCCGCGTCGGACGGGGGCCGGGCGGGGCTTCGTTGGTTCGCCCACGTCCTGGGTGATCCGGTCGGCACGACCGGGACGGGCGCCGCGCTCCCGCGGGCGGTGCCACGTGAACCGGTTCACCTGCGGCTCCTCGTGTAGCATGCCGCCTCGTGGTGACCACGCTCGACATCCCGACCCTGCCCATCACGACCTTGCGCCTGCCGGCCCAGCTGCTCGGGCTCCAGCGCATCGCGTACGACCTGTACTGGTCATGGCACCCCCAGACGCGTGCCCTGTTCAGCCGCATCGACCGCACCGCGTGGCGACGCTTCCGGAGCCCGGTCGCGGTGCTCCAGGCTCGCGCGGAGTGGTCGGACCTGCTGGACGACTCCGACTTCATGGTCCAGTACCGCCGACTGCTGGCCGCGTACGACGAGTACCGCGGCAACGGCAAGGGCACCTGGTTCGCGCGGCATCACGGTGACGCGCTCGATGGACCGGTCGCCTACTTCTGCGCGGAGTTCGGGCTCCACGAGTCGCTCGGCATCTACTCCGGTGGTCTCGGTGTGCTGGCGGGCGACCACTGCAAGGCCGCCTCGGACATGGCCCTGCCGTTCGTGGCCGTGGGGCTGTTCTATCGCCACGGCTACTTCCGCCAGACCATCGATGCCGACGGTCACCAGGAGCACGCATACCCCGACCTCGACGTCTCGCACCTGCCGCTCCAGCGGGTCGCGGACCAGGACGGCGACCCGCTGGTGGTGCCCGTGGAGCTGCCCGGCCGAACCGTCCAGGTCGCCGTGTGGCTGGTCCAGATCGGTCGCGTGCCGCTGCTGCTCCTGGATACGGACACGCCCCTCAACGACGAGGACGATCGACCCATCACCCACATCCTGTACGTGCGCGGCCGGGAGATGCGCCTCCACCAGGAGCTGGTGCTGGGCGTCGGCGGCGTGCGTGCCCTGCGCGCGCTGGGCATCCAGCCCGCCACGTGGCACCTCAACGAGGGGCACTCCGCGTTCCTGCTCGTCGAGCGTGCCCGGGAGCTCGTGGCACGCGGCACGCCGCTCGAGGATGCGCTCACGACGGTCCGGGACCGCTCCGTGTTCACCATCCACACCCCGGTGTCGGCCGGCAACGAGCGCTTCGAGGCGGATCTCGTGCGACGCGTCGCCAGCCCCTTCCTGGCACCCTCGGGCCTGGACATCGAGCGCATCCTGGAGATGGGCCGCGGTCCGGACGACGACCCGGCCCAGTTCGACATGACCGGCTTCTCGCTGCGCACCTCGTATGCCGCGAACGCGGTCAGCCAGCTGCACGCCGAGACCGCCAACGGCACATGGCGCGAGATCGTCGCGCGACCCATCCTCGGCATCACCAACGGCGTCCATCCCGGGACCTGGCTGGGCGGCCCCATCCGGAACCTCTACGCCATGATCGGCGCGGACCTGGACAAGCAGGACGACGATCGGCCCAGGGATCGCTTCTGGGACCGCCTGCCGCGTGTCTCGGACGAGAAGCTGTGGGACGCGCACCTGGAGCAGAAGCTGGAGCTCGCGCTGTTCGCGCGCGGTCGTCTGCGTGGTCAATGGGCGCGTCACGGTGAGGCACCCTCGGAGCTGGCCGAGGTGGATCGGCTGCTCGACCCGGGCATCCTGACCATCGGCTTCGCACGCCGGTTCGCGACCTACAAGCGCGCCGCGCTGCTGTTCACCGACGAGGAGCGGCTGGCCCGACTGCTGTGGGACGAGGAGCGTCCGGTCCAGATCGTGTTCGCGGGCAAGGCACATCCCGCCGACCGGCCCGGCCAGGGCGTGATCCAGCACATCTTCGAGCGCAGCCGCTCGTCGCGGCTCAAGGGCCGCGTGATGGTGATGGAGGACTACGACATCCGTGTCGGCCGATACCTCGTGCAGGGCGTCGATGTCTGGCTCAACAACCCGCGCCGACCACTCGAGGCGTCGGGCACCAGTGGCATGAAGGCAGCCATGAACGGGGTCGTCAACTGCTCCGTGCTCGATGGCTGGTGGGACGAGGGCTGGACCGGCGACAACGGCTGGGCCATCGGCGGGCGAGAGACCGACCCTGACGAGGCCGCCCAGGACTGGGCCGACGCCCAGGCGCTCTATCACCTCCTGGAGCAGGAGATCGTGCCTCGCTGGTACGACCGTGATGCCGGCGGACTGCCGCGTCGCTGGATGCAGACCATGCGTCGCTCGATGGCATCGAGCGTGTGGCGCTTCTCGACCGCGCGCATGCTCGAGGAGTACGTCGAGCAGATGTATCTGCCGGCCGCCGGCGTGATCGCACCGGAGGCACCCGCGACGACTGCCCGCTGAGCACGAGGTCCGGAATTGGGGCGGCAGACCTGGACGCGGCGGCGACCTGGACGTGACGCACGACCTCCGCGTGGCATCCGATCCCGGTGTGGCACTCGATCCCCGCGTGGCATCCGATCCCCGCGTGGCATCCGATCCCCGCGCCGCGGCAGACGTGGGCACGGCGCCCGCCCGCGTACGGCAGCGTGCTCCCGTGCCGCCACAGAAGCGTCGAGATGCGGGAGCCCGCCGGACGGCCAGCAGCCGACCCGCGTTCCCTGCCAGATGACCAGACTGGTCGTCCACGAGCCGCGCCGCCCGAGGTCGAGCCGCCAGGCCACGCGCGAGCAGATCGCCGATCGGCCCACCAGTGGGCCAACTGTCAGGAGGCCGGGCACGCCGGCCCGGCTCGCGATCAGCCAGTCGAACCGATCGGCAAGGTCCCAGGTCTCGCGATGTCTCCCGCCGCCGAGGCTCCCACCGTGCCCATACCGCTGGGTCGGACGACGCTCCAGGACGCCTGGTACAAGGTCAAGCGGCGCGCCAGGTCGAACGTCCACGAGCACAGCCGCTGGGACCAGTTCACGTTCTATCAGAACTGATCCGCTGGGAGGCGCCGGCGCTGCGCCGCCCACTCGCACCATCCGCCGCCCGACACCCGGTCCGACCTCCTCCCGGACCGGGTGTCCGCATGCTCAGGGTCGTGCCCGACGGACCGGACGCGAGGGGGTCACGCGCGCTACGATCGCCCGCGATGACCCAGGCACCCATCCGACCGGAGCACGACCTGCCCATCGGCGATCTCCCGGACCCCACACCATCCGACCTCCCTGTCCTCATGGTCCACGGCCATTTCTACCAGCCGGCCCGCGAGGACCCCTTCACCGGGCTCGTGGCTCGTGACCCGTCCGCGGCGCCGGCACACGACTGGAACGACCGTGTCGCCCAGGAGGCCTACGCGCCGAACGCGGCGCTGGGCAACTTCGGACGCATGGGCTGGGACCTCGGACCCACCATGGCGCGCTGGCTGCGCGACCATCGACCGGACCTCCACGACGCCATCTGGTCCGGGGCCGACGCGGATGGCGTGATGGCCCAGGGCTATCACCACGCCATCCTGCCGCTCGCATCGCCCCGTGACCGGCGCACCGAGATCCGCTGGGCGCTCCGCGACGTCGAGCTGCGCACGGGCGTGCGACCGACCGGCATCTGGCTGCCGGAGGCAGCCGTCGACCGTCTGACCTTGCGCATGTGCGCCCAGGAAGGGGTCCGCTGGACCATCCTCGCGCCATGGCAGGCCGCCCAGGGCACCGATGTCCGACGGCCGCACCGGGTGGACCTGGGCGATGGCCTCGACATCGTGGTCGTGCTCTATGACGCCGAGCTGTCGACCGCGGTCAGCTTCGACGCCGGCGCCACCGCCGACGCCGATCGGTTCGCACGGGAGCTCGTGGCGCGTCGACTCCAGGCGGGTGGCATGGCGCTCATCTGCACCGATGGCGAGCTGTACGGCCACCACCAGCCGTTCCGGGACCTGTTCCTCGAGCGCTTGCTGACCGATGCCGCCCCTGATGGCGGGTACCGGGTGCAGACGCCCGGCGAGTGGATCGCCTCGCTCGACCACGCCGCGCTGCCCGAGACGCACATCGAGGACCGCACGAGCTGGTCCTGCCACCACGGCGTGAGCCGCTGGGCGGCGGAGTGTGGCTGTGCCCGCGACGGTCGCTGGAAGGCGCCGCTCCGCCAGGCGTTCGACCGGATCGCGACCGCCATCGACCACGTGACCGAGGACCGGCTGGATGCCCTGGGCATCGACACATGGGCCGCCCGCGACCGCTACGTGGACGTGGCGAGCGGTTTCGTCGAGCCCGACGCCTGGATCACCGATGAGCTGGCCAAGGTCGGCGTCGCGATCGAGCCGGCTGCGCGTGCGCTGGTGGCCGCCCTGATGGGCGCCCAGGCATCACGCCTTGCGATGTTCGCGAGCTGCGGCTGGTTCTGGGAGGACGCGGATCGGCCCGAGGTCGCGCAGGTGCTGCGGTTCGCGGGCCACGCCACCCAGACCCTGGACGCGACCTGCGGCACCCGCCTCGAGGAGCGGCTCATGGACGAGCTGAGTGCCATCCCGGTCGGCGCCAGAGGCAGTGGCCGGGAGCTGTATCGCTCGGCCATGGCGGCCATCGGTCGGAGCGGCGCACTCGGCTGACGCCCGGTCGCTGAGGCGACTCACCCGCCCCGGAGCGCCTCGGTGGGACTCACCCGTGCCGCACGGAACGCCGGATACAGCCCCGCCACGGCGCCGATGGCGATCGCGGCCAGGAAGCCACCCACCACCGCGATCGGCGGGACGACCACGGGCAACCCACTCAGCGTCGCATAGCCGGCCGCCACGAGATTGCCCAGGAGCACACCCACACAGCCGCCGATGGCGGCCAGCACGAGGGCCTCGGCCAGGACCTGGAGCGTGATGTGGACCCGACGCGCGCCCAGGGCGCGTCGCAGGCCGATCTCCGGTCGCCGCTCCATGACGGACATGAGCATCACGTTGGCGATGCCCACACCACCCACGATGAGCGCCACCGCGCCCAGGCCCACGAACAGGGTCGTGAAGGCGGTGGCGGCCTCCGCCCGAGCCGCGAGCGCATCGGTGCCCGACGAGACGAGCTCGACCACGTGGCGGTCCGGTCTGAACAGCCGTTCCAGGACACGACACAGTCGGACGTCATCCTCCACGATCAGCAGGTGCACCCGCACGATCAGCAGGTGCACCCGCCAAGGGTCGCCGGGGATCCTGAAGATCGCGTGAAAGGCTGCTCAGTCCGGTGGCGCCAGCCACCTCGACCAGCCGAACGCATCCTCGAAGCCGAGCGTGCGATAGACGTGGAGCGCCGGCGCGTTGGTCTCGTCCACGGACAGCCACACGATGCGGTTGCCGGTGGCCATGCCTGCCCGTGTCGCGACCGTCGTGAGCAGCGTGCCATAGCCCTTGCCGCGCCACTCCCGGACGACCCCCAGGCCATGGATGCCGGCCACACCCTCGCCGTGTGACAGCCGGGCCACGGCGATCGGCTCGCCGCGGAGCCGGAGTACGAATGCTCGCAGCCGGCCGGTCGCGAGTGCCGCTGCCAGCTCCGTGCGGCGCGCCTCGGCACGACCCGGATCGGCCCCGAAGATGCGCCGCTCCAGCTCCTCGTGGTCGGTCACGCTGCGCGGCTGCACGGCCTCGAACCGGAGCGCCGGGTCGAGATGCGGCACCACCGATGCACGCGCCACCCACATCGCGGTCTCGGCCGAGATCCGACGCCAGCCGAGGGTGTCCAGCACCCGCTCCATGCCCGGCGGGCGGTCGAGCCGATCGGCGAGCACGAGCGATGGCCAGCTGCCCTCCTCGCGCATCCGCTGGGCCACCCGCTCGAGCGACACCCGCCAGGTCGCGGCCTGCCAGCGGGGCATGGCCGCGTACTCCATGACGGCGCCACCACCCGGCAGCCGCACCCGCAGCACCCCCAGCTCGGCATCCTCGGTGATGACCGCACCGGCGTGGACCGGCAAGCCCACGAGATCCCGCTCGACGCGCACCAGCTCCTCGAGCGTGATGGGGTCGACGCTGGGCGGTGGCGCGACACCGTGCGCCGCCTCGTGCGACACGGGGTGATCATGGGTGGAGTCGGTACGTGGCCGTGCCTCGCTCGGCGGACGCACGGGGCTCGCGGGCCGCATCTCGCTCATGGGTCGGATGGTACGGCGCCGGGCGGCAGGAGCCGTCGCACGAGGAGCGCGGCGCTCAGCCGGGCGATCGCCGCCGCGTCCAGGTCGTGCATGCCCAGGATGCGTGCCACGCGGTCGAGACGATAGGACACGGTGCGGGGCGCGACACCCAGCACCCGGGCCGTCGCCGTGACGGACATGCCGTTGCCGATCCACGCCTCGAGCGTCACGACGAGGTCATGGCCGCCACGGGCCGCGCTCTCGAGCGGTGCCAGCCAGCGCGCTGCGCCGGCGGCGGCGAGCTCCGGATCGGCGACGAGCGCCCGCTCCAGCGCCACGTCCTCCAGGGGGGTCACGCTGTCCGCGGGTCGCGCCAGGGATGCCACCCGAAGACCATCGGTCGCCTCGGCGTAGGTCCGTCCGATGCGCTCGAGCGGCTCGGGTCCGGCGACCACGGCCCACCAGGTCCCGGGCAGCTCGCGTGTCACGTCCTCGAACGGCAGGCCATCACGCCACGGTGGCGGTGCGATGACGACCACGTCGCCCAGGCGACCGCCCACGAGATGCGGTCGCCGCGCGGGGTCGCGAGCCAACCGACGACCCAGCTCCTCCACGACGTCGTCCAGGCTGTCGGTCCCGGCGCCCGTCGTCGTGCGCAGCACCAGCAGGTGATACGGCTGGGCCGCGTCGAGACCGGCGAGGGCGGCCCGGCGGAGCGTTCGCGCGACCGTGGCCGGATCCGCCGTGATGGGTGCCAGCAGGTCATCGAGGATCGCCTGGCGGGTGGCACCCGCCGTCGTCGCGAGCGCCCGCTCGGCGGTGCTGTACCCATCCGACAACGCGGCCGCGATGTCGTCACCGGCCCGCAGGAGCGCAGCACCGAGCGCACCCAGCAGCTGCGGGTCGGGCGCCGGATGGAGCCGGAGCGCGTGATCCCAGACCACCCATGAGGTGCTCAGATAGGCGTCCATGGAGATCGCGAGCGGGCGCGCCCCACGCGCCGCGGCGGCGCCCTCCTGTCGCAACCGCACCCGGTCCGCGTCACCGAGGCCCGGTCCACCACCGACCATCTCCAGGAACCGCCCGACGACCGGCTCCGCCTCGTCGACACCCACCCCCAGGTCATGTGCGACATCTCGGGC
>CAZYTQ010000029.1:6939-31249 GCA_964650135.1 uncultured Anaerolineaceae bacterium | reverse complement strand
CGAGCGGCCCGTGGTCGACCGGTCGGACCGATCGGCAGGGTATCGCCGCCATGGGGCCGCCGAACCGGCGGGAGGCCGCCATGGGAGCCGCCGCAATGGGAGCCGCCGCCATGCATGCGAGCCGCCGCCATGGGAGCCGCGGCCATGAGGCAGGCATGGCGGCGGCCGGCGCAGACGTCCGCATCCGTGTGTCCCGCGATCTGCTGCTTGACAACTGACAAGACAGATGTCGTACCATGTGCCCATGCCCACGACGACCACGCACCAGGGACACAGCACGGTCCGCTCCATCGCCGTCGCCACGGCCGATGCCGCAGCCACGGCCGATGCCGTCGCCACGGCCGATGCCGTCGGCACGGCCGATGCCGCAGCCGACACGGCCGTCGCCGCGGCCGAAGGTCGGCATCCGGACGAGCCCGTGCGTGCCCCGGGACGTCTCGCCACCGTCGAACGGCGTCAACGGATCGCCCGGGCGCTCTCGGACGGTGCCTGCATCGCGGGCGATGCCTTCGCGCACGAGCTGGGTGTCAGTCGCCAGGTCATCGTCCAGGACATCGCCGTGCTGCGGGCCGGCGGTCTCGACATCGTGGCGACGGTGCGGGGCTATCTCCTGGCACCTGCGGCATCCGCCGCGACGGCACCTCGACGTGTGGTGGCGGTCCACCACGGCCCTGCCGACACCGAGCGCGAGCTGACCGCGCTGGTCGATCTCGGGGTGCGCGTCGTGGATGTCGTGGTGGAGCATCCGGTCTATGGCGAGCTGCGCGCCGATCTGGACCTGCGATCGCGTCGCGACGTCCGGCTGTGGCTCGACCGGTGCCGAGCCATGGACGCGCGGTTCCTCTCGGAGCTGACCGATGGCCACCACGTGCACACGCTCGAGGCCGACCAGGGGGCCATCCTGGATGCAGCCGAGGACACCCTGCGCGTGCTGGGCTTCCTCGTGGAGCGAGGCGCATGAGCACGAGCCGACCGATGCCCGATGCGGACCTCCTGGTGGTGGGGGCCGGCGTGGCCGGACTGACGGCGGCGCTCACGGCGGCCGACCGTGGCAGCCGGGTGACCATCCTGTCCAAGGGACCCCTGGACATCTCGTCCAGCTTCCTCGCCCAGGGGGGCGTCGCCGCGGTCCAGGACCTTTCGGACAGCGCGGACCTGCATCTCGCCGACACGCTCGAGGCGGGACGCGGCAGCTGTCGACGGAGCGCGGTCGAGGTGCTCGTCGAGGAGGCGCCCGCCCGGGTCGCTGAGCTCCGCGCGATGGGCGTGCCATTCGATGACGACCTCGCGCTCGAGGGCGGCCACAGCCGTCGCCGTATCGCGCATGTTGCCGGTGCGGAGACGGGCCGTGCCATCACGGCCGCCCTGCTGGAGCGTGTCCTGGCCCACCCCTCCATCGAGGTCGTCGAGCGGACGCACGTGACGGCGCTGCTGCCGGGGGTCGGTGTGGTCACCGACCGGGGGGAGTCGCGCGCGTCCCGGACCATCCTCGCCACGGGCGGCTACGCCGCGCTGTGGAGTCGCACCACCAACCCGGCAGGGTCGGTGGGGGAGGGAATCGTCCAGGCGTGGGCCGTGGGGGCGGACCTCGCGGACCTCGAGCTGGTCCAGTTCCACCCGACCGTGCTCGCGACCTCGAGCCTGCTGCTCTCCGAGGCGCTTCGGGGCGAGGGCGCCTGGCTCGTGGATGGCGACGGCGCGCGGTTCACCGATGAGCTGGCGCCACGCGACGTCGTCGCGCGTGCGGTCGGCGCCCGTGCGACGGCCCTGCTCGACCTGCGACCGGTCGACCAGGATCGGTTCCGGCCCCTCATGGGTCGTCTGGAGGCAGCCGGCTATCACCCTGCCAGCGAACCGGTGCCGGTGTCGCCGGCGGCGCACTTCACGGTGGGCGGGATCGTCACGGATCTCGACGGCCGGACCACGGTCGCGGGCCTGTATGCGGCCGGCGAGTGTGCCACGACCGGGCTCCATGGTGCCAACCGGCTGGCATCCAACTCGCTCGCGGAGTGCCTCGTGTTCGGCCGCCGTGCGGCCATCGCCGCATCCACCGACCCGGTCCCGAGCGACATCCCGACCCTGCAGCGCCCGCTCGGCCGGCCTGCCGACCCCGCGCTGGACCTCGCGGATCGCGAGTCACTCTGGCGCGATGCGGGCCTGCTGCGTGACGCGGAGGGTCTCGCCCGGCTCGCCGACTCTGACCAGCCGCTCGTCCGGCTCATCGCCAGGAGCGCCGCCGCGCGAACCGAGTCCCGTGGTGGCCACTTCCGGGTGGACCATCCGACGACCGATCCGGAGATGGATGGGCTGCACACCGTCATCCGGGGCGAGACACCCCCGACGCTCGAGGCCTGGTGATGAGCACCACCATCGCCACGCCCTCCGTGGGGACACCGCCTGACCTGACCGTCGACATCGATCGCTGGCTGACCGAGGACATCGGTGACGGCGACCGGACCACCGACACGATCGTGGCTGCCGATGCGCGCGTCGAGGCGGTGCTCCTGGTCAAGGAGCCGGGTATCGTCGCCGGGCTCGACGCCGCGCGCCAGGTGTTCGCGCTGCTCGATCCGAGTCTGCGCTGGGAGTCGGTCGCCGAAGGGACCCCGGTCGTGTCGTGGGAGGTGGTCGGTGGCCACGAGATGGGCGTCGGCGTGTCGGCCGAGGTCGCCCGGTTCGAGGCGCGCGCTCGTGCCGTGCTCACCGGGGAGCGGCTCGCCCTCAACCTGATGGGTCGCCTGTCGGGCATCGCCACCCTCACGGCGCGCTACGTGGCAGCGGTCGCGAGCACACGCGCCGTGATCCTCGACACGCGCAAGACCACGCCCGGCCTGCGTGTCGCGGAGAAGTGGGCCGTGCGCTGCGGGGGCGGCACCAACCATCGGATGGGGCTCCACGACGGCGTGCTCATCAAGGACAACCACCTGCTGTTCGCGCCCGATCTCGCCACGGCCGTGGGACGGGCACGCGTCGCCGGGCTGCCGGTCGAGGTGGAGTGCGACACGCTCGACCAGGTGCGCGAGGCGCTGGCCATCGGTGCCGATCGGATCCTGCTGGACAACATGACGCTCAGCGATCTGCATGCGGCCGTTGCGCTCACCGCGGGCCGCGTGCCGCTGGAGGCCTCGGGTGGTGTCACGCTCGAGACCGTGGGTGACATCGCGCGCACCGGTGTCGACCACATCTCGGTGGGTGCGCTCACCCACGCTGCCCGTTCCCTCGATGTCTCGCTGGAGGTCCGACCGTGACCGCGCTCGCCCTGCCCATGCTCGATCCGGACGCCCCACGCACAGACGACGAGGCGCGGGTACGGCTCGAGCGCATCAGTGACCTGTCCGCCGAGGTGCGGGAGCTCGCGCGACAGCGTGACGCGGTCATCCTGGCGCATCACTACCAGGTGCCCGAGGTCCAGGAGGTGGCGGACTACGTGGGCGATTCGCTGGGTCTCTCCCGTCGAGCCGCGACGACGGACGCGTCGGTCATCGCCTTCTGTGGCGTGCACTTCATGGCCGAGACCGCCTCGGTCCTCAACCCCGAGCGAACGGTGCTCATCCCGGATCTCGAGGCCGGCTGCTCGTTGGCCGACTCCATCACGGGGGAGCAGCTCCGGCGCTGGAAGTCGGAGCACCCGGGGGCGGTCGTCGTGTCGTACGTCAACACGACCGCGGAGGTCAAGGCGGAGTCCGACTACTGCTGCACCTCGGGCAACGCGAAGGCGGTCATCGATGCCATCCCCGCGGACCGGCAGATCCTGTTCCTGCCGGACATGTTCCTGGGCCTCTGGCTGGAGCGCGTCACGGGTCGCCGGCTGACCATCTGGTCGGGGGAGTGCCATGTGCACGCCGGCATCCGGCCCGATGACATCGACCGCCTGACCGCCGAGGATCCGGGCGCCGACCTGCTGGTGCATCCCGAGTGCGGCTGCGCCAGCCAGGCCATGGCCTTCGCCAACGACCGGACCCACGTCCTGTCCACCGAGGGGATGCTCGCCCACGCGCGGCGGAACCCGGGTGGACGGTTCCGGGTGGCCACCGAGACGGGCATCCTGCACGGCCTGCGCAAGGCCGCCCCCGACGCCTCGTTCGAGCCCGTCCGGGAGGATGCCGTGTGCCGCTACATGAAGATGATCACGCTCGAGAAGCTGCGGGACTCGCTCCGGGACATGCGCCATGAGGTGCGGGTCCCGGCCGAGCTGGCCGAGCGTGCCCGGCTGCCCATCGAGCGGATGATCGCGCTCGGCTGAACACCTGCGGCATCGGGGCTTCGGAGCCCGATGCGCGTCAGGCCGCTGCGCTGTCGGGCCGGTCGGCCCTGCGGCCGGCGGCGCTCGGCCCGAGGGTGGTCCGGGTGACCAGCGCCCGGATCCGCGTGCGCAGGCCCTCGCCCGCATGCACCGGCTTCGTCGGGAGGTGCGGGACCGCCCGGACCGGACGGCCGTGGCCCTCGGGTCGGGGTGCCATCGCGAGGATGATCTGGTAGTCGGGGATGTTCGTCATCGGGAGCACCGTGCCTTCGCGAGCCGGTCCCTGGATCGTCCGGGACCGGACGTCCATCACGGTAGGCATCGGGGCGGCCGACGCCCATGGACGCGTGACCCGAGCATGCATGCGACGAACGGCCGAGGATCCCTCGCCCCCGGAGGGCTCGCCGCCGCCCGGATGTCGCGCTGCGACGATGTCGCGAGTGCCGCGGCATCGCTCGCGGTGGACCCCGGCCCCGACGGAGCGCGCCCCCGTCCGGTGGTCGCGCTCGATGTCGAGGAGCCACGCGTCGCGGGGATCCGACCGGGACGGCGGACGCGCAGCCGCCCGACGCCCTGCAGCCGACGCCCGACGCCCTGCGGCCACACCTGCCGCTATGCGGGCACCCCCGCGAACGCGGGGAAGTCCGCGGCGACCTCGTGACGAAGGCCCAGGCCGTTCGCGATCCGGTTGACGTAGTTGAGGTGCGCCACCTGGTTGTTCGCATCGAGGATGGCGAGGTCGTCGAGGCCGGCGTCCCGGAGCGCCGTGATGTCGTCCACGGTGACCGAGCCCGGATCGCGTGTGAGTCGGCGGGCGTAGCGGGCCAGTGCTGCGTCCGCGGGCGACAGCGCATCGAAGCGCGCGTGGTCGAGCGCCTCGATGGTCGCCTCATCCACGCCCAGCTCCACGAGCTTGAGCCGGATCTGCGACACGCAGTGCGGGGTCTCGTTGGACAGGGACGTGACATACGACAGGATCGCCCGCTGGACCCGGGTGATCGATGAGCCGACCCGCTCGGTCGCCCGATACAGGGTCAGCCGCACATGCACCAGCTCGGGCGCCAGCGAGCCCAGCTGTGTCAGGTCCGTCGGGCGACCCATCCGCTGGGCCTGCCACGCGTATGACGCCGCCAGCTCGCCGGTCGCGTCGTCGGGGGTGATGGTCCGGATCCAGGGCATGGAGGTCTCCTTCTCGGGTGGCCGAACGGCTCGTCAGCCGACGGGGGCGAGGGCCGCACCGATGCCTGCGCGTCGGAGCAGCGCTGCTGCATGAGGGATGAACGACCGCGCGTCCGCGTGGTCGTGGAGCGAGAGCAGGAACATGTCAGGTCGCGCCCGCTCGATGACGCTCGCCAGCCGTTCCACGATGGTGTCATCGGCGCCCACGATCGCGGCCCGCTCCACGACGGACCGGGGCACATGTCGGCCGGCCGCCTCGATGCCCTCGGTGTGCATCGTGTCGCGGACCCGCTGGACATCCTCGTCCGTGATGCCCAGCGCCTCGCGGGTCGCCGCGGGCATGTCCACGGTCGTATAGGTGAAGTGGGGCCGGATGCGGGCGACGATCGCCTCGGTGGGGCCGAGGTACGCGGACCAGCCGACGCGTGGCTGTCGGCCCACGGCCGCCGCGCGTGCCCGGACCGATGCCACGATGTCCGGGAGCTCGTCCACGGGCTTCGCGTTGAGCAGCAGCCAGTCCGCCGTGCGGATCGCCCACTCCTCGACCCGCGGGCCTCGACCGGCGACCGCGAGCGGCAGTCGCCCGCTGGCCCACGGGAGGCGCGCGCCGACGGCGTGGTGGATGCCCGCGTGGTCGACCCGCTCCCCGGCCAGCAGCCGGTCGATGGTCGAGGTGGCTTCGGTCAGTGCCGTGTAGGGCCGTGCCGCATCGATGCCGAGGGGCCCGATCACGCGTGTCCCACCTGCGCCCATGCCCAGGATCACCCGGCCCGGCGCCAGCTCGTCGAGCGTCGCGAATGCCGCCGCGGTCGTGACCGGGTGGCGACTCCACGGGTTGGTGATGCCGGCACCAACGACCAGCCGGCGCGTGCCCAGCAGGATCGCGGTCATGGTCACGACCAGGTCCCGGTCGGTGCCCTCGTCGGCGACCAGGACGGTGGTGGCGCCTTCCTGCTCCGCGACGCGCGCGATCTCGACCAGGTCACAGGCGGGGCTCACGGGCTGGAGCCAGATGCCCCATGGCGTATCGGTCACGGGACCAGGACCTCGCCCGCGATGAGCTCCAGGGCACGTCGCGGATCGGGGCCCAGGACGTGCCACGCGGTGGGTGTCCGGAGTCCCGCCGCGCGGTACTCGGCGACGCGGCGCGCGGCATCAGCGGGTGTGCCGGCAGCCGCGAACGTGTCGATGAGCGAGTCCGAGATGCGCGGCACGGCTGCCTCGACCCCCCCGTCGCGGACCGCTTGCTGCGCGTGCGCGACCGCGTCCGGGTCGGCACCGGAGTGCTCGATGACCACCCGCTCGACCCGGTCGATGTAGGTCGCGATGACCCGTCTGGTGGCCCGCCGGGCGGCGTCCCGGTCCGGGTCGACGCTGATGAGCACGTGCCCGATGACATCCACCTCATCGGGATCGCGACCCGCTGCACGCGCGCCGTCCGCCACGCGTGCTGCGGCCCAGCGGGCGTATCCGGGACTCGTGATGGCGCCCAGGGTGACCCCATCGGCCCACGCACCGGAGGCCTCGAGCATCCGCTCGTTGACCGCGCCGACGTACAGCGGCACGTGCCCACGAAGCGGCTGGAACGAGAGGCGGGCGCTCGTCCGGATGGGGAACAGGTCGCTGCCGGGGTTGTCCTCGCCGCGCAGCAGTGCCCGCACGATGCGCAACGTGTCGACGGTCGCGGTGCGTGGCTTGGCGATCCGGGCGTCGTCCTCGCCGAGCGCGCGCAGCGACCAGACCGCTGGTCCGATGCCCATGCGCAGTCGGCCGCCCGTCAGCTCGTCCAGGGTCGCCGTCTCCATCGCGATGAGTGACGGATGGCGCCAGTAGGGATTGATGACACCGATGCCGAGACCGATCGTGGAGGTCACGCCCGCGAGGTGCGCGACGATGGCGGTCGCGGTGCGGCCGTGGTTGACCTCCGGGATCCAGGCCTCCGTGAAGCCGAGCGCCTCGGCGTGGCGCACGAGGGCCACCGTGTCGGCCGCGGGGATCTCACCCGAGATCGCGAGGCCCATCCGGGGCGCTGCACCGGCCTCCACCACGGGCTCGGCGAGCGGGACGGCGCCGGAGCCCGAGATCGGGCCAGGGACCGAGCCGGCGACGGGGGAGGTGACGATGCCGCTCATCCGAGCCCCTGCAGGCCCAGCCCTGCGGCCACTCGATTGATGTAGCCGTAGTACGCGGCGATGTCGTTGACGTCGAGGATGTCCAGGTCATCCCAGCCCGCCGCCCGCAGCGCACGCACGTCCGACTCCGTCACCGCCGCTGGGTCCAGCGTGAGCAGCCGCGTGTAGACGAGCAGCGCGTCGACCGCCGGGTCGCCCGTGCCGGCCTCGTGCGGTCCCTCGTGGATGGCTCGTGCGAGATCGGCGCGGCCGTCCTCCTCCAGCTTGCCCGTATGCCCAGCCGTGCAGAAGAGGCAGCCGTTGAGGACCGAGACCGTGAGGGCGACGGCGCGACGGCCCCATGCCGGGATCGCTGACGGCGCCGACTCCACGATCCGATACAGGCGCAGTCGCTCGGCCACCAGGTCCGGGTAGAGGCTGCCCAGCTGGGTGAGCGGCGTCACCCGGCCCAACGCCGCGTGCTGTGTCTCGTATGCCTCGGCAAGCGCGCCGTCGGCCTGCTCGGGTGGGATGGTCCGGATCCAGGGCTCGGGGTCCCCGGTCGGTGCCGCGAGGCCCCCGGCCCGCGTCGTGACCTCGAGGGCCGGTGCCGCATCTCCGGGCGCGAGGATGGACCCGGCGTCCGTGGCCGTCCGCGCGGTCATGCTGCCACCGCCGCGGCAGCCGCCACGTCCAGGACCTCGCGGGCCCACTGGACCCGGTCCCGGACCGTCGAGACGTCCCAGCCCGGCAGCGCGATGCCCGTGATACCGAGGGTCGCGGCCTCCCGGCCCACGGTCCGCGGGTCGGGATCGGCGATGACGAGGTCCTCGAACGCGGCGCCCGGTACCTGGTCGGCCGCTGCCGACGCGCCGCCCGCCACGAGCGCGGCACGCAGCGCTCGCACGTCGTCCGTGTCGAGTCCCCAGGCACGCTGTCGCGCAGGCCGGCTGTTGAGCACCGAGTATGCGGCCGTGGCACGGATCCGCTCGAGCGTCGTGTCGTCGTGGGCCACCAGCGGTGCCCAGATGAGCTCCGGGCGGGACCGTGGCCCACCCGCCTCGGCGACCCCGGCATCGATGCGCTCGATGCTCCAGGCGAGCTCGCTGCGTGGCACGGCCCACAGCAGCGCACGGTCGGCGACGCGTCCGGCCACCTCCAGGACGCGGCCGGCGCGGCCGGCGACCAGCACCGATGGACGCCGCAACGGGACCTCCAGCCGCCGACCGCTCGCGTCATCCAGGGGCGCCCCGTCGGCCACCGCCCGCAGGCGCTCGACCAGCCCCACGATGCGCGCCGGTGCATCGGTGCGCGGGATGCCCGCGGCGCCCGTGACCTCGGAGCCCCCGGCGCCGATGCCCAGGAAGGTCCGGTCGGGGGCCAGACCCTGGAGGGTCGCAAGTGCGGCGATGGTCTGGAACGGGTGCCGTGTGTAGGGGTTGGTGACGAGCGGGCCGACCTCGACGCGACGGGTCGCGTGGATCGCCTCCCAGGCGAGGATCCAGGCGTCGCGCCACCAGAAGGCGTCGGGGACGCCGACCCAGTCGGCCCCCGCCTGCTCGGCGGCGAAGGCGAGCTCCCGGACGTCGTCCACGGTGGGGTCGCCCAGATGGGTGATGATGCCGATGCTCATGTCCGGACCTCCTGGTCGACGAGGGTGCGCAGGATCCGGAACGTGGCCGCGGCATCGTCGACACCACGCTCCAGGTCCGGTGAGAGGAGAGACAGGCCGATCGCCTCGGCATCCGTCCGACGCGCGATCGCAGCGAGCCGCGCGGCGACCTCGGCGGGCGTGCCGCGGAGCACGATCTGGTCGAGACGATCGTCGGTGATGAGTCGGCGGGCAGGCTCCGGGTCACCCGCGGCGTACGCGTCGGCGGCGCGACGCGTCTCCTCGAGCCCGACGCCCAGCGCCTCGCGGTTGATGGGCGGTGCGTCGAGGAGGCTGAAGACCAGCCGCGGTCGGACCAGCTCCACGTCGCCTGGATCGAACACGCCTGCGAGATGGATGGCCACCGCGATGGGTCGCACCGAGCGGGCCCAGCCGAGGACGGTCGGCAGCACGGGCTCGGGGATGCCGCCCAGGAAGACCCCGTCCGCCGCTTCCGAGGCGAAGCGGTTGAACGCCTCGCCGCGAGCCCCGACCCAGATCGGCAGCGTGGGCACGGTGAACGGATCGGCCGGCGGTCGGTAGCCGTCCGTCGGCTGTCCGGCCGCCACCGCACGCACCACCCGCACGAGGTCGCGGGTGCGGGCCAGGGGACGGTGTCGCTCGATACCCAGAGGATCGAGTGCGATGCCGCCCCCCGGCCCGACCCCCAAGCGGAACCGGCCGGGCGCGAGCTCCGCGACGGTCATCGCAGAGACGGCCGTGATGGCCGGGTGCCGGAGGTAGGGGTTGGTGACGGCTACGCCCAGACGCAGTGCCAGCGTCCGGGTGGCGCAGGCCGCCAGCAGCCCGAAGGGATCCCGGGCCGGCCCCTCGTCTCCCAGCCACAGCTCGTCGATGCCCAGCCGTTCCGCTCGCTGGGCGAGGCGGACCGTGCGGGCTCCGTCGGCGTCGGGGAAGAACCAGATACCCGTCCGGAGCTGGCTCATCGAGGCACCGATGCCAACGCATGCGATGCGTCCCGGATGGGCGTACGGAGCCCCAGGCCGTTGGCGACCCGGTTGACGTAGTTGTAGTACGCCACCAGGTCGTTGAGGTCCAGGATGTCCAGGTCGTCGAGGCCCGCCGCGCGGAGCCTCTCGACGTCCTCCCGCGCCATCCGTGACGGCTCGCGGGTCAGCCGCGTCGCGTACCACAGGATGGCCGACAGGCGGGGTTCGCTGGCCAGCGCCTGCCACGCCGCAGCTGCGTCATCGTCGATGGCCGCGATCACGCGTGGGTCCTCGCCAGCGTCCTGCAGGCGCGCCCTGGCGCCGGAGGCGCAATGGACGGTGCCGTTGAGGACCGAGGTGAGGAGCGTCACGAGCAGCCGCTCACGAGGTGCCAGTCGAGAGGGTGTCGCCTCGACCACCTTGTACAGCCGCAGCCGCTCCAGCACGAGGTCGGGGTACAGGCTGCCCAGCTGGGTGAACTCGGCCGGCTCACCCAGTCGCGCGGCCTGCCAGTCGTACGCCTCCCGAAGGGTGCCCGTCGCCTCGGCCCAGGGCACCGTCCGGATCCACCAGCCCATCAGGGGAGCCCGATCGATGGGTCGATGAAGTCGTTGGTGAACAGGTCGGCTGCCACGAGCCCCTCGCGAAGCTCCTTGCCACCTGCCGTGAACACCGGCACCAGGTCGTCCACGAGCTGCTGGACACGCTCGGTCTCGAAGTCGCCGAGGGTGTCGTTCGGACCGTTGCCCACGAGGCCCAGCGTCCGCAGCGTCTCGGCCGACCAGGCGGCCTTCTCGGCGCTCAGCGTGAAGGCGCCACCGAGCTGTGCGACGTAGTCGACCAGGATGGCGTTCACGACGCTGGGGTCGGTGGTCACATCCACTTGCGCCTGCTGCAGGATGGGGATGAGCAGCTCCAGGCAGGCCCGCTCCGCCTCGAGGCGATCGGCACGGATGGACAGTGCCGACTGGTACACGGGGTACTCGTCGTGGACGAGCAGCACCTGCACAGGCTTCCCCCACTCGGGCGTGTGCTCGTACTCGTAGGGCTCGGACGTCGCGAAGGCCTGCTGGACGATGTGGCCGTCCGCGGCGGCGAAGCGTGCCACGCCACCCTGGTAGCTCGTGTCGACCTGGTCGGGCCGCAGCAGCCCCTTGCCCAGGAACACGTCGACATAGGTCGAGCCCTCGCGCACGAGGACCGTGGCATCGGACTGGCCGATCTCGGCGATGGACGAGAACGTCCATGCCGGGTCGCCCCAGATGAACGCCTGGGGGTTCTGCTCCAGCTCCGCGAACACGGCCACGGTGGGCGCGTCCTTCGAGTTCTGGATCGCCTCATCGGTGCCCACGAACCCCAGGAGCAGGCTGTCGTCCTGCGCCAGGATCGAGCTCACCTGCTGGTAGCCGATGGCGGGTCCTCCGGCGCGCACCTCGAGCTCCACGCCGGTGGTGCCGAGCGGCCCTCGATAGGTGAGGTGCTCCGCGTCGACCGTCCCGCCGGGCCCGATGGCCTGGTAGGCGAAGCCATGCTCCGGCTGGGGGTACCAGTTGGTCTGGATGCCGATGACGTCCGGGCAGATGCCCGCGAGGGGGGTGGCGTAGACGTCGGTGGGCGCCGCCGACTGGGCCGCGGCAGGTCCGCCGATGAGCACCGCGCCGGCGGTGAGGGCGGTCGCGAGACGGAGCGCGCGCGGCGCCCGGGCGTGCGTGAGGTGCATGGAGTGCCTCCTGGGGATGGGCTGGGATGGCTGGGCGGCCGCCTGTCGTGGCGGCGGCGACGTCACCGTCGACACATGGCGTCACCCGTCATGGAGCGAATCCACCCAGCTCCGGGTCCGCAGCCGGCCGATGAGGCCGAAGAGCCAGAACACGGCGAGCCCGAGGAGCGAGGACACGATGACCGCCGCGAACAGCTCGGCGGACCGGAGCCGCTGGGTGTAGCCGTCGATGAGCCGCCCGATGCCGGGGCTGCCCTGTCGGAAGAAGAAGTCACCGACGATGGCGCCGATCACCGACAGACCTGCCGCGATGCGCAGGCCCGTGAAGATGGCCGGCATCGCACCCGGCAGCTGGAGCTTGGTCAATCGCTGCCGGCGGGTCGCCCCATGGAGCGCGAAGAGGTCCCGATGGCCCCGGTCGACCGACTTCAGCCCGAACAGCGTGTTGGTCACGATGGGGAACAGCGCGATGAGGACGCACACGAGGACGCGGCTCGGGAGCTCGAAGCCGAACCAGAAGCCGATGAGTGGCACGAGCGCCAGGATCGGGATCGTCTGGAGCACGACCACCCAGGGGTAGACCGAGCGCTCGACCCAGGGCGCCTGGCTCATGAGGATGGCGACGGCCAGGCCGATGACCGTGGCGATGACGAGGCCCGTGATGGCGACCACCGCGGTCGAGGCCGTCGCCGCCAGGATCTGCCCGGACGCGAGGGGATCGCCGAAGACCGCCACGACGTCATGGGGTGGTGGCAGCAGGAATCGGCGTCGAGGCTCGAGCAGCACCAGGCTGACCACGTACCAGCCGAGGAGCACCACGCCCAGGGCGATGGCCGGAGGGACGAGGCCACGCGCGACATCGAGCACGCGCCGCGGGGCGTGGGGGAGCGGCTCGGTCGCGATGAGCGTGGGATCGATGGCGGACATGGTCGGATCGGCCGTGGTCATGCGGACGCTCCAGGCCGTGGCCACGGCCGGCTCATGCGGCGCCCCGCAGATGACCGGCCACGATCGCGGCCACCTGGCCGAACTCGGCGGAGTACCGGATGCCCGGTGCGCGGGGATACCCGAAGGGCACGCTGACGTCCGCCACGAGCCGTCCCGGTCGCGGGGACATCACGAGCACACGGGATGCGAGGCCGACCGCCTCCGTGATGGAGTGGGTCACGAACAGGCCCGCGAACCCCTGGTGACGGTGGAGCGCCAGGAGCTCCTCGTTGAGCCGTTCGCGGGTCAGCTCGTCCAGCGCCCCGAACGGCTCGTCGAACAGGAACAGGCGGGGCCGCATGGTGAGCGCGCGCGCGAGCGAGACACGCATGCGCATGCCCCCCGAGAGCTGTCGTGGCCGGTGGCCTTCGAAGCCCGCGAGACCCGCGAGGCGGATCGCCTCCACGGCAGCGGTGCGGCGTCCCGCGGGCTCCACGCCGTGCAGCTCGCCCAGCAGCTCCACGTTCGCCTGGACCGTGCGCCACGGCAGGAGTGTCGGATCCTGGAACACATAGCCCACGTTCCCGCCGACCGTCTCGACGCTGCCGGCCGTCTGTCGGTCGAGACCGGCGACGATGCGCAGGAGCGTGGACTTGCCGCAGCCCGAGGCACCCACGATGGCGACGAGCTCCTGGTCCCCGAGCTCCAGCGAGACATGGTCGAGTGCCAGGGTGCCATCCGGGAACCGACGACTGATGCCCGAGATCCGGAGGGTCCGGTTCGGCGGCAGCGAGGAGCCCGGGATGTCCGACCCGTCGGCGCGCGACCGGGCCGACGGGGCGATGGTGGTCGTCATCAGGCCTCGACCCCGTCGATCACGGTGTGTGTCGTGCGTCGCGCCACGATCCGCCCTCCGTGGACCACGATGCGGTCCCACGAAGCCGTCCCGATGGCGTCGACCAGCGAGCTCGCGCGGATGACCAGAGCGTCCCCGGCGGCCCCCGGCCAGGGCTCGCCGGCTGGTGTCGACCCAGCGTCACGAGCTGGCGCCGGTGTCCGACCAGCGACCAGCGCCGCACCACCGGACGGCAACCCCAGCACCCGCCGTGCATCGACGGTCACGGCCCGCAGCGCCGCGTCCGGGTCCAGGTGGCCGGCCGTCACGAGCAGGGACGCGGTCTCCAGCGGGTCTGCCCGGCCCATCGGCTCGAACGGGTCCTGGAGGTTGTCACCACCCGCGGCGAGCGCGACCCCGGCATCCAGCAGCTCGCGCACCGCGGTGAGGCCACGTGGCGCGATGTCCGATCCTCTGCCCTGGAGGTACAGGTTCGTGATGGGGTTGACGACCACCGAGATGCCCGCCTCCGCCACCCGGCCCGCGATGCGGCGCCGCTCGGCGGCCGGTCGCTGGCCCAGGCTGACCACGTGGCTCGCGGTGACCGCGCCGGGGAATCCGCCGAGGACCCGCTCGGCGAGCACCGAGAGCGTGTCGGCCGCGAGGTCGGTCGTCTCGTCGAGATGGAGGTCGACCCCCGTCCCCGACCACGCGGCCACGTCCAGCAGCGCGTCGATGGCGGCGCCGGGGTCGTCGTCCAGCCAGGGCGCTCCGCCCACCAGGTCGGCACCCGCCGCGATCGCCTCGCGCACCAGGCTCCGTGCGGGGGCCCCCGCGTCGCCGGTCACCGGCAGGCCGGCCGCGGCGACGACCTGGATGTCCAGCAGATGACCCAGCTCGCGTCGCACGTCCAACACGGCCTCGATGGCGCGCAAACCGAGGTCGGGCCCGGTGTCCACGTGGGTGCGGATGGCGGTCGTGCCGTTCGCGAGGTACCGCAGCACGGCTCGCCGGACGCGGGCGCGCAGCGACGAAGCATCGACGGAAGCGCGCCACGCCATCCACCCGTCGACGGCGCCCCCAAGGGTCCCTTCCGGGTTCGGCACCAGGTGCGCCGTGAATGCCTTGTCCAGGTGCGCGTGCGGCTCCACGAGGGCCGGCAGGACGAGCAGATCGTCAGCCCGGCCGATGGACACGGAGCCATCCGAGCCGGCCACGCCCGCGAGGAGAGAGGGCGTGGCCGGCCGGACCGATGGCCCGTGATCCGAGACCGCGGAGGAGGTAGCGGCTCGGGCGGATGTGGTGGGTCGGGAGACGCGCGACACGAAGGACTCCGAAAGGACAGGGGCCGGATCGGCGGCCCGGGACGGATGCGGCGGCCCGGTGCGGGGCGACGAACGGGCCGCGGTCGGATGACCGCGGCCCTCGTCAGCGTCGGGTTCGAGCGATCAGTCGCTCGCGCGTGGAGTCCCCGTGGACCCAACCCCCGCCGCACCGGGCCGCTGTTGACAGCGACACGCGCGGCCGCACATCGCGGCGGCGCCGCTGGCGGTCGGGTGGGGGATCCGAGGAGGTTGTCTCATTTGTCGACCAAGATAGCAGACAACCACCCGGATGTCCAGCGGCCGGCGTCCTGCCAGATGGATCCAACGGCGGTCGATTCCCTGCCAGATGACCGACTGGTCGATCACGAGCCGCGTGCTCCGGGAACCGTCACCCATGCCCACGCTCGGCCCGATCGCCGATCGTCCCACCAGTGGGGCGTGTGACATGGAAATGGTCCCGATCGCCCGGCAGTGGGGCGTGTGACATGGAAATGGTCCCGATCGCCCGGCAGGTGGCCAACCAGTGGTACCGATCGGCATGGACGTGGGCCTCATGGCCCGGCAGGCGGCCAACCAGTACCGATCGGCGTGGATCGGGAGCCGAGCCCTGCACGAGCGTGTCGGTGCCTCCGGCGAGCGCGCTGAGCGGGCAGCGAGGCCGGGCGGTCGGACGCCGCGCTAGACTCGGAACGTTTCCCAGAGCTGCAGCGAGCACGCCGACCACGTGACCACCCCGACCCCTGCCGAACCAGCCATCGACGCGGCCGTCCCCGAGCGGAGCGACTTCATCCGGGAGATCGTCGCGGACGACCTCCGGACCGGCAAGCACACGACCATCGTCACGCGCTTCCCGCCGGAGCCCAACGGCTATCTCCACATCGGCCATCTCAAGGCCATCGGGCTCGACTTCGGCGTGGCGGCCGAGACCGGTGGGCGGTGCCATCTCCGGTTCGACGACACCAACCCGGTCAAGGAGGAGCAGACCTACATCGATGCCATCCAGGCGGACATCCGCTGGCTGGGCTTCGACTGGGGTGAGCACCTGTATCACGCGTCCGACTACTTCGAGCAGCTGTACGCCTGGGCGATGGAGCTCATCGAGGCCGGCAAGGCGTATGTGGACGACCAGACCGCCGACCAGATCCGTGAGACCCGGGGGACCCTGACCGAACCCGGCGTGGCGAGCCCGTTCCGGGACCGGAGCGTCGAGGACAACCTCGACCTGTTCGGGCGCATGCGCGCGGGTGAGTTCCCGGATGGCTCGCGGGTCCTGCGGGCGAGGATCGACATGGGGTCGCCCAACATCAACCTGCGTGACCCGGTGCTGTACCGCATCCTGCACGCCACCCATCCCCGGACCGGCGACACGTGGTGCATCTACCCGATGTACGACTTCGCGCATGGCCAGTCGGACGCCATCGAGGGCATCACCCACTCGCTGTGCACCCTCGAGTTCGAGGCCCATCGACCGCTCTACGACTGGCTCCTGGACAACCTGTCCGTGCCTGCGCGCCCGCGCCAGATCGAGTTCGCGCGGCTCAGCCTGACCCACACCGTGCTCTCCAAGCGGGTCCTCAAGCGACTGGTCGACGAGGGTCACGTGCGAGGCTGGGACGATCCCCGGATGCCCACCATCTCGGCGCTCCGGCGGCGTGGCTTCCCCGCCGATGGGCTCCGCGAGTTCGTGCGCATGGTGGGCGTCGCCAAGGCGTACAGCGTGGTCGAGCTGGGCATGCTCGAGCATGCCGTGCGGGACGTGCTCAATCGGACGGCGCAGCGCCGGTTCGCGGTGATCGACCCCATCAGGGTCGTCATCGAGGACTATCCCGAGGGGCAGGTCGAGCTGATGGAGGTCCCCAACAACCCAGAGGACCCGGCAGCGGGCACGCGCCAGGTGCCGTTCAGCCGGGAGCTGTGGATCGAGCGTGACGACTTCATGGAGGAGCCCGCGCCGAAGTTCTTCCGGCTCGCTCCGGGACGCGAGGTGCGTCTTCGGTCGGCGTACTTCATCACCTGCACCGGCGTGGTCAAGGACGCCGATGGACGGGTCGTGGAGCTGCGCTGCGCGTACGATCCCGCGACCAGGGGTGGCGCCGCTCCCGACGGCCGGCGTCCCAAGGCCACCCTCCACTGGGTGTCCGCGGCGCACGCCGCGCCCGCCGAGGTGCGGCTGTACGGGAACCTGTTCCGCTCCGAGGACCCGGGCGCGCTCGACGACCTGTTCGCGGACATCGACCCCGAGTCGGAGCGGATCCTGACCGGCTGCCAGCTGGAGGGCTCGCTCGATGCGCTGCCCGTGGGCGAGACCGTCCAGTTCGAGCGGTTGGGCTACTTCTGCAAGGATCCTGACTCGACGACCGGCGCGCCCGTGTTCGACCGCACGGTGACCCTCAAGGACACCTGGGCCAAGGTCCAGGCACGAGGGTAGGTCGCGGCCGTCGGGCCGCGACGGTCAGCGTCTGAGGACGACGTAGGGCGCGAGCCGCATGCCTTTTCGGATCTCGGTCGCGAACGATTCGGGAATCCCCGCTGAACGTGCGAGCTCCTTCAGGTCGACGCCCTCGAGCTCGGCTGCATGCTCGATGCCGAATAGGTGGATTCGCACCATCACGTCACCCGTGGCCGCGCGTTCGCGAGCGTCACGGAGTCGTGCGCCAAGATCGTTCGCCATCGACATGTCTCCTGGTGTCGGTCGGATGGTCAGGAGTGTAGGCCCGCGCAAGGTCCGGAAGGATCGGGGAGTCGCGCACGTCCCGCTGAACCCCGTCCGACCTCGCGTGTGACACGGCGGCGCATGCCTGTCGGGACACCATCCCGGCCCGGAGCGGCAGGTCGTCCGGGCCCAGCAAGCGGTCAGGACCCCGGCTCATCCGATGGGTCGTCCGACCGCCACCCGCTCACCCGTCCGGGCGGCGCGTACGACCCCCTCCAGGATCTCCATGACGTGCAGGCCACGCTCCCCGTCGATGCGCGTCGTGCCGCCCTCGCGGATCGCACGTGACACCTCGTCCACCTGGGGTCGATAGACGTTCGTCCGCTCGAGCGGCACCGCCTGCGGCTCGGCCGGGCGCTCGATGTCGAAGCGGATCACGCCGTCCTCCGCCGGCTCGAACGTCAGGTCCCCCGCGAAGTCGCGACCCAGCCAGTCCGTGCTCCGCAGCCGACCGTCGGTGCCCTGGAGCGTGAGGTCGTTCTGGCCGGCCACGAACGTGGTCGTGATGGTGCCGTGGGCACCCGACGCGAACCGCAGCAGGGCGGTGACGGTGTCCTCCGCGGCGTAGTCGTGGACGAGCCGGTCGATGAGGCCGTCGACGGACGTGACGGGTCCCATGATGCGCACCGCTGCGTCCACGGCATGGGGGCCCAGGTCCGCCCACGGTCCGCCGCCGGCCTCGGTGGTCGTCACCTGGCGCCACAGTCCCGCGGGTGGGTAGTCGAACCCGGCCGCGATGCGCAGCTCCACGGGGATGCCGATCGCGCCATCCGCGACGAGCCGCGCGGCCGCTGCGACCGGGGGTGCCCATGCCATGCAATGGCCCACCGCGAGCAGGCGCCCGGACGCGCGCGCTGCCGCCACCATGCGCCGTGCCGCCGCGACGTCGAGCGCCATGGGCTTCTCCACGACGACATCGAGACCCTGCGCGAGCGCCGCGAGGGTGAGCGGCTCGTGGAGGGCGTTCGGGGTCACCAGGTGCACCACATCGACGGCCGACCGGTCGAGCGTCGCGAGGTCATCGGTCGCGATCGGGGCGCCCAGTCGCGCAGCCACCTCCCGGGCACGCTCCGCGGAGCTGGAGACCACCGCCGCGAGGGTCGCAACGGGCGAGTCGATGATGGCCGGCGCGATCCACTCGACCGCGAACTCGCTCGTGCCGACGAGTGCCCAGCGCACCCGGTCCGCCTGTCCACCATCCATCGTCAGACCTCCCTTGACACGCCATGCCATCGCTCGCTCGACCGCATCGTCCATGAGGACGGCGGGCTCGGACAGGCTCGGCTCGGCGAGCGGAACCGCGTGATGTGTCGCTACGCGGACAGGTCGACCGTGCGCAGGCCGGGGAAGCGGGCGAACCCTCGGTCGCTCGTCGCGAGCACCGCACCGTGTTCGATGGCCAGTGCCGTCAGGTGGGCATCCATGAGATCAGGCCCCCGGACCCGGCCGCCGGCCGCCGTATCGGTGAGCTGGCGCCAGTGTCGGTCGCTTGGCGTGGCAAGCGAGACGTTCGGGCGAGCGAGGAGTGCCTCGATGATCGCGATCGCATCGGTCGGCTCGCGCGCGGTGCTCGTAGACGCGGCCATCCGTGGAGATCCGAAGGAACGCCAGGATCGTGGAGAGCTGGAGCCGGAGGTCCGGTTCGGACGCCACAGTCCGCTCCAGCCATGCCTGACGGTGTCGTGGCGTGCGCTGCCCTGATCGTGTGCATACAGCAGCATGTTGGCGTCCAGCAGGATCATCGAGCGAGTGGACCGTCCAGCAGGTCGATGAGGGCCGAGACATCGTCGACATCGACGCCGGGCCGTCGACCCATCGGACGGGCATCGACCCGGAACGGCGCCGGTGGCTCCTGGGCCTCCAACCCACGCCGCAGGGCCTGATTGACGACCGCGCGATAGGGCAGCCCGGTCCGTCGGTCTCTCGCTCGATCCGAGCGGCGACATCGTCATCGAGCGTGAGCGTCGTACGGTGGGACACATCCGGAAGTCTCGCAGACACGCATCATGATGTCGATGGGCGCTGCTCTGGACCCACGCTCACGGACGGCCGCCATCGGCATGCGTCGCGTTGGCTCATGCAAGCCGCCGGAACATATCCGCCGCATGCATGCCCGAGGACGAGTACCGCGCTCTGGTCAAGGGACGCACCCTTCCGTGACCTGTGTCGACTCCAACGTGCCGATGTACCTGGTCCGGAAAGAGGATGTCGACCGGACGCGACCACTCTCCGCCGACCGCCCGACGCCCTCGTCGCGTGACTGTCTGCACGTGTCGGTCATGCGGCGTCTCGGCTGCACGCGGATCTGGAGCTACGACCGTGGCTTCGATGTGGTGCCGTCGGTCCGGCGCATCGAGTGACATCCACGGCATCCGGCGAGCGACCCTGCCACGGGTCAAGTTGACGCTCCGACCGGCTGGGGCGATGCTCGTGCCATGACCCAGTCGGCCCTCGCCACAGGCGGGCACGGCCCACGTGCGCGCAGAACGGTTCGCCGGCACCGCTCCGGTGTCGCCGTGCTCCTCCTCAGCGTGCTGCTGGTCGTACCCGGCCCCGGGCGGCTTCCCACCGTCGGCGCAGCGTCCCCGGTCGCCACCGATGCCGCGCCCGATCGGCGCATCTCGCTCGGCAGCTCGGTGGTGGGCCTCGGCCACCTGTCGGGGACGGCGACGCCCCAGCCGTTCGAGACCGACGAGGCATATCGCCAGCTGCTCGCCGATCGCTTCGACTCGCTGACTCCCGAGAACCAGCTCAAGTGGGAGGTCGTCCACCCGGGGCGCGAGACGTTCGACTTCGGCCCGGCCGATGGCATCGTGGCGTTCGCGGAGGAGCACGGGATGCCCCTGCGCGGCCACGCCCTCATGTGGCACGACCAGAACCCGGCATGGCTGCTCGCCCAAGCGCCGCGTCTCTCCGACGAGGAGCTACGAGAGGTCCTGCGGGAGCACATCACGACGGTCGTCGGGCGGTACGCGGGGCGCATCGCGCAGTGGGACGTGGCCAACGAGATCCTCGATGACTCGGGCGCCCTGCGCACGGAGAACCCGTTCATCGGTCGCCTGGGCATCGGCATCGTGGCGGACGCATTCCGCTGGGCGCACGAAGCGGACCCGGACGCGATCCTGTTCCTCAACGACTACAACGTGGAGGCCATCGGCCCCAAGAGCGACGCGTATCTCGCCCTCGCCCGGGACCTGCTCGCGGAGGATGTGCCGCTCGGCGGCTTCGGCGTGCAGGGGCACCTCGCGCTCCAGTATCCGTACCCCTCCACCCTCGAGGCGAACCTGCGGCGGTTCGCGGAGCTGGGGCTGGATGTCGCCATCACGGAGCTCGACGTGCGCATGCAGCTGGCCGGCGATCCGACCGAGACGCAGCTGACCGCGCAGGCTGACTCCTACCGACGGGTCGCCGAGGCGTGCATGGCGATGGAGGCGTGCGCCTCCATCACGGTCTGGGGCTCACCTGACAGCTACTCCTGGGTGCCCGGCTTCTTCCCCGGGCAAGGTGCCGCGACCCCGTTCGACGATGACCTGTCGCCCAAGCCCGCCTGGCATGCGCTGGTGGAGGTCCTCGGCGAGCCCGACGAGTGATGCGTCTCGGGCGGGAGGTGTCACGCGGCGCGGCGCGGCGACGTGCCTCGCGCGGTACGTGCCTCGTCAGGAGACGCCAAGGGGCGCGTACGAGTCGCGCGCTAGCATGTCGACCATGCGAACGCTGTTCGTGACCGACCCGCCACCACCGGTCGAGGACTGGCTCGCGCGCCGACGCGCCCTGGGCCAGGACCGCTTCGACGAGGTCTGGGAGGGCGAGTACCACGTGTCACCAGGACCCAGCGGCAGACACGCCCAGGTCGATGACCTGCTGGGCCGGGTCCTCGGTCCCCTGGCTGACCGCGCGGGGCTCAAGGGTGCGACGGCCTGCAACATCGGCGTCCCCACCGACTTCCGCGTGCCCGACCGGGCGTACTTCCGGGACGGTGGGCTGGACATCTGGAACCCCACCGCCGCCATCGTGGTGGAGGTCCTCTCGCCTGGCGACGAAAGCCGCGCCAAGCTCGGCTTCTACGTCGACCACGGTGTCGAGGAGGTCCTCATCGTGGACCCGGACCAGCGGAGCGTCGAGTGGCTCGCGGGTGGGCAGCACGGCTTCGAGCCTGCCGATGGCAGTGCGCTGCTGGGCACCACAGCCGTCGAGCTGGCGGCGGCGATCGACTGGCCCGCGTAGCGCCGCACGTGTAGCGCGCCTCACGCCGATCGGAGGGAGCCTGCGCTCAGGCGTCCCGACTGGCTCGCTCCGCGATCCCCAGCAGCTGCCGACGCACCATCACGAACACGCCGATGCCCAGGACGGCACGCGCGGCGCGCTCCATCGGCGAACCGGCGGCAGGCCCCTCCATCCGGACCCGGAACCGCTCGATGAGCCGGCTCCCGCCCGCGGGCCGTGGCTCGAGGACGAACGCCCAGCTGGCCGCGAACTCGCCCGAGACGGCAAGTTCGAGGAAGGCGCCCGTGGCCTTGATGTTGCCGGTCGCGGGGGGCCGGTCCGGCTCCCCGGTCGATCGCCCGGCCTCGGGCGGCGCGTCGGACGCATCGCCCGTCCCCTGACCCTCGGCCGCATCGGCCGTGCCCTGTCCCTCGGCCGCACCCTCGCCCGTGGCCTGCGCAGCCGCCTGCTCCTGCGCCTCGACGGTCGCCCGGTCCAGGTGGAGGACCAGCGCATGTGGCGCGTCCAGCACCGTGACCACGAAGCCACCCTCGGGATGGGTCGGCATCAGATCCCCCACCGCAAGGTCCTGCCACCGGGGATCGATGGCCTGGGCGCTCGGCTGGTCCATGTCCAGGGCGTCATAGCTGTACCAGCCACCCCGCCCGTAGCCCATCTGGACGAGCCACGGCCAGACCTGCTCGGGTGTCGCGTCGATGTCGATGCCCCGGGTGTCCACGGCGTCGGGTTCGGCCACCAGGTCATCCCCCGGCAGCACCCGCTCCGCCTCGCCCGGCTCGACACCCCACTCGGACCGCATCCGCCGTCCGGCGATGACACCTGCCGCTGCCCCGACGGCCGCCGCACCCGCGGCTGCACCCATGACGAATCCTCGCATCATCTGCGCACCTCCCAGGAGAGCATGGACGCCCCGGACCACCGTCGGCAGGGCCGAAGGTCACGACCCTGTGGACGACTCGGCCAAGGGTATCTGGCTCGCGCCGGCCAGCCGCTCGCGGATCACCGCCGCCAGGGCCACGGCCTGGTTGTGCTCGCGATCCCTGGCGCCGTACACGAGCGTCAGCGTGCCCGACCTCGCGATCCCCGCCAGCGCCGTGGTGCGTGCCTGCATCTCGGGTGTCGCCAGCTCCACCCGATACCGCTGCTGGAACTCCTCCCAGCGCGCCGGGTCATGACCGAACCAGTGGCGCAGCTCGTCGCTGGGCGCGATGTCGCGATCCCACGAGTCGATGCGCAGCTCCTCCCGCGACCGACCACGTGGCCAGACGCGATCGACCAGCACCCGGTGGCCGTCATCGACGCCCGGCGGGTCATAGGCACGCGCGACCCGGACGCTCATGGCAGCCTGGCGCAGCTCCCCGGGCGTGGCATGTCAGTCCGTGCCGGATTCCATGGCCGCCGCGTCCAGGGCGTCGTCCTCGTCCGCCTCCACGCGCGGGTTCGCGGCGATGCGCTCGGCGCCACCCGCTTCCAGCATCCCGAACAGCTGGCCGCCCCCTACCAGCTCCTGCCGCTGCGCGGCGTAGAGCTCGAGCTTGGCGCGTGAATCGGCGATGTCCAGGTTGCGCATGGTCAGCTGGCCGATGCGGTCGGTCGGGCCGAAGGGCGCGCTCTCGGCGCGCTCCATGGTCAGCCGCTCCGGCTGGTAGGTGAGCGCCGGCCCGGTCGTGTCGAGGATGGTGTAGTCATCGCCCCTCCGAAGCCGGATGGTGACCTCACCCGTCACCGCGGACGCGATCCAGCGCTGGATGGACTCGCGGAGCATGAGCGCCTGGGGGTCCAGCCAGCGACCCTCGTACAGCAGCCGGCCGAGCCGTCGTCCCTCCTCGGCGTGGTTCGCGAGTGTTCCCTCGTTGTGGATGGCGCACAGCAGGCGCTCGTAGGCGATCCACAGGAGCGCCATGCCGGGTGCCTCGTAGATGCCCCGTGACTTGGCCTCGATGATGCGGTTCTCGATCTGGTCGGACATGCCCAGGCCGTGTCGACCGCCGATGGCGTTCGCTTCCCGCACGAGGGCGACCGGGTCGTCGTCGAAGTCGATCCCACCCAGGCCCACGGGTCGACCGCGGACGAACCGGACGCGCACGTCCTCCGACTCGATGGACACCGACGGGTCCCAGTGACGGACGCCCATGATGGGTTCGACCGTCTCGAGCATCTCGACGTGTCGCTCGAGACGGTCGAGCGTCTTGGCCTCGTGCGTCGCGCCCCAGATGTTCGCGTCGGTCGAGTACGCCTTCTCCTTCGCATCCCGATAGGGAAGGCCGTGCTCCACGAGCCACTGGCTCATCTCCGCCCGCCCACCCAGCTCGCTCACGAAGTCCGCATCCAGCCACGGCTTGTAGATGCGCAGGTCCGGGTTGGCGAGCAGGCCGTAGCGATAGAACCGCTCGATGTCATTGCCCTTGAACGTGGAGCCGTCGCCCCAGATG
>CAZYTQ010000029.1:0-6929 GCA_964650135.1 uncultured Anaerolineaceae bacterium | reverse complement strand
GTCCACGCCGTCCTCGTGCATCGCGCGCACCAGGAGCGTGCCCGTGACCGCACGGCCGAGCGGCGTGGTGTTGAAGTAGGCACGACCCGCGGAGCGGATGTGGAACGCGCCACAGGCAAGCGCCGCGAAGCCTTCCTCGACGAGCGGCGCCGTGCAGTCCACCGCGCGCGCGATCTCTGCGCCGTACTGGAGGGCCCGTGCCGGGACGCCGCTGATGTCCGGCTCGTCGTACTGGCCGATGTCCGCCGTGTAGGCGCACGGGATGGCGCCCTTGTCCCGCATCCACGCGACCGCGACCGAGGTGTCCAGTCCGCCCGAGAAGGCGATGCCCACGCGCTCTCCGATGGGCAGGGAGGTGAGGACCTTGCTCACGCCATGGGTCCGATGTGCTGCATGACGCCCACTCTCGCACAGCGCCGGACGTGATGCCCGGTCAGGGGCAGGCAGCCGGTCCGAGGGGTGTCCCGTCCCTGGCAAGGCCGAAGCCGCGCGGGTATCGGGCGCCCTCGCAGGGTTCCCTGCCGGTTCGGGGTGACTCATCGGGTGTGAGCGGCCAGGTGACCGGAGTGGTCGCGCGGAACGGCGCATCGCCGACCAGGACGTCCACGACGCCGGCGCCCTCGGTGCCCGGCAGCCAGGCCGCGACCACGACATCCGCTGACACCAGCACCTCGTCGAGGAGCACCGGTCGACCCGACAGGACCACGACGACCAGGCGGTCCACCTTCGGGCGCAGCTGGTCGAGGAAGCCGCCGGTCCGGATGGCCAGGCTGGCCGAGTCACCGACACCCTCCGCGTACGGCTCCTCGGCGAGGATCACGAGACCCACGTCCGCGCGCAGGTCGTCCGCGCCCGCGGCGGGCCCCACGGCGAGCAACCGGTCATCGATGCGGTCCCGAAGGGCGTCCGCGATGGTCGTGCCCGGGGTGATCGGACCCCGCTGGCCCTGCCAGGTGATGGTCCAGCCGCCCGACTGGGCACCGATGTCGTCGGCGCCACCACCCACCACGAGCACCGTGTCGTCCGGACCGATGGGCAGCAGGCCATCCGTGGCAAGGAGCACGGCGGAGCGTGCCACCGCCTCGCGGGCGAGCGCTCGGTGGATGGTCGAGCCGACCACGGTCGGATCGACCACCGGTGGCATCGGGTGCTCGAAGAGACCCATCTCGAGCTTCACACGCAGGATGCGCAGCACCGCGTCGTCCACGCGGGCCTGGGTGATGGTGGCGGCGTCCAGCCCTCTCCGGATCGCGTCCTGGAAACGACGTCCGTCATGCGGGACCATGACCATGTCGATGCCGGCCTCGATCGCCTGCGCCACCGCGGCGTCGTAGTCGGGATCCACCTGGTCGACACCCGCCCAGTCGGAGACCACGAAGCCCGTGAAGCCCAGCTCGTCCTTGAGCAGGTCCGTGACCAGCGCCCGGTCGCCATGGACCTTGCCGTCCCGGGTGCTCGAGAACGACACCATGACGATGCGTGCACCCGCCTCCAGCGCCGCCTCGTAGGGCGGCAGATGGATCGCCCGCAGCGTGGCCTCGTCGACATCGGTGACGCCCTGGTCGAGCAGATAGTCGCCCGTGGTCGATGAGCCGAAGGCCGTGCCGCCATCGCCCAGGAAGTGCTTGGGCGTGGCTGCCACGGACATGGGTTCCGCACGGTCCGTGCCCTGGAGTCCCCGGATGGCAGCTGCGCCGAGCTCGCTGACGAGCACCGGATCCTCACCGAAGCTCTCGTAGGTGCGACCCCAGCGCACGTCCTGGACGACCGCGACGACCGGTGCGAAGTCCCAGCGGATGCCCGTCGCGACCATCTCCTCCGCCGTGGCTCGCGCCACCCGCTCGACGAGTGCCGGGTCACCGGCCGCGCCCAGCCCGATGGCATGCGGGAAGATCGTGGCGCCACGCACGTTGTTGTGACCGTGGACCGCATCCACGCCGTACAGCATCGGGATGGCGAGCCGCGTCGAGAGTGCCGCGTCCTGGTACGCGTCGACCATCGCGCGCCAACCCGCGGCATCGTTCTGGGCAGGTGCACCGCCACCTCCGCTGAGCACCGAGCCAAGGTGGAGCGCCGTGACACCGGCCGGATCCACCGAGCCCATCTCCAGCTGCGTCATCTGACCGACCCTCTCGTCGAGGGTCATCACCGCGAGGAGCGCCGTCGCCCGCTCCTCGATGCTGCGGCCGGTGTCCAGCCACGGCCGAGGGTCCGCCGCGTGCGTGGCAGGGGAGTGGACCGCGGGAGCGACCAGGATCACACCCAACAGCACGGCCACGACGGCCCGCGGCCGGGAGCCCTGACCCACCGCGCGTCCGCGCACGCTCGACCTCCTCGCATCCCCGCGCGGACCCACCAGCGCCCGGTTCGCGGTAGACTCTCCGTCGCCCATGCGGCATCCGCTGGCGAGTGGCCTAACGGTAAGGCACCTGACTCTGGATCAGGGGATTGAAGGTTCGAATCCTTCCTCGCCAGCCAGCTTCCTGCGCACGAACGAGGCCCTTCCGGGTGTCCGGAGGGGCCTTCGTCATGGGCGTACTCAAGGAACAGGTCCGCCGACTCGTCGCGCGATGTCATTCGCCTGTCGTCGGACACGGTCCGCCGAGAGTTCAAGCGACCATGGGACGCATGTTCGGGACCTGCGCCGAAGGGGTGCGCAGTCCTCGCCCTTCCCGACCATCGACACGCACCTGGCGAACCTCCGCAGCGGCGGCGAGCCTGCCTCGCTCCTCCGGCAGCGGCCCTCGGCGAATCGTGCCGTTCGGGGATGGCGTCATGATGTGTGAGGAGGTGGTGAGGTGGCGGGATTGCTCGATCGGCTGCGGGGTCGTGGATCCGCGCCCTCGGCCGCGGGAGGGCCAGCTCGGACGGGAGCCTCCGCTCCGCCTGCTCCGACACCCTTGGTGCTCCACACGCGTCAGTTCCTGATCGGTCCCGAGCCCCGGACGGTGGGGTCCGATTGGCGGACCACCCAGCTCGAAGACGGTCGCTGGCTGTCCCACTGTCCATCGCTCGATGTCGTCGGGACGGAGGCCGGCGTGCTCATCGGGACCGCCGTTCGACACGACCCCCACGACGCCGACACCTGGGCCGGTCGCTGGGTGCTGGTGCGGGATGGTCGGCTTCGGCTCGATGCCTGCGGCACGCTCGGCGTCTTCCATGCGCCTGGTTGGGCATCCAGCAGCCCGGCGCTGCTCGATGGGGATCCCGCGACACCGCTCGACCGGAGCCGCGGACATATGGGCTGGTATCCGCCACCGTCGTCCGGCCGAACGGGTGTCCGACGGCTGCTGCCCAGCCAGGAGCTGGTGCTCGCGGACGGCTCGGTGACCCGACGGCCACTCCTCCCGTCCGCCGCCGCCGACCCTGCGGAGCGACTCGTGGCCACGGTCCAAGGGCTGCCCGAGGGCCCGATCCAGGTGGCGCTCACGGGCGGCATCGACTCCCGGACCGTGCTCGCTGCGGTCATCGCGAGCGGTCGACCCTTCGCGGCCTTCACGTTCGTGAGCGAGCAGACGCCGGTCGGCGACCGGGAGCTGCCACCCCGGCTCGCCGATGTGGTGCGGGCGGAGTATCGGCGCATCCCCTTCGGGGCGCTGGACGCCGAGGCGCTCGCCGCGTTCGATGCCCACACCGCCGGTCACTGCATCGACGGTCCGCGGGAACAGGTGGCCCATCGGCTGTGGGACGCGCTGCCGGCGGAGGGAACGGTCCTCGGCGGTGCCTGCTTCGGGCTGACCCGCGCCTACTATCAGAGCCGGGTCACCGATGCGCCTCCCACCGCCGACGCCATGACCGACGCGGTGCTCGCCCGGTGGGCCGACCGACCCGAGGGCGTCCGGGCATGGGCGGCGTGGGCGGCGGACGACCCGGGCGACCTCGAATGGCACGACCGGTTCTTCCTGGAGCAGCGCCTTGCGGGATGGCTGAGCAGCAACGCCCAGGGCATCGACCTCACCGGCCGCCGCCAGGTGCATCTCGCCAACGATGGGCCGATGCTCCGCGGGCTGTTCGCCCGACCGATCGCGGAGCGGACCACGGGCGAGCATCAGCGCGCCATCATCCGCCGACTGGCACCCGCCCTGGACGCGTTCCCCGTCAACCCGAAGCGGTTGTGAACCGCCGCGTGCCGACCATGCGTGCGGCCCTCTCCGCCGCTCGCGCACGAGCGCACCTGTCGCTCAGCGCAGCTGCTGCGCAAGCCCGATGAGGATGCCTTCAGGCCCGCGGACGTAGCAGAGCCGGTACGTATCCTCGTACTGGACCACGTCACTGCCGACGAGTCGCGCGCCGTGCCTGCGCAGCCGGACGAGCGTCTCGTCGAGGTCGTCCACCGCGAACATCACGCGGAGGTAGCCCAGGGCGTTCACCGGGGCGTCCCGGTGATCGCCGACGACCTGCGGCGCGATGAAGCGCGAGAGCTCGAGCCGGCCATGACCGTCCGGCGTGCGCATCATGGCGATCTCGACATGTTGATCGCCAAGGCCGGTGACGCGCCCGGCCCACTCGCCCTCCACCATGGCTTGCCCCTCGAGCTCGAGACCGAGCTCCCGGAAGAACTCGATCGCCGCGGCGAGGTCCTCGACGACGATGCCGACGTTGTCCAGCCTGAGAGCCATCCGGCCAGTCTACAGAGACCGGGTCTGGGAGCGCGGCCACGGACGACCGGCTCCGTAGGCCGGTCCGTGCTGGTACGGATGCGCGGGGCACACTGACGGTGTCAGGCTCCACCTCGGCCATCGCACGCCGGGATCTGGACGCCCGGCCCTGGAGGACACCCATGCAGGTCCGGGTCTCGCGCGGGCTGATGTCCGCCGTCGTGCTGGCAGGGGTGCTGGCGGTCTCGTCCGTGAGCCCTGTCGTGGCGGACACGGAGCTCCGCGATATCGGCAAGGTCGGTGTGCACGCCCTGCGGGACACCTTCGGGCAGCCCGGTGTGCGCTGTCGCTACACGGGGGCCAGCTCCTCGACCTCCTTCGAGGGGCCGCTGGCCGCCATCAACGTGCGGCCGCCCCGCATGCGCGCACGCTCCGGGACGCAGCGCGTGGGCTGGCGGGTGATCGTCCAGCGCAAGCGGCCCGGGCAGTCATGGACCACGGTCCGACGCACACCCGTGGTGACCAGGACCACGACCACGGGCAAGGACGCCCCATTCAGTCGGCGGCGGGTCGCCATCTCCGGGCCTTCGTCGCCCGGGCCGTCGTTCCGCGTCGTGGTGAAGATGATCTGGTACCGCAATGGCAAGATCGCAGGGACGGCGCGACATCGCGTCGACCGATACCGCGTCGTCGCCGGTTCCACCAGCGGCCTGGTGGAGTCGGGCTCGTGTCCCGGCCATACGGCCTGGGTCGAGGGCTGACTGGACCGCTCGTGTCCGCCCGCCTCAGGCGGGTATCGCGAGGAGTCGCGCGGGGTTCCCGACCAGCAGTCGATCGATGACCTCGTGGGGGACGTCAGCGGCACGCAGCCGCGGCACGATGGTCGCGAGGATGTGGTCGTATCCAGGTCCGCCGAACGCGCCGAGATCGATGCGCATGCACACGTCCTGTGACAGCACGATCCGCTCGCCGAGCCCGGCGTCCAGGAGGCGCAGCAGGACCTCGATGCGCTGGGTGTCGGTGGGATGCTGCCGGTCGCGCGGCTGGTAGTAGGCCTCCCGGCCGAAGGTGTCGTAGCCGATGGTGCAGCCGCGCGCCATCAGTCGCCTGATGCTCGCCAGGTCGTCCCGGAGGCGCTCGTCGATGTGGGCCACGCAGACCCGGGTCGGATCGGCGCCGGCATCGAGCAGCACCTCGAGCACCTCGAACGCCGACTCGGCCCCGGGCGCGGGATGGACCACGATGGCCGCCCCGGTACGCCGCGAGGCCCACGCCGCCGCCTGGAGCGAGCGGCGCTCGACATCCTCCATCGGCCAGGATCCAGCACCCACCTCCCCGATGACGCCGCAGCGGATGGTGCTGCCATCCGCGCCGACGGTCAGGTCGTGCTCCAGCTCGTCCGCGAGCGCGGACACGCTCGCGGAGGCGTTGGCCGCCGGCATGCTCCCGGCCACGTAGATGCCTGTCCCGGCGACGATCTGGACGCCCGATGCGCGAGCGATCGACGCGAGCGCCCGGATGTCACGACCGATGGACCGGTTCGAGAGCTCCACCACGCTCCGGCCACCGGCACGTGCGAGCGCGGCCATGCCGGCCCCGGCGAGCGCCTCGTCACGGAGCATCAGGTTGTCCCGTGATGCCCACTGGGTGCGTCGGATGGCCTGCAGGTTGCCCATCCGGACCGGCCCTTCGAGGCTGGGATCGCTGGACGGTCGCCATCGGAACGACAGGTCGCAGATGAGGTGCTCGTGGGCCATCGTCGGCCCCAGCCATGCCGGGTCGATGTCGCCTGTGACGGTGCGGACGACCGCGGTCATCCGGCGTGTGTCGCGGCGATCGATGCGTCCCTGGCGCGCCCCTCGTCCCGAACGCGCCCCTCGTCCCGCATTCGCTCCTCGTCGATGACCTGCGCCAGGTCCTCCAGCCGTGTGGCCTCGTCCGTGGTGAGGGCCACCGCGGGTGGTCGTGGCCGCCCGACCTCGACACCGGCCCGGGCCGCGAGCGCGCGCACGACGGTCACGTCGATGTCGGGCCGCGAGAGGCGCAGGTCGGTGATGGGCCACGCCACGCGCTCCATCAGCCGACGCGCCTCTGACAGCGCTCCCTGGCGGAGTGCCGCGGCCCACGCCGGTGCGTACCACGGCGCATACGCCAGGCTCGCGGGGGACCAGGCATCCACGCCCATCGCCCAGTAGCCGAGCGCGAGGTCCTCGGACGCGCCGACCCAGGTGAGCCGGTCGCGGACGGCCCGCCGCAGCCCGTGGAACGCCCGGAGGTCCCCGTGGGCATCCTTGAGCCCGATCAGGTGTGCCTGGTCGCAGAGTCGTGCGA
>CAZYTQ010000028.1:21987-31405 GCA_964650135.1 uncultured Anaerolineaceae bacterium | reverse complement strand
CTCGATGGTAGACTGGGGCACCCATGCCCGACTTCCAGCTCCAGGCTCCCTTCCAGCCCACCGGCGACCAGCCAGGCGCCATCGAACGGCTCGTGACCGGGCTGCAGAAGGGCTACAAGGACCAGGTCCTCCTGGGTGCCACCGGCACGGGCAAGACCATGAGCGCGGCGTCCGTCATCGCCCGGATCCAGAAGCCCACGCTCGTGCTCGCGCACAACAAGACGCTCGCCGCGCAGCTGTACAGCGAGTTCCGGGACTTCTTCCCGGACAACGCGGTCGAGTACTTCGTGAGCTACTTCGACTACTACCAGCCCGAGGCGTACCTGCCCCGGAGCGACACGTACATCGAGAAGGACTCGTCGCGCAACGACGAGATCGACAAGCTGCGCCACGCTGCCACGCGCGCCCTGTTCGAGCGGCGCGACGTGATCATCGTGGCCAGCGTCAGCTGCATCTACGGCCTGGGCGCGCCCGTCGACTACGGCGCCACGGTGGTGCGCGTGCGCACCGGCGGTCGATATCGCCGGGACGGCATCCTGCGTCAGCTGGTCGACCTCCAGTACCAGCGCAACGACCAGGCCCTGTCGCGTGCGCGGTTCCGCGTCCGGGGTGACACGCTCGAGCTGCAGCCCGCCTACGACGACTACATCGTGCGGGTCCAGTTCTTCGGTGACGAGGTCGAGCGCATCACCGAGATCGACCCGGTGACCGGAGAGCTGCTCGCGGAGCGCACCGAGCTCAACGTCTACCCGGCCTCCCACTACGTGACGCCCGCCGACAAGCTCAAGGAGGCCGTCGTCGACATCGAGCTGGAGGCCGAGCAGCGGACCGCCGAGCTCGAGGCGAAGGGTATGGTCCTGGAGGCCGAGCGACTCCGACAGCGCACCGCCTTCGACGTCGAGATGATGCGCGAGCTGGGCTTCTGCTCGGGCATCGAGAACTACTCCCGTCATCTGTCGCGCCGGGAGGCGGGTTCCCGGCCCTGGACGCTGCTCGACTACTTTCCCCGCGACTGGCTGCTGGTGGTGGACGAGAGCCACATGACCATCCCCCAGGTCGTGGGTATGTACAAGAACGACCGGACGCGCAAGGAGATCCTGGTCGACTTCGGGTTCCGGTTGCCGTCGGCGCTGGACAACCGGCCGCTGACCTTCGAGGAGTTCGAGACACACCTCGACCAGGTCATCTACATGAGCGCCACGCCTGGTGCCTACGAGCTCCAGCGATCGAAGCAGGTCGTGGAGCAGCTCATCCGACCGACCGGCATCGTGGATCCGGGCATCGAGGTCCGGCCCACGGATGGCCAGATCGACGACCTCATGGACCGCATCAAGGAGCGGGTGGACCGAGGCGAGCGGGTCCTCGCGACGACGCTCACCAAGAAGATGGCCGAGGACCTCGCGGACTACCTCCACGAGATGGGCATCAAGGTGAGCTATCTCCATAGCGAGGTGGACACGCTCGAGCGGGTCCAGATCCTGCGGGACCTGCGGCTGGGTGTGTACGACGTGCTCGTGGGCATCAACCTGTTGCGAGAGGGTATCGACCTGCCAGAGGTCACCCTGGTCGCCATCCTCGACGCCGACAAGGAAGGCTTCCTGCGCAGCGCCTGGTCGCTCATCCAGGTCATCGGCCGGGCCGCGCGCAACACGAGCGGCGAGGTGGTCATGTACGCGGACCGCGTCACCGAATCGATGCAGGTGGCCATCGACGAGACGAACCGACGGCGTGCCATCCAGCACGCCTACAACACCGAGCACGGCATCGAGCCGCAGACGATCATCAAGGACATCCGCGACATCAACGACCGGCTGCGCGCGGTCGCCGAGGCGCCCGGGTCGTATGGCAGCGATCGGGGTGACCTGACCGAGATGAGCCGCGTCCAGGTGGAGAAGCTGGTGGCCCAGCTCGAGGCGGAGATGCGCTCGGCGGCCAAGCAGCTCGAGTTCGAGCGGGCGGCGGCCATCCGGGACGAGATCCAGGGGATCCGGCTGCGGGTGCTCGAGGAGGATGCATCCACGAAGGTGCTCCAGGCGGCCGAGCGTGCCGGCCGGGCCTCCGGGTCCCGGGAGCGGTCCGCCGCCGGGTCGCCGTCACCCACCGCCAAGCCCTCCGAGCGGGCCGCGGCACGCACAGCGGGGCAGCGAGGCGGGCGTGGCGCGGCCGCAGGGTCGCTGCTCGAGGTGACCGAGGTCGAGGTGATCCGGGCAGGGGAGGAGCCCGCCGTCGGGGAGCCGCATGACCACGGCGGACACGGTCATGGCGGCGCGGAGCCCGATCCCGACACCGCCGCCGACTGGCTGCCCGGCCTGCGTGACGAGCACGAGGGCGACGATGCCGGCTGGATGGCACGCTGGCTCGACCGCGCCACGTGGGACAAGAGCGTCACCCCGAACGTGGTCAAGAGGACCGGCGAGCGCCGCACTGGCCGCCGACGCCGCTGACGTGTCGTTCGCCACCGCGGAGTGTCCTCCGACCGGTGCGTCGGGATGGCCAACCCATCCGGCCGTCGCTCGGCTATCGATCGCGGGTGGCGTCGGGGCATGACGTCGACCCGCCCAGCGGTGCCCACACGAGCTGAGCGAGCCGCGGACGTCGGAGACCGGCGATGATGGCGTCATGCACTGCGCCATCGACGTCGCACCCCTCGGCGAGCTCGCTGACCCCGGGACCATCGCAGACTTCGGGCGAGCAGCGGAAGCGGCCGGCTGGGACGGCCTGAGCACCTGGGATTCCCTGGGTGTGGACATGGGCACGGTCGCCGCTGACCCGTTCGTTGCGCTCGCCGGGGTGGCGGCCACGACCACCGACCTGCGGATCATCCTGTGCGTCGCCGTGCTCTCGCGTCGGCGACCACAGTTGGTGGCGCAGTCCGCGGCGACCCTCGACCGGCTCTCCGGCGGTCGCCTGACCCTTGGCGTCGGCGCGGGTGGCGACTCGGGCGACCTGTCGCTGTTCGGCGAGGGAGCACCCATCGCGGAGTTGGTCGAGCGGACGGATGCGTCCATCGCGGTCATCGAGCCTTGGCTCCGTGGTGAGCCCGCCCAGATGGCGGGGGAGGGTAGCCGACCGGTCGTGCTCGGGCCTGCGTCGATCCAGCGACCACGCCCACCCATCTGGTTCGGGGGCATGAAGCCCGCTGCCATGCGTCGAGCGGCGCGGCTCGACGGCTGGAGCCTCGTGGGTATCGACTTCTCGAGCGGGAAGATGGTCCTGACGCCAGAGGACGTGGCCGGCCGTGTCGAGCGTGTCCGGGCCGAACGGGCGGACCTGGGCCTCGACGGTCCGTTCGATATCTCGATCCTGGGTCGTGCCGACCTCCTGGCACCCGGCGAGCTCCGGGCGTATGCGAACGCCGGGGTCACGTGGTGGCTCGAGAGCCTGTCGGCGACGCGGGCGCCGCTCGATGCGCTGCGCGCGGTCGTGGACGGCGGTCCGCCGGGCGAGTGAGCGAACTGGCTCCTGCCTTGGGCGGCGCATGGGCCATGGCCGGCGCGTCGGCCCTGGTGAGCGCGTACGCCTGCTCCTGCTTCGTCGGTCGGACGCGGGACCGGATGATGGCGCTGGGTGCGGTCATGGACGACAGCGCTGACACTGCGCCGCTCGGCTGGCGGAGCCACGCGCGCATCGCCTGGCCATCGATCGTCCCGGGCCGCCGCAGGAGCGCCGCGTGCTGCTCGACATGACGCCGGTTCGTGCGAGTGTCGGTGAGGACCTGCCACGTGGAGGTGCTCGTCGCGTGCCATCCGCGACCGGCAGCGATCTCCGTCGCGAGCCGTCGACGCTGGTCCATCGTGCGCACGACCTCGCCGACGTCGACGACGACCGTCTTGAGCTCGATGACGAGCAGGCTGTGGGTGGCGTCATGCCATGCGAGCACGTCGATCGCACCGCGCTCGCCGAAGATCGAGTACGTGACCTCTGGCACGGCCAGCCAGCCAGACAGCCGCGCGAACCGCTCGATCACTGCGCGCTGGAGGGAGTCGTGCGCGCCGCTGGCCAGCCGATCGAGCTCGATGCCCTGCCACTTCGGCTTGAGCTCGATCCACATCCCAAGGGCCGACGCGATCCGGCGCATCATCGGGAGTGGCACGTCATCGAGGGCGCCGCGCTCGAGATGGCTGATGTCGATGGGGCGCACCCGGGCCTGCCTGGCGACGTTCGCCTGCGTGCGGCGGAGCTTGACGCGCACCGCCTTGATCCGTGCGCCGAGCTGGGCATCCTCCATGAAGCGGATGGTGCCCATCGATCCTTACCTGGGTCTTATGCGTCGTCGGCGCCATCGGCACGCCCGGGCCCTGCGGCACGCCCAGGCTCCCTGTCATACCCACGACTGGTTGCACGCTACACCGATGACCCCGGGGGCGCGCACACACCGAAGCCGCCCGTCACGCTCGGCATCGGTGGCGGACGGCGCCATACGGACAACCAGTCCGCGCCTTTGACGGATGGCGAGCCAGATGGCCCGTATGACGCGCAACCAGCGATCTTGTATGACGAAGGCTCGAGCTGCGAACCGACGGGGAGGCGGTCACCGAGAGCGGAGGCCCAGAACTGCGATCGGAGGGCTGGGGGGAGGCGGTCACCGAGAGCGGAGGCCCGGACCTGCGATCGAAGGGCCGGGGCCGGGGGGGTCGGGAACGCGTCGAACCCCCAGCTTGGCATCCTGGCACCCGCTTCCGAGCGCACTTCCGGGAGCATGGCGCCGCTTCCGAGCGCACTTCCAGTAGCATGGCGCCGCCTCCGAGCGCATCAGACTCGCCGGGGTGACACCCTGACGGAGCCCATGTGAGCCGGATCCCGCTCGACCCGCACGCCCTCATCCAGCTGTTCCAGCAGGCCGCCCCGCCCTCCGGCGACGACGGCCTGGAGGGGTTCACGGGGTTCGTGGCGGACGTCATCGCCTGGATCGGCGAGGTCGGTGTCGGGGCGCTCGTGTTCCTGGAGACGGTGTTCCCGCCGCTGCCCAGCGAGGCGGTGCTCGGTCTTGCCGGCTGGCAGGCGCAGATGGGTCGCATGAACCTGGTCCTGGCGATGATCGCCGCGACCATCGGCGCGGTGCTGGGTGGGCTGGTGTTCTACGCGTTCGGTGCCTGGTTCGGCGAGGAGCGCGCCAAGACGCTGCTCGCGAAGGTGCCGCTCATCGACCGTGACGACCTCGATGCGGCGTCCGACTTCTTCCGGCGCTACGGCCAGCGCATCGTCTTCTTCGGGCGCTTCGTGCCCATCGTGCGCAGTCTGGTGTCCATCCCGGCGGGGGCGCAGCGCATGCCGCTGGTGACGTTCATCGTCCTCACGGCGCTGGGCGCTGGCACCTGGAACGCCATCCTCATCGGCGCGGGATACCTGCTGGGTACCCAGTACGAGCTGCTCGAGGGCTATCTCAAGTACCTCGACTACGTGGTGCTCGCGGCGATCGCCATCTTCCTCGGCTGGTATCTCATCCGCTGGTATCGGAAGCACCACCAGGCGGGTTGAGTCGAGCCCAGCCGTCGAGCCGAGCCGGTCGGACCGCAACCAAATCGCACACTTGTTCTAGACGGCGAGCGTTGCTAGACTGATCACGTGCCCCAGGATCAGCTCGTCGTTCGCGGTGCCCGCGAGCACAACCTCAAGGACGTCACGGTCGCCATGCCACGCGACCGGCTGACGGTCATCACCGGTCTCTCCGGCAGTGGCAAGTCCAGCCTCGCCTTCGACACGATCTACGCCGAAGGCCAGCGGCGCTATGTGGAGAGCCTGTCGGCGTACGCCCGGCAGTTCCTGGGCCAGATGGAGAAGCCGGACGTCGACCAGATCGACGGTCTGTCACCCGCCATCTCCATCGACCAGAAGGGCGCCAGCCGCAACCCGCGCTCGACCGTGGGCACGGTGACCGAGGTGTACGACCACCTGCGCCTCCTGTTCGCACGGGTCGGCCACCCGCACTGTCCGAACGGCCACGAGATCAGCCGCATGACGGTCTCCCAGATCGTGGACCGCATCCTGGCGCTCCCGGACGGCACCCGGCTGCTGGTGCTCGGTCCCGTGATCCGGGACCGCAAGACCGAGGGCGATCGGGTGTTCGAGGCGGCCCGCAGGCAGGGCTTCGTGCGCGTCCGGGTGGACGGCGAGCAGCACGACCTGGACGGCGCGCCCACCCTCGACAAGTACAAGCGCCACACCATCGAGGTGGTCGTGGACCGGCTCGTGGTGCGTCACACGGACGAAGACGGGGTCACGTTCGGACCGGAGCATCCCAACCCGGATGCGGCACGCCTCGCGGACTCGGTGGAGACCGCGCTCCGGCTGGGAGAAGGGGTCGTGGTGGTCGCGCCCGCGGATCCCGGCGCGTTCGAGGAGCAGCAGCTCAGCGAGCGCTACAGCTGCCCCGTCGACGGCACCACCATCGACGAGTTGGAGCCCCGCAGCTTCTCGTTCAACTCGCCGCACGGTGCGTGTCCCGAATGCACCGGTCTGGGCATGCGCATGGAGTTCGATGCCGCCCGGGTGATCCCGGACAAGGGCCGCAGCATCGCGGAAGGCGGCCTCGCGCCGTGGCGGACCGTGCCCACCGAGCTGTCGTGGCGTCTCAAGACGACCGAGGCTGTGTTCAAGTCCCGTGGCTGGGACATCAAGGCGCCCATCCGTGACCTCTCGGACGAGGCCCTCCAGTACCTGCTGTATGCCCGCAAGGGCGAGGAGCAGGTCGTGGTCAAGTACCGCCACGCCCGTGGCACCAACTCGTACGTGGCCAGCTTCGAGGGTGTCATCACCAACCTCGAGCGGCGCTACCGCGAGACGGACTCGGACTACATGAAGACCGAGCTCGAGAAGTACATGGTGGAGCGGCCGTGCCCGGCGTGCCGCGGCAAGCGACTGAAGCCGGAGATCCTCGGCGTCACCATCGATGACCGGAGCATCGCGGACATCGCGGGCCTCTCGGTGAGCGATGCCCATGACTGGGCCGAGACCATCGTCGACCGGCTCTCGGAGCGCGAGCGGACCATCGCCCGCCAGGTGCTCAAGGAGATCCGGGCGCGCCTGGGCTTCCTGGTCGATGTCGGCCTTGACTACCTGACGCTCGACCGGACCAGCTCCACGCTTTCCGGTGGCGAGGCCCAGCGGATCCGTCTCGCCACCCAGATCGGCTCCAGCCTCGTGGGCGTGCTGTACATCCTCGACGAGCCGTCGATCGGTCTCCACCAGCGCGACAACGCCAAGCTCATCGCCACGCTCCAGCGGCTGCGCGACCTGGGCAACACGCTGCTGGTCGTGGAGCATGACGAGGAGACCATCCGGACGGCCGACTGGGTCGTGGACGTCGGCCCCGCGGCGGGCGAGCACGGTGGACGGATCATCGTGAGCGGACCGCTCGACGACCTCCTGGCCACCCCCGACTCGGTGACCGGTGCATTCCTGCGCGGCGAGCGCGTGGTGCCCATCCCCACGAAGCGGCGGCCGGGCAATGGCAAGCGGCTGCGGATCACGGGCGCCCGCGCCCACAACCTCAAGGATGTGACGGTCGACCTGCCGCTCGGCACGTTCACGGCGGTCACCGGCGTGTCCGGCTCGGGCAAGTCCACGCTCATCAACGACGTGCTCTATCGGGCGCTCGCGAAGGAGCTCAATGGCGCTCGGGACGAGCCCGGGGAGCACGACACGGTCGAGGGCATCAGCGCCATCGACAAGGTCATCGAGATCGACCAGAGCCCGATCGGCCGCACGCCCCGCTCGAACCCGGCCACCTACACGGGTCTCTTCGGGCCCATCCGCGAGCTCTTCGCTGGCGTCCCGGAGGCGCGTGTCCGGGGCTATGGCCCGGGCCGCTTCAGCTTCAACGTCAAGGGTGGTCGCTGCGAGAACTGCAAGGGCGACGGCATCCTCAAGATCGAGATGCAGTTCCTGCCGGACGTGTATGTGCCGTGCGAGGTGTGTGGCGGGCGGCGCTACGACCGCGAGGCGCTCGAGATCCACTATCGCGGTCACTCCATCGCGGACATCCTCGAGATGACCGCCGAGGAGGCGCTGACCGTGTTCCAGCCGGTGCCATCGGTACGCACCAAGCTCCAGACGCTCGTCGATGTGGGTCTTGGATATGTCCGGCTGGGCCAGCCTGCGACGACGCTCTCGGGCGGCGAGGCGCAGCGGGTCAAGCTGGCGACGGAGCTGTCCCGACGCGCGACCGGGCGCACGGTCTACCTCCTCGACGAGCCCACCACCGGGCTCCATTTCGCGGATGTCGAGAAGCTGCTCCAGGTGCTCCACCGTCTCGTCGACCAGGGCAACTCGGTCATCGTCATCGAGCACAATCTCGATGTCATCAAGACCGCCGACCACATCATCGACATGGGGCCGGAGGGTGGCGCGCGCGGTGGACGGGTCGTGGGCCTGGGTACGCCCGAAGCCATCGCGGCCATCGAGGGCTCGGCGACCGGCGAGTATCTTGCGCGGGTGCTGCGGGGCGAGCCGCTGGTGCCACTCAGCCACGTCTCGTTCCACGATGCCGCGGCGGGTGACGGCCGGGTGGCCGTGCCGGTCGCGGTGGATGGCGGTCGCTCGACCGTCCGCCGGAAGCGGCGCGCGGCCTCGGCGGCCACGACGAGCGGGAGTGTCTAGACTCCGGGTCTGGCCACCGGCGCGGTGGTGCCGGAGGAGGATCGACGCGTGACGAGCCAGGGGACCGAGCGCTGGGTCAGGATCGAGCGTCGGCTCGATGCGCCCATGGAGCGCGTGCATCGAGCATGGAGCGACCCGGACGAGATGGCGGCGTGGTTCCCGCGTCGCGTGGAGGGCTCGCTGACGGTGGGCACGCGCTCGACGCTGACCTGGCACGACCGCCGTGTGCCCATCGACGTCCTCGCCTCGGAGCCACCGACCCGCTTCCAGTTCCGTTGGTCGTGGCCCACGGAGGCGGGGTACCAGACGACCGCGACCGTGGATCTGTCGCCGCAGGGCTACGGGACGCGCGTGGTGCTCACGGACGGACCATTCGATCTCGGGCAGCCGGGTGTCATCGACGCCTGGGCGGAAGCGCTCCAGGGCTGGGGCGAGGCGCTCATGAACCTGCGCGCGCAGGTGGACTACTCCGTGGACCTGCGGCGCGAGCGCCGCTGACGCGCTTCATCGCCCGGTCGGCGGCCACAGCTCCTGCGGGTCGAACGCCTCACGCAGGAACACGGACGGCGCGTACGGGTCGTGCACGAGCAACAGCTCCTGTCGCGCCCGGGTCCATGCCACGTATGCGAGTCGCCGTTCCTCGTCGAGCGCACGGAGCGGGTCGGGTGCGTCGTCGATGGACCGATCGCTGGGGAATGTCCCGTCGTCCATGCCCACGACCGCCACGTGATCGAACTCGAGACCCTTGGTGCCATGTGCCGTGGCCAGGATGAGCGTCGGCTGACCGTCCCGCGACACCAGATGGGATGCGCCCGATGGG
>CAZYTQ010000028.1:0-21887 GCA_964650135.1 uncultured Anaerolineaceae bacterium | reverse complement strand
CCCGCGGCGCCGGTCGTCGCGCCCGATGGGCCCGCGGCGCCGGTCGTCGCGCCCGATGGGCCCGCGGCGCCGGTCGTCGCGCCCGGAGTGATGCCTCGTGCGGTCCGGGCCGCGTCCAGCGCCGCTCGCAAGCACTCGAGCGTCTCGTATCGGGCGGCCCAGGCGAGCAGGCTCCGTCCGACGACCAGGTCCGGGTCGTCGGACTCCGCTGCATCGGTGTCGGGAGCAGCGGCGACATCCTCGCGATCGAGCGCCCGCGCGATCCGCAGCAGGAGTGGTGCCGCTGGCTCGACCTCGGCGGTCCGATCGAGGATCCGATCGATGGCCGGGTGCCCGAGCAGCAGCACCTCGCGAGCCATGTCCACCGGGATGCCCTGCTCGATGGCCGTCGCCGCGTACGGCGCCAGCTGCTGGTTGGTGCGAGCCAGGATCGCATAGCCACCGGGGTCCCTCGCGAACCATCGACCGATGAGCTGGCTCGCGCGCGCCACGTCATCGCCCGGGTCCGCGGCGAGGACGAGCCGACCTGTGGCACCACTCGCCGGGTCGATGCGCTTCACGAAGCGTTCCGTCACGCACGACACGAGCCGGTCGGCGCGCCGCACCACTTCTGGCGGGCAGCGGTAGTTGACCGTGAGATCCACCCGCCGCATACCGGGCAGCAGCGCCGCGAGCCCCAGGATCCGGCGCACGTCGGCGAGCCGCCACGCGTAGATGGTCTGGTCGTCGTCGCCGACGAGGAACACGTCGCGCGACTCACCCGTGAGCAGCAGCACCAGGTCCAGCTGGGCCTTGTCCAGGTCCTGCGACTCGTCCACGAGCAGCACCCGTGTGCGGGCGCGCCAGCTGGCCAAGAGACGGCTGTCCGCCCGCAGCGCGCCGACGGCACCGGCCACGAGATCGTCCATGTCGATGGCTCCATCCGCGGCGAGGGCCGCACGGTACGCGGCATACGCGGCATGCAGCGCCGCGTGCTCGGGACCCGGACCGCGCTCGGGGTCCAGCGTCAGCCGCGTGAACGTGTCATCGAGGAGACGCATCGTGGCGGCCGGCAGGTCGCCGCCCGCGAGGCGCCGGATGATCGTCCCCCGATCCGCGAGCCGCGACACGTCCACTCCCGCGGATCGGAGGATGCGCATGCCCAGGGCATGGAACGTCCGGACCGCGACGGTCCCTGGGGCCACGCCCAGCGGCTCCAGCGCGCTGTCGAGGCGCTCCCGTAGCTCCACGGCCGCACGCCGGTTGAACGTCACGGCACACACCGACCGGGGATCGGCGCCGATCGCGACACGCCACGCGATGCGTGCCACCAGCGTGGTGGTCTTGCCGCTGCCCGCGGGTGCCACGCACAGCACGGGCCCTGGTGGTGCCATCGCCGCCGCGCGCTGGTCCGGCGCGAGCCGTTCGAGCCGCGCGCGGACCGACGACGGCAGCGACGGGTCGATCCCGCCCGGACGATCGTCCAGGCCTGCTGGGGTGCTCATCCGCGCAGCATCCACACCGTGCCGTATCGGGCGTGTATCGCCCCCGTATCGACCGCGTACGGACCGTTGACGTCTCGTTGATCCCCACGCCGATCCGTCGGGCTAGGCTGGACGGGACCCGTCACCCGAGGGAGGACACCCATGCGCACCCGGATCGCCATCGGCTCCTGTGCGAGCAGCCTCGTGCTCGTGCTCGTCGCGTCGTCCGTGGGGCTCGCCCAGTCGCCCGCCACGAGCGGCGACCTCACCGTCGACGGCGCCTCGGCTGCGAGCAACGGCGCCCCGGCTGCGAGCATGGCGCCCGCCTTGGGCCCTGTCACCCTCACCCTGCTCCACAGCAACGACGGTGAGTCGAGCCTGCTGCCTATCAGCTACTCGGTGGGCGACGCCGGCGAGACCGCCACGGAGCTGGTCATCGGCGGCATCGCCGCATTCGCGGCCGTGACCGCACGGGAGATCGCCGACGCCCGCTCCCGGGGCAGCTCGGTCGTCGATGTGCATGCGGGCGACGCGTTCCTGTCTGGTGCGACCCTGGCCTGCTCGCTGCCGCCCCAGCCCGCCGACACGCCGGTGTACGACGCGGTCGCCCAGCGGCTCATCCCGTACGACGTCCATGTGTTCGGCAACCACGAGTTCGACCACGGTCCCGACTTCCTCGAGCGCTTCGTGCGGACCTTCGAGACCGGTGGCTCCCCCGATCAGCCGTTCCTCTCCGCCAACCTCGACTTCGCCGACGAGCCCGGCTGGGCGGATCTCGTGGAGACATCGGGCGTCATCGACGGCACCCCGGTCGGTGGCCGGGTCGTGGCCCGCTCCGCCGTCGTCCGTGACCCGGTGACCGGCGAGGCATTCGGCATCGTGGGATCCACCACGTGGACCCTGCCCACCATCTCGTCGCCCCGCCAGGTCCGGGTGACCGCGGACCTGCCCTCGACCGCGACCGCGGTCCAGGCAGAGGTCGACGCGCTGCTGGCGAGCGGCATCGACCGGGTCATCCTCGTGAGCCATCTCCAGGATGTCGACAATGACAGGGCGCTCGTGGCGGCCCTGCGTGGCGTGGATATCGCCGTGGCCGGTGGTGGTGATGAGCTGCTCGTCTCCGACGCCGTCGATGAGTCGGTCCAGCTGCTGCCGGGCGAGGCCCAGCAGCCCGAGGGCAGCTACCCCACGATCCAGGCCGACCTCGATGGACGTGACGTGCCCATCGTCACCACGGCCGGCAACTACAAGTACCTCGGCCGGCTCGACGTGACCTTCGATCCCGACGGCGAGATCGCATCGATCGACCCGACCACCAGCTATCCGCGGCGGGTCATCCCCGCCACCCAGGATGCCGACCAGGTCGCCGCGCTGGGCATCACGGACGCCGTGGCGCCCGATCCGGAGCAGGTCAGCCAGGTGGTGGAGCCGGTGCAGGCCTGCCTCGAGACGTTCGCGTCGACACCCGTGGCGGGCTCGGAGGTCGTGCTCAACGTGGCGCGCGGCAATGGCGACCCGTATGCCCTCGGCGTCCGCAGTGGCGAGACCAACGGCGGTGACCTCGTCGCGGACTCGTACATCGCGGCGTACGACACGTATGCCCCGACCACGGGTCTCGAGCCCCGCGACCCGGCCAAGGCGCTCGTGGTGGCGGTCCAGAATGGCGGCGGCATCCGGCAGGGTGCCGGCAACGCGCTACCGGACGGTGGCGACGCACCCGGTGACATCACCCGTCTGGATACGCTGGGCGTGATGGCGTTCGATAACCACCTGGTCACCATGGACCTGTCCGCGGAGGATCTGAGGACGGTGTTCGAGCGTTCCTGCGAGACGCTCGGTGGCGGGCAGTTCCTCCAGGTCGCGCACCTCTCGGTGACGTGTGTCATGCCTGCTGACGTGGGCTCGCGCGTGATGGACTTGCGGTACACCGCGGGCACGCCCGAGACCGACGACGACGTGGCGCTCGTGGCCGAGTACCAGGTCCAGGCGACGGACGTGCCCATCCGCGTCATCACCAACCAGTTCACGGCGGCCGGAGGCGATGATTACCCGACCTTCGCGGCCACGCGACCGACCTCGCTCACCAACGCGGCCGGCGAGCCGGTGTTCTACGAGCAGGCGCTCCGCGAGTACCTCGGGTCGTTCCCGGCCGGCGCGGATGGCCTGCCGACCATTCCCGCCAGCGACACGCGGTATGAGACCGAGGAGGGCGAGGGCCGGATCTCGCTCCTGTGGTCGAGTGGGCCGTCCGCGTCCGGGTCCTGACCGGCCTGAGGCCGTCCGTCCGGGTCCTGACCGATCTGACCGGCCTGGCTGCAGTTCCCACACACCTGGCGCCGCACGCCGGGCGTCGGGCTGGCCGGCCTGGCGCCGTCCGCCGCCCGTCCTGGAGGCTGCCCGAGCGTGCCGCTCCTTGGTGTGACTGCGAGTCACGAGATCGATGCCCGGCGCGTTTCCGAGGGCGGTCGCGACGCCCTGCGTGGCACCCCGCTGGGCCAGGAGCCCGCGCGTGTGACCGTGGGTCACGGATCGAGGTCGGGGGACGCCGGAAGCCGGAATCTCCGCCCATCTCGTGACCGGCAGGCACACGGGCCGCGCCGGATCGCCCATCTCGTGACCGGCAGGCACACGGGCCGCGCCGGATCGCCCATCTCGTGACCGGCAGGCACATGCGCCGCGCCGGACGTCGGGCGGCCCACGACCGCGCGCCTGACGTCGGGCGGCCCGCCACCGCCCGGCGCATCCGCGCCTACCATCGCGGGGTGACCCCGCAGCTCGCCCTCGCACTGAAGGATGTCCCAGACCACCCAGGCGTGTATCTCATGAAGGACGCCCAGGGTCGCGTGCTGTATGTGGGCAAGGCGCAGAGCCTTCGCAACCGCACCCGTCAGTACTGGCAGGCGAGCCGCTCCGCGACCACACCACCGCTGCGCATCGAGTCGGCCATCGACAAGGTGACCGATCTCGAGTGGACCCTTACGGACACCGTGTCGGAGGCGCTGCTGCTCGAGGCGAACCTGGTCAAGCGCCACCAGCCGCGCTTCAACGTCCGGCTCAAGGACGACAAGAGCTACCCCTACATCAAGGTCACCCTGGGGGACGACTTCCCGCGCATCGAGCGCACCCGCAAGCTGCCTGTGGACGGCAGCCGCTACTTCGGGCCCTACGCGTCGGCGAGCAGCGTGGACGAGGCGATGAACCTCATCCGACGGCTGTTCCCGTTCCGGACCTGCACCATCGACATCCGGGACGGCGAGCGGGCGCTCGACCGGCCCTGCCTGCTCTATCACATCAAGCGCTGCCAGGGCCCCTGCATCGAGGCCATCGACCGCGAGACCTATCGCGCCGACATCGAGCAGGTGATGCTGTTCCTCGAGGGTCGCCAGGAGCAGGTCGCTCGATCGCTGCGCACGGAGATGACGCTCGCCTCGGACTCGATGCGATACGAGCGCGCCGCGGCACTGCGGGACAAGGTCCGGGCCATCGAGCGGACGATGGAGTCCCAGAAGATGGCCGGCTTCGCGCGTCGCCAGCTGGATGTCCTGGGCTTCGCGCGGGCGGGCACACAGGCGGCCGTGCAGCTGTTCGCCATCCGCGACGGCCAGACCGTCGGTCGTGACGTGTTCCAGCTGGAGAACCTGGGCGACGGCCCGGATGTCGAGGCGATGTCCGCGTTCGTGCGCCAGTACTACGCGACCGCCGGCAGCGTGCCGCCGCGCGTGCTGGTGCCCATGGCACTGCCCGACACGGACGAGCTGGAGCTCTTCCTGCGCGAGCGGCGGGGGAGTGGCGTGATGCTCGTCGTGCCCCGGCGCGGCCAGGGCCGGGCACTCATGGACCTCGCGGCGCGCAATGCTGCCGAGACGCTGGCCCGGGAGCAGGCCAGGTGGCTGGCGGACCAGGGCCGCACCCTCGCCGCGCTGGAGGAGCTGGCCACGGCGCTGGGACTCGCCGCGCCGCCCATGCGCATCGAGTGCTTCGACATCAGCACCATCCAGGGCGCCTTCACGGTCGGCAGCATGGTCGTGTTCGAGGACGGTCGACCGCGGACCGGTGACTACCGCCGGTTCCGGGTCCGGACGGTCGAGGGCACGGACGACTTCGCAAGCCACCGGGAGGTCTTCCGGCGTCGCTTCCGCCGCGCCCTCTCGAGCGAGGAGGGGAGTGCCGAGGAGCTGCGCTGGCGGATGCCGGATCTGGTCATCATCGATGGCGGCAAGGGCCAGGTGAGCGCGGCACGTGGCGTGCTCGACGAGCTGGGCCTGCATGACCTGCCGCTGGCGGGCATCGCCAAGGAGCGCGAGGAGCTGTTCCTGCCCGGCCGGAGCGATCCCATCGTGCTGCCGGTGACCTCGCAGGCGTTGTACCTCGTCCAGCGGCTGCGTGACGAGGCGCACCGGTTCGCCATCACCTATCACCGCCAGGTACGTGCCAAGGCGCAGACACGGTCGGCGCTCGACGACCTGCCGGGGGTCGGCCCGGCCCGCAAGCGGGCGCTGCTGCGCGTCTTCGGCTCGTCCAAGGCGCTCAAGGGCGCGACCGTCGACGAGATGTCCGCCGTGCCGGGCATCGGGCGCGGGCTCGCGGAGCGCATCCGGGAGCACCTCGACAGCTGACCGGGGTCGAGCGGCGCTGTACACGCGCTCTCGCCCGATGCATGATCGACCCATGCGACGCATCGGCTGGCTCGTGGTGATCCTTGGCGCGGTGGTCGTGGCGGGGTGCTGGCCGCTGGGCTCCACCACGATCCGCATCGGTGGGTCCGACGCCGGCGGGGCGACCCCCGCGGAGACCCACCTGCCGGTGGTCACGCCGTCGTCCGACCCGTGGCAGACCGGGGAGATCGTGTTCGTCCAGCTGGTGCCACCTGCGGGGGCCGCACTCACGGATGAGCAGCACGCTGCCGCCGAGCGTGTCGTCCGGGACCGGCTCGCGGCCCTCGGCACGCCAGGTACGAGCGTCCGCGCCATCCCCGACGGTCGTCTGCGCATCGACGTGGCGGACGCGACCTGGGCGGACGCGGTCCGACGGGTGGCCGCGGCGCGCGGGGGGCTGACGTTCGTGGCCATCCCGGCCGCGTATGCCAGCGTCATCACGAACGGGGAGCCGCTGCCGGCGGACATGCCCATCGAGGTCATCGTGGACGCGGGACGTGTCCTGGGCGCCCACCTGACGACCGACCAGCTCGGTGGACCAGCGGTGGACATCCAGCTGGACACCACCGGCGCGGACGCGCTCGACGCGTGGGCAGCCCAGCACGTCGGGGAGCGGATGGCGATGGTGCTCGACGGTATCGTGCTCACGGCGCCCGTCATCAACGCCACGGACTTCGACGGACGGGCGCAGATCAGTGGCGGCGTGGACCTCCAGGCGATGACGGAGCTCGCGGCGATCCTCGCCGGCGGCGTCCTGCCCGTCCGGGCGGAGGTGCTCTGGCTGTGCCCCGCCGATGACGCGGCACCCGCCTGTCCCAGCCTGGATCCCGCCGGCGGCTGAGCCCGAAGGGCCCGACGCCTCGTCCCCGTCACGCCACCGATCCGCGACCGACCGCGGGTCAGGGCCGCTTCTGCTAGAGTCCCGCCCGATGCGCTGGGTCCTTCCCCTCCTGATCGTCGCCGTGTTCGTCGCCGCCCTGGTGGCGTCGGTCATGCCCAATCCCCGGAACACCGCTGCTGGCTGTCCCACGTTCTGTCCCAACCTGGGGCTGGACCTGGTGGGTGGTCTGCGCGGCGAGTACCGCCTGGTGGCCACGGACTCCCAGCCCATCACCCGGGACATCCTGGACCAGACGCGGACCATCATCGCCAACCGGGTGGACTCCACCGGCGTCACGGAGCCGAACGTCCAGACCGCGGGCGGTGACCGCATCACCATCGAGCTGCCGGGCGCGGCGGACGCCGAGGAGATCCGGCGGCTCGTGGGCACCACTGGCCGCCTCGACTTCATCCCGGTCCCGATCCAGTACCGCAATACCGTCGAACAAGGAGCGCCGCTGCCGGTGGGCATGCCGGACACCCCGCTCTTCAGCGGCAGCGAGATCGCGAGCGCGACGCCCGGCACCAACGAGCTGGGGCAGCTGGCGGTCAACCTGGAGCTCAAGGAGACCGGCGCCCGCCTGTTCGACGAGTGGGCGTCGCAGAACCAAGGCCAGCAGTTCGCCATCGTGCTCGATGGGAAGGTCATCTCGGCGCCGGTGTCCAACGCGCTTCGCTACGGCGGCCGCGCCCAGATCACCGGAAACTTCACGACCGACTCGATGAACGAGTTGGTCACGGTGCTCAAGTTCGGCTCCCTGCCGCTGGAGATCGAAGAGGTCGGCTTCAGCAGCCTGTCGGCGACGCTGGGCCTGGGCTTCCTCGCCCAGACGGTGCTCGCGGGCTTCATCGGCATCGCCTTCGTGTTCGCGTTCATGCTCATCATGTACCGGCTGCCGGGTGTCATCGCGTGCATCGCCCTGGTCTGCTACGCGATCCTCAACTACGCCCTGTTCCGGACCATCCCGGTGACCCTGACGCTCGCCGGGATCGCCGGCTTCGTGCTCGCGGTGGGCATGGCCGTGGACGCGAACATCCTCATCTTCGAACGGACCAAGGAGGAGCTGCGGGCGGGCAAGCCACTCAACGCGGCCATCGAGGCCGGCTTCAACCGTGCCTGGAGCTCGATCTTCGACGCCAACGTGTCGTCGCTCATGACCGCATTCATCCTGTGGTACTTCGGCAGCTCCACGGTGCGTGGCTTCGCGCTCGTGCTCATCATCGGCATCGCGACCTCGATGTTCACGGCGATCACCCTCAGCCGGATGCTGCTCCGCTGGGTGGTCAAGCAGTCGTGGGCCCGCAAGGCGTCGTTCTACGGCGTCAAGGAGGAGGAGTTCCTGTTGGCTGCGCCGCGGACACGGCGCCAACGGGATGTCGAGGAGGCGCGCGTCAGTGCTTGACGTCCTCGGCCAGCGACGCTGGTTCTATGCCATCAGCCTCATCATCGTCATCCCGGGCCTCCTGTTCACGCTCCTGACGCTCATCCCGAACGGGAACCTCGGCCTGCGCTTCTCCATCGCCTACACCGGCGGCACCGAGTGGACCGTGCGCTTCGCGAACGGCGCCCCGGAGCCCCAGACGGTGGTCGCGGTGCTGGACGCAGAGGGCCTGCCTGGCTCCGAGGTCGTGACCACCACGACCGGAGGGCGGGAATACACGCTCATCCGGACATCCGCACTCGCACTCGGCTCGGGCAGTGGCTCGACCGAGGGTGGCGCGGACGCGTCCCCGGCCCCGGCCGATGGCTCTCCGGCGCCTTCTGCGGCCACGCCGGCACCCACGGCATCCCCAGCGGCCGCGGGAGCGGGGGCCTCCCCGAGCGCATCGGGAGGCTCCACGGGCGCGGCATCCATCACGGCCACCGGTCGGCTGGCCGAGGTCAAGACGGCGCTCGAAGCGGAGTTCGGGCCCATCGACGACGAGCTGGAGCTCACGACCGTCGGGCCGGTGGTCAGCGCCGAGCTCGTCCAGCAGACCTTCCTGCTCCTGCTGATGGGCGCCGTGGGCATCATGCTCTGGATCACGTACCGGTTCCGAGACTTCCGGATGGGTGCCGTGGCCCTCATCACGCTGCTCCACGATGTGCTGGTCGTGGTGGGGGTGTTCGCCATCCTGGGCACCTTCGCGAGCCTCGAGGTGGATGGCCTGTTCGTGACCGCGATGCTCACGGTCATCGGCTTCAGCGTCCACGACACGATCGTGGTCTTCGACCGCATCCGCGAGAACCGCGTGCGACATGCCGGTGAGCCCATCGAGGCCATCGCCAACCACAGCGTGCTCCAGACCGCGGGCCGGTCCATCAACAACTCCCTGACCATCATGTTCGCGTTGCTGGCGCTGTTCCTGTTCGGTGGCGCGGCGATCCAGCCGTTCGTGCTGGCCCTGCTCATCGGCATCATCACGGGCACATATTCCTCGATCTTCACGGCCGCGCCCCTGTTCGTGGACTGGCACTTGTGGGACGAGCGGCGGCGCGCCCGCGAGCTGGCCAGCCAGCGTTCGGCTCAGGCCCGACCCGCCTGACAAGCCGCGCGTAAGGACCGGATACACCGCGATGCAGGACCGGGGCCTAGCATCGGCCTCGATGGCCAGCCCCACGGGCCCGACCGACCCGACCCCCGAGCCTGCGCTCGCGCCCTCCCCGGTACCCGAGCCCGCAATCGCACCCGATCGCGATTCGTTGGTGCCCGCCTACGCCTGGACGGTGCCGGTCGCACGGCCGGTGTCCGAGGCGACCATCGCGGACGCCCGGAGACGCGGGCTGTCAGCACGGCTGATCCGGGTCCTGTCCCGGCGCGGTGACGTCGATCCGGCGAGCCTCGCGGCCCGGTTCGATGCGCCGGACACGGCGCTCCACGATCCGCACCTCCTGCCGGACGCCGATCGGGCCCTGGCTCGTGTCCGGCTCGCGATCGAGCGTGACGAGCGAGTGCTGGTCCTGGGTGACTTCGATGCCGATGGGCTGACCGGCCTCGCGGTCCTCGTGCTGACGCTGCGTCGGCTGGGACTCGACACCGAGCCATATGTGCCCGACCGGTCCGGCGAGGGCCATGGCCTGTCGATGGCCGCCATCCATGCCGCCGCGGCGGACGGACGGACGCTCATCCTCACCGCCGACACCGGCTCCACCAGCCATGCTGAGATCGACGCGGCCACGGCGCGCGGCATCGACGTCATCGTCACGGACCATCACCAGCTGCATGGCGGCATCCCCGGTGCGGCTGCGGTGGTCAACCCGCAGCGCCCCGACTCGCGCTACCCGGACCGGCGCCTGTCGGGGTCGGGGGTCGCCTTCAAGGTCGCGCAGCTGCTGCTCGCAGATGCGCCCGGTGGACCCGACGCGGCGCTCGGCATGGTGGACCTCGCGGCCATCGGCTCCATCGCGGACGTGGTGCCCATGGAGGGCGAGAACCGGGCCATCGCCCGTCTCGGCCTGGCGCGCCTGGCGAACGGCGCGCGGCCCGGTCTCGCGGCATTGCTCGTGTCGGCCGGCGTCACGCCCGAGCGGATCAGCCCGGAGACCGTGTCGTTCGCGCTCGCGCCGCGCATCAACGCGCTCGGTCGTGTGGGTCATGCGCTGGACGCGGCGCGGCTGCTGCTCGCCGACGATCCCGATGAGATCGCCCGCCTGGTGACCGTCATCGAGGCTGCGAACCTCGAGCGCCGAGCGCTCATGCATGCCGCGCTGGGCGAGGCACGAGCCGCGCTGGGCCCCGACGATGGCGTCCCGGTGCTGGTCGTCGCAGGTCCCTGGGCCGCGGGCGTGGTGGGGCTGGTGGCGGGCCGGCTGGCCGATCGCATGGGTCGTCCCGCGATCGTGTTCTCGACGCTCGTCGAGCCGTGGCGGGGCTCGGCGCGCAGTGCCGGCGGATTCGATCTCGCGGCCGCGTTCGGGGCCAACGCCGAGCTCTTCGAGCGCTTCGGAGGCCATGCCGCAGCGGCCGGTTGCCATCTCCGGCCGGAGCGTCTGGAGGACTTCCGGGCAGCCATGACCCGCGCGGTGATGGCGGCGCGACCGGAGGGCCCGGAACGCCCCACGCTGGCGCTGGACCTCGCCGTCAGCGCGGCTGCCGTGGATCATCTACTCTTGGCCGAGCTTCGACCGCTCGACGGGGCCGGGGACGAGCCACCGCGCCTGGGCATCTCGGGGTTGACCGTGGCACGGGTCCGGGCCACGACGGGTGGACACACGCAGCTCACGCTGCGCAGGGGAATGGACGTGCTGGACGGCATCTGCTTCGGACGATCGGACCTCGTGGCGATGATCCGCGAGGGCGATGCCATCGACCTCGCGGGGCGTCTTCGAAGCCGGACCTTCCAGGGGCTCGAGACGCTCCAACTCGAGGTCGAGGACGTCGCGCCGGCGGGTCACCTGCGGGCGCTCTGGCGCGAGCGCGAGGGTGCGGTCCTTCCGGTCGGGTCGTCGGTCGTGGTCGCATGACCACGCCCCGCGACCCGCTCGACGCCTGGGAGGCCCAGCAACCCCGGTCGTCATGGACCACACCTCCCGATCCGGGCACCGGCGGATGGCCTGCCCCTGCCCCCGGGGCCGGCCCGTGGCAGGGTGACGCCACGACGGGCTGGTCGCCACCCGTCTCCCCGGACACGACCCCAGGCTCATGGAGCACCCCACCCGCGCAGCCCGGTGGCTGGCCGCCCGCGCAGCCCGGTGGCTGGCCTCCTGCTCAGCCGCCCAGTGGGCCTGCGCCGCGGTCGGGGCCCCCGCCCGATCCGACCTGGCAGACCACCGGGTCGAGCGCTTGGCAGACCCCCATACCCACCCCGACGGGCATGCCCGTGGCGGCGGGTGGCGCACCACCACGCCGTGGCGGCGATCGCCGGTCGTCGCCGCCCTTGCTTGCGCCGTTCCTGGCGCTCCTGGGGTTGATCGTGGCTGCCGGCGGCACGGCATTCGCCGCCCAGAGCTTCGGTCTCGTGGGCGGTGCCGCGGCCGGCCCGACCGCGACCGCGGATGCCACCGCGCCGCCGTTCGAGACCGATGACCCGTTCGCCACGGACGATCCGTCGGCGACCCAGGCAGCGGGTCCCCCGGCCACGCCGACACCGGTACCCACCGCCTTCGTCACGCCACCACCCGGCGAGCAGGCGGCCGTGACGGGCACGCTCCTCTACGGCCGTGGTGGCGACCTGTGGGCGGTGAGTGGCACGGCGTCGAACCAGCTGACGGACAGCGGCACGGACCACATGCCGGTCTGGTCGCCCGATGGCAGGAAGGTCTACTTCGTCCAGAAGACGCTCCAGCGGGGGAAGCCCACGCCGTGGGGCAAGTCCCGGCTGCCCAACACCGTGACGCATGTCGCGACGGATGTGATGTCCATCCGCGCGGACGGCAGCGACCGGACCCGCCTGTTCCAGTCCATGTCCAAGGCAGGTCAGGGTCAGTGGTCGACCATCGCCATCCAGCCCGACGTCGACCCATCGGGGGACACCTTCGTCCTCGTGAGCGACCTCGGATACGTGCCCGTCTCGGATGTCGACTATGGCCCGGTCGCGCTCGCGACCATGACCACGCGAGGCAAGAACCTCAAGTCGATGGGTGTCGAGTCGGCCAAGGGTGCATACAAGGACCTCGGCCACAACGACCCCGACTGGAGCGCGGATGGCCAGTACATCGCGTTCACCTACAACAACCGGGCCGGCGGGCAGGGTGCGGGGGTGCCACGCATCGGCGTCATCAAGGCCCCGTTCAGGAAGGCGCCGGACCTGTCGCCCCGGAGCAGGGGATATGCCGACCCGGACTGGTCCCCGGACGGCCGCTATCTGGCCGCCGAGCGTGTCACCACCGACCGTCGGGACATCGTCATCCTCGACCCCACGACCTGGGAGGAGGTCGCCCGGCTGACGACCGATGGACGCAGCTTCGCACCCGTGTGGTCGCCCAACGGCGACCAGATCGCGTACCTGCATGCGGACGGCACCAAGATCGACGTCCGCGTGATGAGCCTCGAGCAGGGGCCGACCGGGCCCACGCTTCGCCTGGACCAGGCGGTGACCGTCGACGGTGGCGTGGACCCGGACTCGCCACCCGCGTGGTACATCCCCGACGAGCTGCGCACCAACCTCGCCACCGCCGCGCCCGCATCGACCGACCCCGCCACCGAGGCCACGACGGCCCCGTGACGGAGACGCGCGTCGGGGACGCCTCCGTCACCGGGCCGAGCGCGTCGACCCTTCGGGCGGGTACCACGCTCGCCCGGCTCGCCGCGCGGATCGGGGCCACCGGGTCGGTCCTGTGCCTGGGCATCGACCCCGATCCCGACCAGCTGCCCGCAGGGTTCCCGCCGACCGCGGCGGGCATCGGCCGGTTCGCGCGCCTGATCCTCGAGGCCGCGGGACCATACGCCGCCGCGATCAAGGTCAACGTCGCGTTCCTCGAGCGGTGGGGCAGCTCGGGCGTGGCCGAGCTGGAGGCGATCCGGGCCGCCGTGCCCACGGACCTGCCCTTCATCGCGGATGCCAAGCGCGGAGACATCGGCTCCACCGCGGTCCAGTACGCGCGCGCCCTCTTCGACACGCTCGGCGCGGATGCCGTGACCCTCAGCCCATACCTGGGCGCGGATACCCTCGCGCCGTTCCTGGAGCGCGACGATCGGCTGTGCTACGTGCTGTGCCGGACCTCCAACCCAGGCGCCGCCGAGCTCCAGCGACTGGAGGTCGCCGCCGACCCCTCGATCGGCGCGCCCGCGGAGCCGCTCGCGCTGCGCGTCGCGCGGCGCGTCCCGCGCTGGGCCACGCACGCCGGGACGGTGGGGCTCGTGGTGGGTGCCACGGCCCCCGATGAGCTGCGGGACATCCGGGCGATCGCGCCGGACGTGCCCTTCCTGGTGCCGGGCATGGGCGTCCAGGGCGGTGACCAGGAGGCGGTCATGACCCACGGTCCGGCCACCGCCGGAGCGGCCGGCTCGGCTCCCGGCGGAGCGCTGCTGGTCAATGTCTCGCGCGGCATCGCGGGTGCCGCGCAGGGGGCGGCCGATCCGGGTGTCGCACTCGCGGATGCCGCCCGGCAGTGGGCGACCCGCCTCAGGGTGCTAGGATGATGCGACCGTCCCGACAGGGACCAGGACCGAACAGCGGAGATGGACCATGGGACTCCCGAACATCGGACCCCTCGAGCTGATCATCGTCCTGGTGATCGCGCTGCTCATCCTCGGCCCCGGCAAGCTTCCGGAGGTCGGTGCTGCGTTCGGCAAGACCATCCGGGAGTTCAAGAAGGCGTCCTCGGACATCCAGGAGGCCACCAACGTGACCCCGGCGACCGCGACGGCCGCGCCCGTCGCTGCGGCTCCCGCGGCGCCCGCGCCCGTCGCTGCGGCTCCCGCGCCCAACACGCTCAGCCAGGCCGTGGCACCCAACACGCTCTCCGAGGAGGCCGCCCTCAAGGGCACGCCCACGGATGCGGTCGAGGGGCCTGCCTGAACCCAGGCTGCCACGTTCCCGCCGATCGGGTCCGCATGAGCACCACCCGAGCCGCCCCGGGCCGTCCGACCCGTGGATGATGCGCTGGAGCCGGTGACCGGGACGGTCGAGCGGCTGCCCGCCGCGCCCAGCCGGGGCGCGCCCGCCCCGCGACCGGAGCCCGCGCCCGTGACCGACGACGGCACCATGAGCCTCGTCGACCACCTCGCGGAGCTGCGCCGACGCGTGTTCATCAGCATCCTCGCCGTCGTGGTCGGGGGCGTCCTCGGGTTCTGGCAGGCGGAGCCCGTCATGCGCCTGCTCATGCAGCCGCTCCAGGCGGCGCAGCCGGGCGCCACGGTCCAGTTCCTGACCGTGGGTGGTGGCTTCTTCCTGTACATGAAGATCTCGATCGTGTTCGGGATCATCATCGGCTTGCCCATCATCGTGTACCAGCTCTGGCAGTTCGTGTCGCCCGGGCTCACGCCCCAGGAGCGGCGTGCGGCCCTGCCCTGGATCCCGGCCTCGATCATCTTCTTCACGCTGGGCGTGATCGTGGCGTACGCCACCATGCCCTATGCGCTGGAGTTCCTGACCGGGTTCACGGTGGAGGGCCTGTCGGAGGTCCGGCCGAGTGGCGAGGCCTACTTCGGCTTCGTGACCATGATGTTCCTCATCTTCGGCGCGGTCATGGAGTTCCCCATCGCGCTCGTGTTCCTCGCCAAGCTGGGCATCCTCAAGGTGGCGCTGCTCAAGAAGAGCCGGCGCATGGTCATCCTGGGCATCACGATCTTCGCGGTCGTGGCGACGCCCGGTGGCGACCCCATCAGCCCCATCGTGATGGCGTCGGTCATGTATGCCCTCTTCGAGTTCACCATCTTCATGCTGTCGCGCGGCGAGCAGCCGCTGCCCGAGACGCCCGAGGTGGACGCGCCGGATGTCGGCTGAGCCGGCCATGAGCCAGCCCGACCTCCCTGACGAGCCCGTGACGGGCGGCCAACACGTCGCGATCATCACGGGCCTCTCCGGAGGCGGCAAGACCGCCGCCAGCAAGCTGTTCGAGGACCTCGGCTACACGGTCGTGGACAACGTGCCCAGCGAGCTGCTGCGAGACCTCGCGGAGCTGGTGGCGAACGACCTGGACCGGTATCGACGGGTGGCCCTGGTGCTCGATGTCCGGTCCGGCGACGCTCCGATGGCCCTTGGCGCGGCGCTGGGCGCGCTGCACGGTCGTGGCATCCGGCCCCAGATCTTCTTCCTCGAGGCATCCGACCAGGCGCTCATCCGCCGTTTCAGCGAGACCCGGCATCGGCATCCCCTGGAGACGGGGCGCGGGGTCGCACACGCGATCGGGCAGGAGCGACGGCAGCTCGAGGACGTCCGAGGCATGGCCCAGGTGATCATCGACACATCCGACCTCTCCCAGCGTCAGCTGCGTGAGCGCATCACGGGCGCGCTCGAGACCGCCCATGAGCCGGACCAGGTGACCCTCCAGGTCATCTCGTTCGGGTTCAAGCACGGCGTGCCGCTGGAGGCCGATCTCGTGTTCGACGTGCGCTTCATGGAGAACCCGTTCTACGTGCCGGAGCTGCGCAGCCTCGATGGCAGGGACGAGCCGGTCCGCGACTTCGTGCTCGGCCAGCCGGTCACGGAGCGCTTCCTGGGCTTCCTCCACGACTTCTTCGAGTTCGCGATCCCCGCCTACCAGGGGGAGGGGAAGAGCCGCGTCACCATCGCCATCGGATGCACCGGTGGCGTCCATCGGTCGGTCGCCATCTCGGAGGCCGTCGCCGATGACCTGCGCGGCCAGTCGCTGGGCCCCGTGCGGGTGTGGCATCGGGAGCTGGAGCGATCATGAGGCCGGGCGATTCGCGCATGGCGCGGCTGCGTCGCTGGATGCGGCCGACGACCGGCGTGAGTGGCTGGCTCATCGTGGTGTTCCTGGGCGAGCTGATGCTCGCTCTCGCCGGCGCGCTGGTCATCCGGCAGCTGTTCCGCGAGGTGCCGCCGGACAGCCCGGCCGGCCAGGCATTCAACCTCGCCACGCTCCAGTTCCTGCCCGACTGGGCGCGGCCCGTGCTGGTGCTCGGGGTGGGCATCGCGATCCTCGTGTATGGCATGCGCCGGCTCATGGGCGTGCTCCTCGAGCCGTTCCCGGACCATACCCAGCCGCTCGTCGAGCTGGTGTATCAGAAGCGCTCGCTCGCCCGGGGGCCGCGTGTCGTGGCCATCGGTGGTGGCACGGGCCAGTCCACCCTGCTGCGTGGCCTCAAGCAGCTGACCAGCAACATCACGGCGGTCGTCACGGTCGCCGATGACGGCGGCTCGTCGGGCAAGCTGCGGGAGGAGCTGGGTATCGCGCCCGTGGGCGATATCCGCAACTGCATGGCGGCGCTCGCGGACGCCGAGCCGACCATGACCCGTCTGCTCCAGTATCGATTCCCGGCGGATGCGGAGGGCCGGCCCGGCCTTGGTGGCCACGCCTTCGGCAATCTGCTCATCGCAGCGATGTCGGATATCGCAGGGGACTTCGAGGAAGGCGTTCGCCTGTCCAATCGAGTGCTCGCGGTGCGTGGACGGGTGGTCCCCGTCGCACCACAGCCCCTGACGCTCCACGCGGAGCTCGCCGACGGCCAGGAGCTGGAGGGCCAGTCGCGCATCATGCGCACGCGAGGCATCCGACGTGTCTGGATCAGCCCGGACCGGGTCGCCGCGAGCGAGGACGCCATGGACGCCATCCGGGCCGCGGACATGGTCGTGGTCGGGCCGGGCAGCCTGTACACGAGCCTGCTGCCGAGCCTGCTGGTACCGGGCATCCGAGCGGCACTCGAGGAGTCTCCCGGCCTGCGGGTGTATGTCTGCAACGTGGCGACCCAGCCCGGCGAGACCGAGGGCTACACGCTCTCGGAGCACCTCGCGGCGCTCCACGCGCACCATGTCGGTCACCTGGTCGATGTCGTCGTCGCCAATGGCGACCTGCGCGCCCGACCTCCGGCCGACTACCACCAGGAACCGGTGCGCATCGACATGCCCATCGGCGGCGGACCGCCGCGACTGGTGGTGGACGATGTCGTGGATGTGGAGAACGCCCATCGCCACGACCCCGCGAAGCTCGCCGCGACGCTCCTGCGGCTGCTGGACGAGCGACAGGCGCAGCAGCTGCCCCCGGTGGCGCTCCGGAGCGCCTGATGCCGACCGGCAGGACAGCCGGTGGGCCGGTAGCCCGCGCTGGCGAAGCGGCGGGCGCTCGCATGACACCCGGGGCGACCGACGCCGGTGATCTCGCGACGAGTGCTCCCGGGCCGATCGGGAAGGCGACCCCCGGGTCCCGCAGGACCGTGACACGTCGCGTCCGGACCACGGATGCCGACCGGGACCTCGTGGCCGCGCTGCGCGCCGAGCTGGCCGCTGTCGAACCCACCCGCGCCTGCTGCCGCTCGGCGCTGCGCGCCGGCCTGGGCGCCGCGGCCGAGGGCAAGGCACGCTCCCCGGTCGTTGCCCGCCTCGCCATCCGGCTCGACACGGTGCCGGCGATGGTCTTCGACTGGGTGACGGCTCGCGAGCATTGCCGGCTTGCGTGGCTCCGCGGCCGGTTCCTGGCGACCGGGTCCCTGAGCATCACCGACCAGGGCCTCCATCTGGAGCTGCCGGACGACCACGATGCGGCACCCGCGCTGGTGGCACGCCTCGCCGAGCTGGGGTTGGTGTCGGGCTGGCGCGAACGCCGGGCTCGAGGGGTCGTGACGCTCAAGCGCACCGAGGACCTGCTCACGCTGTTCCGACTCCTGGGCTCCTCGACGACCGTCCTCGACCTCGAATCCCGGCTGGTCGTCCGCCAGCTGCATGGCCACCTGAACCGCGTGCTCAACGCCGAGAACGCCAATCTGCGTCGATCGGTGCGCGCGGCGCATCGACAGGTCGTTGCCGTGGAGGCGCTCGTCGCGGAGGGTCGCCTCGCCGAGCTGTCGGCGATGGACCGGGAGATCGCCGTGGCCCGGGTCGAAGCACCGGACGCGTCGCTCACGGAGCTCGCCGAGCGGACGGGTGTCGGGCGGTCGCGCGTCCAGCGCGCGCTCGAGCGCATCGAGGCATCGCAGCTCGGATCCTGATGCGTCTGGCGGGCCGGTGCCGCGTCCGGCGACGTCCGAGCCGCCGCCTCGTGGGTCCGGACGACGTCCCGGCCGGTCGCGCCGGATAATGGCCGCATGCGTCCTGTCATCATCGCTGGCAACTGGAAGATGAACGGCCTGCCTGCCGAGGCCGGCCCCCTGGCCGCGACCATCGCGGCGGCCATGGCCCATCCGGAGGTCGTCCGGGTGTTGTGCCCACCGTTCGTGTCCGTGTCGGCGGTCGGCGCCGCCCTCGCGGGGACCGGTGTCGAGGTGGGCGCCCAGGATGTGCACGCGGAGCCCGCCGGCGCGTACACCGGGGAGATCTCGGCGACCATGCTCGCGGGTCTGGTCACGTGGTGCATCGTGGGGCACTCGGAGCGACGGCGTGACCAGGGTGAGTCGGACGAGCTCATCGGCCGCAAGCTGCTGCGCTGCCGGGAGGCCGGCCTGCGGCCGATCCTGTGTGTCGGGGAGCAGCTGGCCGAACGAGAGGCGGGCGACGCGGAGACGACCGTCCAGGCACAGCTGGCGGGTGCCTTGCGCGTGGTCACCGCTGCGGGCGGGTTCCCCGAGGACCTCGTGGTGGCCTATGAGCCGGTCTGGGCCATCGGGACCGGCCGGACGGCACGGGGTGCCGATGCGTCGGCGATGGCCGACGCGATCCGGGTCACCGCCGCCGCGCTCGGTGCCCCCGCGGATGGCAGCCGGTTGCCGGTGCTGTATGGCGGCAGCGTCACGAGCGCGTCGGCCGGCGAGTTCCTGGCCGAGCCGGCCATCGATGGGGCGCTCGTGGGCGGTGCCAGCCTCAAGCCGGACGAGATGGCGGGCATCGTGGCGCGGGCCGCGGTCACCGCGCAGGCTCGCCTGGATGCGGCGGGCGCCGCGTGAGCACACCGGAGGCCGCGACCGACCCGTCATCGTCGATGGCCCAGGGTCCGCGGGTCGGGGCGCCCCGGCGTCCTCGGCCTGTCGTGCTGGTGGTCGTCGATGGCTTTGGCGTGGGTCCCGATCCATCGGCCGATGCCATCGTCGCGGCCGGGATGCCTCGCTGGACCGCGTTCCGCGATGCCTGGCCACACACGCTGCTCGACGCCTCCGGTCCGGCGGTCGGGCTACCCGAAGGCCAGATGGGCAACAGCGAGGTGGGTCATCTGAACATCGGTGCGGGCCGCCCGGTGCTCCAGGATCTGCCCCGCATCGATGCCGCGATCGCGGACGGCAGCTTCGCCACGAACCCGGCGCTCGTGGAGGCGATGACGCTCGCGCGCGAGCGTGGCACGCGGCTCCATCTCGTGAGCCTCGTGGGACCCGGTGGCGTGCATGCCAACGACCGCCACCTGGTCGCGGTGGCGGCGCTCGCTCGTGCCTCGGATGTGGGCGATGTCGTGGTGCATGCCCTGCTGGACGGCCGTGACACACCGCCCCGCTCGGCTGTCGGGTTCCTGCCCGACCTGGAGACGCGTCTGGGCGTGGTGCATCCTGGTGCCCGGATCGCGACCATCGGTGGCCGCTACCACGCGATGGACCGGGATACGCGCTGGGAGCGCGTCGCGACCGGCTACGCGGCCATCGTGCAGGGCGTGGCCGAGCACGCCGCGCCCTCGGCGTCGACAGCGCTCACGAAGGCATACACCCGCGGCGAGAACGACGAGTTCGTGGTGCCGACGCTCATCGCGGGTGGGGCACCGATGCGTGATGGCGATGTGGTCATCCACTGCAACTTCCGCGCCGACCGGGCCCGGGAGCTGACCCATGCGCTCGTGGACGTCGGCTTCGATGGCTTCGACCGGGGCCAGCGGCCAGCCGATGTCCATGTCGTGACCATGACCGAGTACGAGCAGGGGCTGCCCGTCGTGGTCGCCTTCCCGCCCGAGGTGGTGACGAGCCTCGCCGAGCTCGTGTCGGCGCAGGGCTGGCACCAGTTCCACGTCGCGGAGACCGAGAAGTACGCGCACGTCACGTACTTCCTCAACGGTGGCGTCGAGGCACCATGGCCGGGCGAGGATCGGCAGCTCATCCGCAGCCCGGGCGTGGCGACGTATGACCTCGCGCCGGCCATGAGCGCGGTCGCTGTCACGGATGCCATCGTGGCCGCCATCGAGGGCGGCACGTACGACGTGGTCATGGCCAACTTCGCGAACCCGGACATGGTCGGCCACACCGGCGTGTGGGAGGCAGCGGTCGAGGCCTGTCGGGTGCTGGACGGCTGTCTCGGCCGTGTCATCGAGGCGGTGGGGACGGCGGACCGGGCGTCCGTTGCGGCCGGCGGACCAGGCGCGCTCCTGGTGGTCACCGCGGACCACGGCAACGCCGACGTGATGCGCGATGCGGCGGGCGCACCCGTCACGGCCCACTCCCTGAGTCGCGTGCCGCTGGTCGTGGCGGGTGAGGCGGCTCGCGGGCTGACGCTGCGACCCGGGGTCCTGTCCGATGTCACACCGACCATCCTGGGTCTCCTCGGCGTGCCGCTCGCGCCAGGCATGACCGGCCGAAGCCTGGTCGCGGGGCCTGACTGGGTCGCCCGGCGCGGCGCGTGAGGGTGTGCGAACGCCCCGACCCGTGCCGGCCGCGCTGGTCCGGCCTCGTGCTATCCTGTCGGCCCGCCCTTCGAACGCCGGAGTCGCCTGTCCGTGAACCCGATCCTCGCGATCGCCGAGATCCTCGTCTCCATCGGCCTCATCGCAGCCGTCCTGCTCCAGTCACGGGGTGCCGGTCTGGGCGCCACGTTCGGTGGCGAGTCGTCGGCCTACCGGAGCCGGCGCGGCGTCGAGAAGACGCTGTTCCAGTTCACCATCGTGATGGCCGCGCTGTTCGTGGCGGTGTGTCTCATCGCCTTCGTGACCGCGCCGCCGCTCTGAGGTCGGCCGGGACTGGTCCGAGGCGCCGGTGTGGTAGCATCGGCGCTCGCTCGGGGGTCCCTTCACCGGGTCCCTGCGCAGGCCACGCCGAGGTGGCGGAATAGGCAGACGCGCCAGGTTCAGGACCTGGTGGCCGCAAGGTCGTGTGGGTTCAAGTCCCTCCCTCGGTACCATCCCTCGGTCTGCGTTCGGAGCGATGCCCCTGCCCAGGTGGCGGAATTGGTATACGCGTACGTTTGAGGGGCGTATGAGGCAACTCATCCGGGTTCAAGTCCCGGCCTGGGCACCAATGACGTTGTTCACACGGCGGCCGCCAACGGCCGCCGTCGTCGTTCCGGCACGTCGAGGAGCGGCCGGCGTCGCGCGGTGCGTGAGTCGACCGTGTCACTCGTCGGCCGCGTCACGATGCCCGGGTACCATGGCTCCATCAGGGCGGTTAGCTCAGTCTGGTCAGAGCGCCTCGCTTACACCGAGGATGTCGGGGGTTCGAGTCCCTCACCG
>CAZYTQ010000027.1:21497-32054 GCA_964650135.1 uncultured Anaerolineaceae bacterium | reverse complement strand
CCCAGATGTCGCGACGGCCGACCGACTGCGACAACAAGCCCACGCCTGAGCCATCGGTGCTCGACGCAGGCACGGAAGTCGCCGCGGTGAGCCTGACACTCACGGCGGCGACCGCGACGACACCGCATCTCGCCCGAGCGCAGGGCGCGATCGGCCCGGAGTGCCGATGCTGAGCGAACACCGTCGACCCTGCCCGAGTCGCTCCAGCAAACTGGACGAGCTGCTTGCCACCCTCGACCCGAGCGTGGGCCGGCCATGAGTCGGGTCCCACGCCGAACCACGCTCAACGGATCCGGACCTGCGCCCCGGGTTCGTCGAAGAGGCATGCGGCGGCGCCGGTCGAGGCTAGGCGCCGGCCGCCGACGGACCTATGCTCCGCCGAGCGAGAGCCCGGCCCAGACGCGGGCTCCTGTACTACCCGGAGGCCCCCATGTCCATGCCCTCCCTCGGTCGGCTGCTGCGCGCCGCGACCCTGGTCGCGCTCGGCATGCTGCTGAGCCAGGCCACGCTGTCCATCGCTGTTCCGGCGACCGCCGCCACGACCCACACGCGGGTCGCCAACTGCTCTGCCTTCGACTTCCATCCGATCAATAGCGCGACCGATTTCACGTGGGAGAACCGCACGATGTATCGCACGAGCGGCGACGGCGACGGCTACTTCCTGTGCGACCCCAACCTGCCCAACAAGGCCACCGTGACCAAGGTCCGGTTCACCGTTCGCGACGTCGATGACCGGATCAACGTCCGCTACTGCGCACTCGTCCGCACGAGCCTCAAGGTGGCCGAGTCCGCGAACTACGTCATGGCAGCGGTCTCCGAGACCGGTATGACCGCCAAGCCCGGCGTGGTTCGCAGGTCCGACACGTCGATCTCCGGCGCGACGGTGAACCTCCGGGATTACGGCTATGTCCTGCAGTGCCAGATCGACTTCCACACCGACCTGTTCAACTATGTCAAGTCGCCCGCCTCGGGCATCATCGGCGCCGTCGTGACCTACAAGATCAGCAGCGCCAACGGCTGATACCGCGACAGGGCGGCACGTCGCGGCACCGCCGGGTCGGTCGGCACGTGTGGCCTCGACGACCTGGCGTCGTCTCCCGGGCGGAGATGGCCCCTGTCGCGACGCATGACCTTGGCGCGCCCGGAGGGATTCGAACCCCCGACCCTCTGATCCGAAGTCAGATGCTCTGATCCACTGAGCTACGGGCGCGAGACTCGGAGTATCGCATCTCGAGGGGACCCGGGTCGCAGGACGTCGGCCGATCCCGAACGGGCTCGCTGGCTACATGGGCGACACTCCGCCCGTCCCATGTCGTTTCAGGTCCACCACCACCCGAGCGCCTGTGTCCGTGACGGTGACCTGGTACGAGGCGCCCAGCTGGGCCTTCAGTGCCAGATCCAGCGTCGTCACGCTCGAGCTTCGGGCCATCGCCCGTCGCAGGATGTCGACCGGAGCCGAGTACAGGTTCATGGCATCGTCGCTGTGCAGCTCCAGGATGCGTCCACGCCAGTAGAAGGTGATCGGGGTCGTGTTCATCGTGTCGTCTCCAGGAGTGGCAGCCGCCCACCGGGTCCGCGGGTCAGCCGCTGCTGGGCGGGCCGATCTGCCGTTGAAGGTCGATGATGGGCTGCTGGCTGACCCTCAGGAAGCCATCGCGGGAGCGATCGAGGTCGATGACCAGCATCAGCACCGCCCCCAGCGCGATGATGAGCACGGTCGCGGTGATGAGGCTCCGCTTGCCGGCCAGCCCGGCGCTGTATCCGACCATGCCCAGGGACAGGATGGTGCCCACGAGCAGGATGAGCAGGATGGTGTCGGGCACCCGTGCGTAGACGCCCGCCGCGATGCGTGCGGAGTTGATGTCGATGACGTCGTTGACGGATTCCACGTACAGCGCCAGGACATCGCTCGATCCGGCGCTCGTGACCGCCTCCGTCGATGTCTGCCAGATCTCCTGGAGCAGCTCGTCCGACCTGGCGATGCGGACCGCCACGTCCGCGACGTCTGCGGAGTCGAGGATGCGCACGGGCACGTACTCCCGGAACAGCTGCTGCACCTCGCCGCGATATGGCTCGGGCAGGTAGTCGGCGCGCAGGAAGGCCGTGCCGATCGCGTTGGCCTCCTGGAGCACGACGCCCCGCCGGGTATCGAACCGGTCCGAGGCCATGCCCATGGTCACCGCGAGCAGGAACGCCATGAGGCCGAGGATGGCGCCCACGATGACCCCGGCCGGCCCCTGTTCCTCGGTGTCTGGCGTGCGCTGCTGCCACCAGCGCCCGATGCGGTACCCGATCTCGTACACGAGGAACGACAGGACCGCGAACAGGAGGACCACGCCGGCGATGGGGATGGAGTCGAACATCGGCCGACTCTACGCCGGGCCACAGCCCGCGCATCATCCGAAGTGACTGATACGTCATCGGGCGGATCGATAGGTCGACGTTATGACCTGTGCGTGCGCGGGGCGTACTCTTCATGGTGCCTCGACCGAGCGATATGCGTCCCACGTTCGGTCGAGGCACTCCCGTGTCCGGCACCCGGGCGCAGGCCAGCTCGGGCCAGCGCGGACGGCCGCGGGACGTCCGATGACGGCCGCGGGTCAGCCGCAGGACGGCCGGTGACCCGTCGCCGGACCATCGGCGCCCGTGGGGCGGTACCCTGCGCCGGTGACCTGGACACGCTCCGCCAAGATCGCGTTCATCGGCTCGCACGGCATCCGCAAGACGACCGCCGCGCATGGCTTCGCCGGGACGGTCCAGCGGGCCGGCCGCTCCGTCGAGTTCGCGCGCGAGGTGGTCCGGGACAACCCACTGGGCATCAATGAGTCAGCGACGGGGGAGGCGCAGCTGTGGGTCCTCATGTCGCAGGTCCGCCAGGAGCTCGAGCTGGCGCCCAAGGCGCAGGTGCTGGTGACCGACCGCGCGGTGATGGACAACCACGCCTACTACCTGCGCTCCTGCGGCGGTGACGACCGATTCGGCGTGACACCGCTCGTGACCGCGTGGGCCGCCACCTATGACCTCGTGGTGCGGCTGCTGCCGGATGTGACGCTGCGCGCCGATGGCACGCGCTCGACCGCGGATGCCTTCCGGGACGAGGTCGAGGCGATCCTCGACGAGACGCTGCCGCGCATGGTCCCCGATGGCCGCCTCGTGGTGATGCACGCGTCCGACGTCCGCGACGGCACCGACTGGTGGCCGCTCGCGGAGCGCCTGGCCGCGCTCGTGGGCGAGCCGCTCCGGGCACCCGGTGTGGAGGCGCCGCGGCCACGACGCGGCCGGTCCCCGGGGCCCACGGCAGCACCCGGATCGACCACCCCACAGCTGCGTCTCGACCTGGACGGCACCGGCGCGTGAGCCGTCGACACCGGCTCGCGGTGGCTCGCGAGGTGACGCTCGACGACGCGGAGCGGGCGCGCCTGGAGGCGACCGACCAGGGCGACGAGGACTGGCGGGGGTGGCGTCCGACCATCGTCTCGGGGGCGCTGCGGGTCATCGACGCGACGGCGGTGCCAGTGCTCGAGCTCCGGGCGAAGGATGGGCGCGCGGCGCTCGACACCATCGATGCGCAGGTGGCTGTGCCCACGGCCGCCTTCGGGGCCTGGGTCATCGGGCGACACGCCCCGGGCGGTCGTCGTCTGTCCGTCGCGATGGCCAAGCGCGGGCCGTGGGAGCTCGTCGTCGAGCTGCGCGCGTCGTCGGAGCGCGGGGTGGACGTGACCCTGACGGTGCTCCCCGCGGCCCCGGACGAGGAGCGGAGCGCCCTGCGGGTGGTCCTCGACCCGCCCGCTCGGTGGCACGCGCGATCGACCGCCCACGACATGGTGGTCCGGGTGCGCGCGGGTGAGCGGGTCCGATTGCGCATCGCCCGGTCGGCGGCGTGGCGTCCCCGGAGCGAGCCTGACGTGGCGGCCACGCTGGGCACGCGAGCCCGCGAGGCAGAGGCGTTCCTGGCGCGGCTGCTGCCGCGGAGCACCCCGCTGGACGACGCACGGATCGCACGTCGCCTGATCGCCGAGGTGCTCAGCTCCGATGCGGCGGACGGCTGGGAGGCCGGGTTCGCATCGGTGGCGCTCGCACGCGTGGACCCGACCGAGGCCCGGCGGCTCGCTCGTCGTGCCACCGAGGATGGGGTGCATGGTCCAGGTACGGCATGGCCCGCCACGCCGCCCATCGGCGCATGGGTGGCCACCCGCCTCGCCCGCTCGCTGCGTGGCCGCGTCGCCCGGGAGCGGTTCCTGGAGGCCTCCGTGGAGCACCTCCTGGGCGTGACCTCCGGCCTCCTCGATGAGCAGGACGCGCGTGGCCGGAACGTGCTCCGGGGCGCGCTGCTGTCGGTGGGTGGTGGCCGTCAGTTGCCGGCTGCGACCGGTCTCACCGTCGCGGACGGTCCGGCATGGGTCGCGGCGCACGTGTGCTGGATGGTGTCGCTGGCGGGCGAGCTGGCACGCCGTGACCCGCTCATGGACGACGTCGTGGTGACGCTCCTCGACACCGTCGTGGGCATGATCGACTCCCTCGAGGCGATGGGCGGTGGCGTGCCCATGTGGGACGCCGATGCGGGCGGCTATCGGCCGGTCGCCAGCGGATCGGACGGGACGCCTGTGCGGCTGCCACTCCACGCCCTCGTGAGCTGCGTGCCGGTGCTGGGTGTCGCGGTGGTGCCGGGGGCGGTCGTCGAGCGATCACTCCTCGTCGCGGACCGTATCGATGACCACCTCCGGGACCGACCCGAGCTGTCCGGTCACATCATCCGTGGTCGCAGCGACCGCCACGGCCGAGGCGACGTCCTCATCGCGCTGGCCAGTCGCGCGCGGCTTGGCTGGGCACTCGAGTCACTGCTCCATCCGGATATCGGACTGTCGCCGTGGGGCGTCCGCAGTCTCGCGGTCGTGCGCGCGAGCGACGGGGATGTGCCGTCCGCGCCCCAGCTGGTCAACGATGCGCCACGGTCACAGGGAGCCTGGGACACGGACGGTCGACCCATCTGGAGCGGCCAGGTGCATGTCGCGATGACAGCCCTCGTGGCCGATGCGCTGCGTCGCCAGGGGAGCGTCCGGGACGCACCCGTGGTCGCCCATCCGACCGGCTCGGGTCATCTGCTGACGCTGGGTGCGGTGGCCGACGACCTCGAGCGACGCGTGCTGGCGCCGATGCGCATCGCGCAGGCCGGGGAGGAGGCATGGCGACCCGATGGGGCCTGGGACGCCCGGGATGGTCGTGCGCTGGGCATGGAGCGGTCGGTCGGCGCGGCGGCGCTGATGACCATCCTGACGGACGATGCGCGGCGGCACGGCTCCGCTGGGGAGAACGGCCCGGCCGGGTAGACTCCGGGCAGATGTCACACCCTGCCGCGACCGGACCCAGCGGCACCCCGTCGCTCACCGATGCCGGCCGGTCAGGGCCCCTCGACCCCGCCGTGGCCGTCGGCCTGCTGCAGCGAGCCCAGCAGATGGCGGAGTCGGGTGACTGGGAGCACGCGGCAGTGACCTTCTCGCGAGTGGTCGGCAACGCGGATCCCAACATCCACATCGCGGCGCTGCTGGGCCTCGCGGAGTGCCGCTACCGCCTGGACGATGAGCCTGCTGCCATCCAGGCGTGGATCTCCGCGACCCAGGCGCCCGAAGGGCCGCTGTCGTGGCGTGCCTGGAAGCAGCTCGCGGCGTCCCGCGTCCGGGGCGGTGACCTCACGGGCGCCGCACGCGCATATCGTGAGGCCGAGCGGCGCGCGCCGGCCAGCGAACGCCCGGAGATCGCGTCGCGTCTGGGCTGGCTGTCCAAGGAGACGGGCGACACGGGTGCGGCGCAGCGTCACTTCGCCCGCTCGCGGACGAGCGGCATCACGGAGCCGCGGGCCTCCTGGATCATCCTCGCGGTCACCGTGGCCATCAGCCTGTTCACGTTCGTCGCGGACGACGGGACGGTCTATCGGATGCTGCGACTGGACAAGCTCGCGGTCGCGGACGGCGAGTACTGGCGGCTGCTCACGGTGGTCCTGGTGCATGGCGGCTGGATCCACCTGGCGCTCAACATGTACGCCCTGTTCCTCATCGGACCGACGGTCGAGGCGCTGTACGGGCCGGTGCGCTTCCTGTTCATCTACCTCGCTTGTGCCGCGGCCGGCTCGGCGGCGAGCTATGTCTTCTCGGACGCGCGCATCTCGGTGGGCGCCAGCGGTGCCATCTTCGGTCTGTTCGGGGTGCTGCTGGTCGCCGACCGGGTCCACAAGCCCGCGCTCACACGGCAGGCGCGCAACCTGACGATGCAGATCGGGGTGCTCATCGGCGTCAACCTCGTCATCGGATTCTCGGTGCCCGCCATCGACAACGCCGCGCACATCGGCGGGCTCATCGCCGGCTGCTGGCTGGGCCTGACGCTGGTGCCCCGCGATGCGCTGACGCTCGGCAGCCTCTGGTCGTCGCCGTCGGGCGGGCCGGTCCGCTCTGGCCGGGTGCCCATCTCGCCGGGTGTCGCGGCGGTCCTGGGGGTGGTCGTCGTGGCCGCCGTCGTGGGCACCATGGTGCTCGTCGTGGGGCCGCAGCCGGCCCTGTTCTGAGGACGCCGCGTCGGGCGAGCGACGCGGGACGGCAGGGCGCGAGCGACGCCCAGGACCGATCAGGACCGCAGGACCTTCTCCATCGGTCTGCCCCTGGCCAGCTCGTCGACCAGCTTGTCCAGCCACCGGAGCCGCTGCATGAACGGGTCCTCGATGTCCTCCACGCGCACGCCGCACACCACGCCCGTGATACGCGAGGCGTTCGGGTTGAGATGCGCGGCGTCGAAGAAGTCCCGGAAGGTGGTCTGCGCCTCGAGGTGATGCGCCAGCTCCGCCTCATCGAACCCGGTCAGCCACGCGATGACCTGGTCGAGCTCCGCCTTCGTCCGGCCCTTCTTCTGGACCTTGGTGATGTAGTGCGGATACACCGAGGCGACGGTGATCCGATCGATCCGGCTCATGTGTGGCCCCCGTGCTCGACCAGCAGGTCCAGGCGTCCCCCGAACGTGTCGAGGAGCCGATAGCGGTCCTTGCGCGTCGCCTGGTCCTCGCGCATCACCGAGTCGCCCGGCGGCCGGATGCCGACCGCCTGGCGATGGCGATGGCTCCCATCCGGGCCCGCGTCGCGCAGGCGCAGGCTCCACCACGCGGCGAAGATCTCCGGGTCCGCGAACCGCTCGTCGAGGTCGTCGATCCGGCGTGCGTCCTCGACGCGGCAGGCGAGCCCGGGCCAGCCGACAGCCTCGACCGGCGTGGCGGGTGGCGCCTCGTCGAACCGGCGCAGGTCACGGGATGTGCGGCCCACGAGCCCGGTCACGGCCACCAGCGGATCGTCGAGCGCGGCCACGAGGCGGTCCACATCGACGCCGGTGGCATCGGCGGGCCACACGTCCGCGATGACCAGGATGCCACCGCCGATGGCACGACGGGCCACCGCCATGAGGGTCGCCGGACCGACGTCGCCCCGGATGCGCACCTCGCGCGCGGTCGTATCGCCGGGCACCGACCGGTCATCGCCGGCGACCACCAGGACGCGACGGCCGTCCGGGCCCGCCACGCTCTCCAGGCGTGCCAGCAGCGAGGCCGTGACCGCGATCTCCGGCCGCGCCCGGACCACGAGCGTGACATCGGACGACGCGCCATCCGTGGCCAGCGGCACGGCACCCGTCCAGCCATGGCGCACCCCGCCATCGGTCTCGACGACATCCAGCGGGTGTGTCCGGACGAGGCGCGCCTCCGTGCCCCGGTCCATGACGCTCCAGCCCTCCGCCTCGATCCGTGCACGCAGCTCGTCGGCGTCCGAAAAGCGGCGCTCACGGCGCGCCTGCGACCGTTCGCGGGCCAGCTGGCGCAGCTCGGCGGGCGGGATCTCCCGGTCGGGTCGTGCGGGGCGAGCCATCGCCGTCGGCACGGGGGGATCGGGAGTCAGGGGGATGGGGCTGTCGTCGTCCACGGGTGGCCAGTATGATCGGCCGCATGGCGGATGCCCTGCCCGACCCAGTCGCGGCCCTGGACTCGATCGTGGACTCGGCGTCCCGCATGGGCGTGGAGCTCGATCGCGACGAGGCCGAACGCTGGATCGCCGCGATGGCGGCCGAGGCGGACGAGCTGCTCGATGTCGACGTCCAGAGCGGTGTCTACGGCCATCGCGTCACGATGGCCGACCACAGTCCCGCGGACCTCGCGCGGATCCGGCGCATCGCCCAGGTCGTGGCCATCCCGGATGAGCCGCCGGACGTGCTGACCGCGCTGGCGCTGTCGGGATCCGCGGCCCAGGCCAAGGTCCAGCGCTATCCCGCGGACTGCGACTTCTTCGAGCGGGTCCATATCCGCGCGGCGACCAGGGAGGCTGCCCTCGAACGGCTGGGCGAGGTGCTGCGGGCCAAGGCGCTCGCGACGCTCTCGGGGCCGGGCTACCGGCTCTGGGAGGCGAAGTGGGGGACCCATGACCGGGCCGGTCGCGTGCGGGGAGACGCCGTGACGCCTGGGTCGTGGATCTCGTGGACCGCGGACGAGGTGGCCGCCGGTGTGCAGGAGGTGGTGCTCCCGGATGGGTCGGTCGACGGTATCGAGTGGTCGAGCGCACCGGGTCGGCCGGGGTGGGCCAAGCTGGACTGGCTGGTGGGGGACCGGGAGCGCGGGATCCTCGCCAACGCATCGAGCGTCATCGACCCCACGTGGGAAGCGCCCGACGGCAGCATCGTGCCGCTCGATGGCTTCCTTGACCCGTACTTCCAGGAGGTCTATCTGGAGACCGAGTCCATCCCGCTGTTCACGCGCCTCGTGGGCGAGCTGGGCGCGGACGCCGTGGATGACTACGTCGAGCAGCTGGAGCGCGAGGTCCACACCTACACGGTCCTCAAGCCGAACCACGGCAAGGCGGCGCGGCGGATGTACAACGTGTTCCGGCTGTCGGGCCGATACGCGGAGGCGGCCTATCTGCGGGAGCTGTTCGACGAACCGGTGACCGCGCTGTACCAGATGGCGGCACTGCTGGAGACCATCGCCGACGCGGCCGGTGTGGGTCCGGATGTGTTCGAGCGGGAGCTCCTGGTCGACCAGGTGGACCGGCTCATCATGTCCGCGGTCGCCGCGCTCGATGGCCCGGACGAGGCGCTCATGGTGGAGCGGCTGCGTCGGTTCCGGGAGCTCGTGGCGTCATCGAACGGGTCGACCGATGAGGGCGCCCCGGTGAGCGACGACTGGTCGGTCGCGTACGAGGCGCGGGTCGAGGCCCTCGCCGGCGTCGACGCCTACTTCCGGCGGGTGCTGCGCGCGGTGCCCAGCATCGCGGACTACCTGGACGCGATCGCAGCCCGTCCCGCCTGAACGGCGCCGCGGACCGCGGCGTTGAGCAGCCCGCCGTCCGTGGACAGGCTGAAGACGGTGTAGCCGATGTCGGCGTAGCGCGTCACGTCGGCCGGGGACCAGAGCATCACGCCGGCGGCCTTGCCGTGGGCACGTGCCGCGGACGCGACCCGCTCGATGGCCCGCTGGTAGTCGGGGTGCGTGATGTCGCCACGGATGCCCAGGGCATGCGTGAGGTCGGCAGGTCCCACGAACAGGACGTCGATGCCCTCGATGGCAGCCATCCCCTCCGCGGCATCGACCGCCTGCGCCGACTCCACCTGGACGATGCCCGTCACCTGCTCGTTGCGGACATCCACCGAGGCATGGCCGCCCGTGCCGTAGTCCAGACCGCGCGTGAACAGCGCCACACCGCGCTGCCCGGCCGGCGGGTAGCGCAGCCACGATGCGACCTCCTGGGCGGCCGACGCGTCGCCCACCTGGGGCACCATCACGCCCTCGGCACCGAGGTCCAGCACCCGGCCGATGCGCAGCCGCGTGCCTTGCTCCACCCGGACCAGGGCGGCTGCCCCCGTGGCGCCGATGGCCGCGAGCTGGGGCACGAGATCCGTCTCCGTGTTCGCGCCGTGCTCGAGGTCCACCAGCACCCAGTCGAGCCCCGCACGGGCGTCGATCTCCGACGCGGCCAGCGAGCCGAGGTTGGCGAAGGTGCCGAAGAGCGTCTCGCCGGCCAGCAGTCGCTGCCGGAAGGCGGGTCGGGCGAGGGTGTCGGCGGGGGTCGTCATCGGGCGTCTCCATGGTCATCGGGATCGTCGAGGTCGTCGGGCGCCTGCCAGGCGGGGTCGTCAGGGGCGGGTGGTCCGGTCGCGACCAGCCACGGACCGAGCAGCTCCTCGTGCTCGGCCGGGTCGAGCGCGTCGGCGGCCAGCGTGGCCAGCATGGCATCGAGGATGGCGGGGGCCGCCGCGATGCGGCCGTCGAGGCGGCCGCTGTCCCGGAACGACTGGTCGAGCTCGTAGGGCGTGGCCATCGTGCCGCTGGCATAGTCGCGGACCCACCGCGCGACGGCGGCCTTCGCCTCCTCCAGCAGCTGGCTCTCGTGGCGGGCATCGAGGGCACGTGTGCCGCGTCGCCAGGCGCGCGTCCTGGTCGCGGCGTCCATGCCCTGCCACATGCCGTGGAGCATCCGGACCTGGTGCTCGTCGAGCGTGCGGAGGCGGTCGAGGATCCCTTGGGCCGAGTCGGCTGACATC
>CAZYTQ010000027.1:12920-21487 GCA_964650135.1 uncultured Anaerolineaceae bacterium | reverse complement strand
CATCGCTGCATCGTACGCGGGGATGAGGGTCGTGCGTCGGGGCCGCCGGGCCGGCGGGCCGCCGTCGATGGTCTTCGCCGGGGTGTCGCCCGTGGCTCGAGCCACCCAAGCATGAAGAAGCCCTCGGAGGGCATCCGGGGGCCCACCCATCTGCCTGTCGCTGACGCTGCCGCACCTGGTGGGAGAAGTGGTGAGCCGGGAAGGACTCGAACCTTCAACCAAGTGATTAAGAGTCACTTGCTCTGCCATTGAGCTACCGGCCCACGCGAGACACGGCAACATAGCGACGGGCCGAAATCCTAGCACGAGAGGCGGTCGGCGTCCGGGTCGCGGGCCGCCCGCCCGACCCGGCATCCGCTGGCCCGATCGCGAGCGTCGCGGACGAGCCGGGGCATCCTCGTCTAGTCTGACGCGCGATGACGTCACCTTACGACCAGCCCCCGGTGGTCAGTGACCCGGGGGGGTCCGCCGCGCCTGCCCGGCGGAAGCGCTTCGGCTGGCTCACCGAGACCATCGTCACGGTGGTCCTGGCGCTCCTGCTGTACTGGGTCATCCAGACCTTCCTGGTCCAGACCTATCGGGTCGAGGGCCGCTCGATGGACATCTCGCTCCACGACGGCCAGCACCTGCTCATCGACAAGCTCACGCCCCGCTTCGACGACTACAGCCGGGGTGACGTCGTGGTGCTCCACCCGCCCGACATCCCGGAGGACTCGACGCCCTACATCAAGCGTGTCATCGGCGTCGCCGGTGACCACCTCGAGATCCGTGACGGCTCGGTCTGGATCGACGGCATCAAGCTCGATGAGCCGTATGTCAAGCCAGGCGCCGAGACCGATCCGGAGACCGACGAGGACACGTGGGACATCGATGCGGGCGAGGTCTTCGTGATGGGTGACAACCGACCTGACTCGCAGGACTCGCGCTACTTCGGCGTGGTCCGGACGGACGAGGTCATCGGTCGTGCGTTCCTGCGCTTCTGGCCGCTCGACACGCTGGGCATCCTGCAGACACCCACCTACCCGGAGCTCGCCGACACGCCCTGACGGCGTCACGGCGGGCCGGCCGCCGGCTTCCGTGGCATGGCTTCCGTGGCATGGCTCCCGGACATGACGGACCCCTCCGCCGCGCATGCGGACGACGGAGGGGTCCAGGGCCGGTGCGACTGGGTCCGCACCATGGTCATGTGACGCCGAGGCGTGCACTGGGATCAGGTCGACGTCCGCTTCGACATCGTCCCGAGGCACCACGGATGATGACAGGACGAGACGCCCGTGTCCCCCCGTACCTTGGTCCGGTCGAGGTACCGATCGGGAGCGGTCGCGGTCCCTCGAGGGATAGGTTCGGTCGGGTCTCGGTGTCCCGTGATCGGGGCCGCTCAGTCGATGGGGAGGCGCTGGAGCAACACCAGGAGCGGCCTCGACGGGATGGTGGGCATACCCCGGACGGGCAACCGCAACCACGCGTCGGGTGCGAGACCGGGCCGCCACGGTGCGTCCAGGCATCGCGCCGCCACGCCGTCGATGCCCATCGATGCCGCCGCGTCGGCGAGCGTCTCGCCCTCACCGTGGAGGCCTCGGCCGACCAGGAGCCGGTCATCGTCGCGGACCATCTCGATGAGTCGGCCTCGCCGCTCCGCGAAGGGCAGGATGGTGAGCAGCTCGCCGTCGTGCTCGAGCAGGTCCGATGCGATGAACGCACCGCGGCCCACGCGCTGGCGTCGATCGGCGATGGGGATCGGGTCGCCGCGACGTCGCGGGCCCGCGGGTGGCCGCGGGTCGGCGAGACGCGCCCGCAGCGCGTCGGGATCCGGACGACCCTCGTCATCGAGCACCAGCAGGGTGCCCGCCACGACGGCGCTCTGTGCCGCGACCTGGTCCACGGCATCCCGCAGCTCCGGGAAGGCGTCCGTCGGATCGGTGATCTGACCGGTCAGCAGGCGCACCCCGGCGGGTGTCATGACGAGCGTCGCGCCCGTTCCTGGCCACCAGGGCTCGAAGAACCATGCGGGGTCATCGAAGGGCGCCGCACCTTCCCCCGGGATCATGGGCACCAGCCATCGGCGCCAGGGCACGACCTGGGGGGTCGGCCCGTCGTCGGTGGCGAGGGGGAGGGGGAGCTGCCCGGCCGATGTCCGCGTGCCTGTCATCGATGGACCTGCGGGAGCGCCCGCGGCCGACCTCAGGCGCTCTTGCGGCGTCGCTGGGAGCTGGTCGACGGCTTCTCATCGTGGTCTGACGTCGCCTTCGACCTCGACCGGGTCGATGCCGAGGCTGGGTCGCCGTCGGCCGGGGCAGGGTCGCTGGCGGGTCGCGTGGATGCCTTCGCGGATGCCTTGCGGCCCTTGGACGGGGTGGCGTCGTCCGTGCCGGTCGCCGTGAGCGCCGCGGCGCTGCGTCCCTCGCGAGCCGCGGCGACGCTCGCCTCCAGCACCGCCATGAGGTCCGTGAGTCCCTTCGCGGGGGCCGCGGGCTCGTCGGGCGCGGCCACGGGCTGGCCGTCGGCCTTCGCCTCGATGACCCGCAGCAATGCCGCCCGATACTCATCCTGGTAGCGCTCGGGCTCGAAGGCGCCGGTCATGGCGCCCACCAGCTGACGTGCCATGGCGAGCTCAGCGGGCTTGTGCTCGGGCTCCTCCGCCGGCAGGTCCAGCTCCCCCACGTCGCGCACCTCATCGGGCCAGTAGATGGTCGACAGGAGCATCGTCGACTGGTACGGGTCGAGCACCGACAGCTGCTCCCGGTCCTTGAGCACGATCTTGCACACGCCCTGGAGGCCTTCCGCGGCGAGGACCTCCTTGAGCAGGCTGAATGCCTTGCGGCCGACCGGCTCGGGCTCCAGGTAGTAGGCCTGCTTCACGAAGATCGGGGCCTGGCGTTCCGCCGCGGTCTCCACGAACTGCTCGATCTCGATGGCGCGGACCGTCCGCAATGGCACCGACTCGAAGTCGGCCTCGTCCACGACGACATACTGGCCCTTGGACCATTCGTAGCCCCGCACGGTGTCCGAGCGCGGGATCTCACCGTGCTCCGGGCAGTGCGTCTTCATCTGGATGCGTCGGAGGCAGGGCACGACCTCCGTGCCCTCCTTCGCCTCCTTGTGGAGCAGGTTGAACGACAGGCCGCCGCGCGATTCGGTGGCCAGGTACAGCCGGACAGGGATGGTCACCAGGCCGAACTGGATCGCGCCACGCCACATCGATCGGGCCATGGGAGGCCTCCAGGCTCGGACGGTCGGCCGCGGGACCACGCCGGGTCGCCGTCGCGCGCAGGATACGCCCTCGCATGTCGCACGCTCGCCGGGGGGTTCGTCGCGGGACGCCGGGGGGCGTCGCCGCGGGGCTCGCCGCCCGGCCCGGACGCCCGTCGAGAGCCCGCCGCGGGGCTCGGCCGCGCCACCGCGCTATGCTCGACCGCGTGCGTCTCCCTCGCCTCCCGCTGCCCGTCGCGGCCGCGTGCCTGGTGGCCGTCATCGCAGGCTGCACCACGGGCACGCCGACCCCGACCGCCTCGTTCGATGCCCTGCCCACCGGTCTCGTGGGTCCTGTCGCACCGACGACCGGGCCGAGCGCGCTGCGCTACGTGGCCATCGGCGATTCGTACACCTTCGGGGACGGGGTCCAGCAGGCCGATCGCTGGCCCAACCAGCTGCTGCGCATCCTGCGGCCCGACCTTGACCTCGAGCTGACCGCGAACCTCGCTGGTCGCACGACCGCCAGCCGCCAGGTCATCGAGGACCAGCTGACGACCCTGCTTGGTCTCGACCCCCAGCTGGTGAGCATCCAGGTGGGCGTCAACGATGCCATCTCGGGGACGTCGGCGGCGGCCTATCGCACCAACATGGCGGCGATCCTGGACACTGTGCTCACGACGGTCCCCCGCGATCGCGTGTTCGTCATGACCACGCCCGACTACACGCTGACCCCGGCCGGTCCCGAGTACGGTGATGCCGCGGCCAGGTCGCTACGGATCCGGGAGCTCAACGGCGTCCTCCAGGAGGTCGCGGATGCGCGCGGCATCGCCATCGTGGACATCACGCCGATCGCCGACCGCGTGCAGCTCGATCCGACCCTCGTCGCTCCCGACCAGCTCCACCCGTCCGGCAAGCAATACGCGGGGTGGGCCGACCTCGCCGCCGGGACGGTGCTGCGCCTGTTCCGTGAGGTCGCCGATGCCAGTCCGTCGACGAGCCCCACACCGACCGATCGATCGGTACCGCGCGCCTCCTCGTCCCCGTGACCGGGCCGTCCCACGTGCCCCGACCCGTGTCATGACGGCGGCCGCGATGGGGTGCGGTGCGATCGATGTCACCATGATGCAGGGCGTCACCGTGGGGCGACCGAAGCAGGCGATCGACGAGGAGGGAACACACTGATGGCACTCAAGCTCCCACGCGTGGACGCGGAGACGGTCCGCGACGCGATCCGGGATGTGGACCTGTCGCGGATCGCGGAGATCCGTGACGACCTGGTGCAGGATGCCCGGGATGTGGACCTCTCGCAGGTCCGCGATGATCTCGGCCGCGTCGACCTGGCGGCCGAGCTGCGCAAGCTCGACCTCGAGCTGCCGCACATCGAGATCCCCTCGGTGGACCGCCTGCTCGGCCGGGCGGTCGCACGGGATGGGCTGGGGTTGCCCGCGGCACGGCCTGCGATCCTCGCGGGGCTGGCCGTCATCGTCGCCGGGCTGCTCCTCGGTGGACTCGCCGCGTACTTCTTCCAGCCCGGGGCAGGGGCGCGTCGGCGAGCTGCCGTGAAGAAGCAGGCACGACGGGTGGCGCGCAAGATCAAGCGCACGATCCAGGGCCGCTGACCGGCCGGTCCATCGGACCGTCGACGAGCCGCCGCGTGCTACGCTAAGACCCTTGCGCCCGGTCCCGTGAGACCGGATCCGACCCGGCTGGTCGGGCAAGGCCCAGAGAGGCCGGCAAGGAGGTCCCCCGCATGTCGTCCCGTCACGCCCGCCCACCGACGGCCGGTCGTCGTCTCGTCGAGCGCGCTGGCATGGTCCCGGCAGCCCATCCGGTGATGCGGTGAGCGACGCGCCTGATGCCGTGAGCGACGCGCCGACCCTCATCCGTCCGCCGACGCTGCCCATCCCGGCCGACGCCGTCGTCGACCCGCGCATCGGTGGTCATGGCCCGGCCCTGCTCGCCCTCGAGGACGGCACCGTGTTCGCGGGCATCAGCTTCGGCGCGCCGGTCGCGTCCGGCGGCGATCTCGTGGTCAACACCTCGCAGACCGGCTACCAGGAGGTCTGCACGGACCCCTCGTACGCGGGCCAGGTGGTGGTCATGACCTACCCCCTCATCGGGAACCACGGACGGCTGTCGGGTGACGACCAGTCGGAGCGACCGTGGCTGCGTGGGCTCGTGGTGGGTCACGCCACGGCCGCGGTGCTGGGCCGCGCCCGCCAGATCGTCCATCTGCTGCGCGCATCGGGGGTGCCCGCGATCGCCGGTCTGGACACCCGGGCCCTGGCACGACACCTGCGCCAGACCGGCTGCCAGCGGGCCATCATCACGGCACCCGGAATGGTCGACATCGCCACCGCCATCGACCAGGCACGCGGCGTGCCACGCTGGGAGGACCAGGACTTCGTGGGCCAGGTCTCGATCGGGGCGCCCTACGAGTCGGGAGACCGGGGTCCGCTGGTCGCGGTCGTGGACTACGGGCTCAAGGCGAACATCGTCCGCTCGCTGCGGCGCCGAGGGGCGCGTGTCAGGGTGTTGCCGCATACGGTGACGGTCGCGGATGTGCTGACGCCGGATGTGGCGGGGGTGGTGCTGTCTCCGGGCCCGGGTGACCCGGCACGACTCGCGGGACCGACGGCGCTCGCCGAGGCGATCATCGCGGACGGTCGGCCGCTGCTGGGGATCTGCCTGGGTCATCAGATCGTGGCGCGGGCCGCGGGCGCGGAGACCCGGCGACTGCGGTTCGGGCATCACGGCGCCAACCATCCCGTGGAGGACACCGGGCTGGGCCAGGTCCAGGTCACGGCCCAGAACCACGAGGTGACGGTGGATGGCGCGTCACTGCCCGCGGGCTCGAGCTTCTATGTCAGCCAGCGCAACCTCAACGACGACAGCGTGGAGGGCCTGCGCCATCACACGCTGCCGATCGAGACGGTGCAGTACCACCCGGAGGGCTCGCCCGGGCCACTCGATGCGGCCGCCGTGTTCGACCGCTTCCTCGATCGCGTCCGGCTGGCCTCGTGAGCGTGATCGTGGATCCGGTCCCGCCACGCGAGGCCGGGCAGCCGTCCCGGCCCCGTCCCACGTCCGTGCTCATCATCGGCTCCGGGCCGGTGGTCATCGGCCAGGCGGCGGAGTTCGACTACGCCGGCACCCAGGCGTGTCGTGCCCTTCGCGAGGAGGGCGTCCGGACCATCCTGCTCAACTCCAACCCGGCCACGATCATGACCGACCCGGGTGTCGCGGACGCGGTCTATCTCGAGCCGCTCACCGTGGCGTCCATCGAGCGCATCCTCGAGCGCGAGCGCCCCGATGGCATCCTCGCGGGTCTCGGCGGCCAGACCGCGCTCAACCTGGCCATGGACGTCGCCAAGGCGGGGCTGCTGGAGCGATACGGGACACGACTCCTGGGCACCCCCATCGAGGCCATCGAGATGGCCGAGGACCGGGAGGCGTTCCGGGACCTCCTCGACCGCATCGGCCAGCCGTATGCCCCGTCGGTGATCATCGAGGGCGCGACCGAGGAGGAGCGCCAGGCGGGCATCGACCGGGCGCTCGCCGAGATCGGGCTGCCCGCGGTCATCCGACCCGCGTTCACATTGGGTGGCACCGGTGGCGGCATCGTGGACACCGAGGAGGCCTATCGCGAACGCTGCCGGGCGGGTCTCCGCCTCAGCCCCATCGGCCAGGTGATGGTCGAGCGCTGTCTGGTGGGTTGGCAGGAGATCGAGTACGAGGTCATGCGCGACGCGGACGACACCTGCATCGCGGTGTGCTCCATGGAGAACGTCGACCCGCTCGGGGTCCACACGGGCGACTCCATCGTGGTCGCGCCGGTCCAGACCCTGCCCGACCCGGTCCACCAGCGATTGCGCAGCGCGGCGCTGACGATCATCCGTGCGCTCGGCGTGGAAGGTGGCTGCAACGTCCAGTTCGCGCTCTCGCCCGATGCCACCGACTATGCGGTCATCGAGGTCAACCCGCGCGTGAGCCGCAGCTCCGCGCTCGCCTCCAAGGCCACGGGTTATCCCATCGCCCGGGTGGCGGCACAGATCGCGATGGGCCGCCGGCTGGCGGAGATCCCCAACGCCATCACGAAGACCACCGTCGCCGCGTTCGAGCCCGCCCTCGACTACGTGGTGGTCAAGCTGCCGCGCTTCCCGTTCGACAAGTTCCCGGGCGCCGACCGCTCGCTGGGCAGCCAGATGAAGGCCACCGGCGAGGTGATGGCCATCGACCGGACCTTCGGTGCGGCGCTCAACAAGGCGCTCCGGGGCCTCGAGCAGGCAGGGGCCGGGTTCCTGGCAGAGGACCCGTCGTGGGATGAGGACCTTGCCGCGCTGTCGGGGCCCGCCGTGGGCGGTCGCGTGGCCGCTCGCCCCACGCTGCTGAAGGCCTTCCTGGCGCCCTCAGACTCCCGGCTGTGGCGGCTGCTCGCGCTCCTCCGGCGCGGTGTCCCGGCTGCGGAGCTCCACCACGTGACCGGCATCGCGCCCTGGTTCCTGGCCGAGATGGAGCGGCTGGTCACGCTCGCCCAGGCGATGCAGGCACAGGGGGGCGACCTCGCGGACGGCCTGCTCGTGTCGGCCAAGCGTGCCTCGTTCGGCGACCGCGACATCGCCACGCTCACGGGCATCCCGGCGACCGAGCTGGCCACCCGGCGGGACACGATGGGCCTGCGGCCGGGCTTCGCGATGGTGGACACGTGTGCCGCGGAGTTCGCGGCCGAGACGCCCTACTTCTACGCCACCTATGCCGCCACCGGATCGCCGCCCGAGGCACCGCCGGTGTCCCGCCCGGCGGCGCTCGTCATCGGCTCGGGGCCGGTGCGCATCGGCCAGGGCATCGAGTTCGACTACTGCGCGGTGCGTGCGGCCGAGGCGCTGCGACGGGACGGCTGGCAGGCGGTGATGGTGAACTCGAACCCCGAGACGGTCTCGACCGACTTCGATGCCAGCTCCCGGCTGTACTTCGAGCCACTCGACGGCGAGAGCGTGCTGGAGGTCATCCACGCCGAGACCGGCCCGAGCGAGTCACTGCTCCCGGCGCTGGTCCAGTTCGGCGGCCAGACACCGCTCAACCTGGCGTTCCCGCTCGTCGCGGCGGGCGTGGACCTGCCTGGCCTGTCGCTCGAGACCATCGAGCTCGCGGAGGAGCGCACCCGCTTCGCGAACCTCGTCGACCGCCTGGGCATCCCCCAGCCCGATGGCGGCATGGCGACCTCCATCGAGGAGGCGCTCGCGGTGGCCGACCGGGTGGGCTACCCGGTCATCGTGCGGCCGAGCTTCGTCATCGGCGGGCTGGCCATCGACTTCTGCTTCGGTCCCGAGGATCTGGTCCGCCAGCTGGCCGCCGCCACGGTGGTGAGCGACGAC